>SFPN01000035.1 GCA_004551945.1 Clostridiales bacterium | reverse complement strand
AATACAACAACTTCCCTATGAGACCCCTCGCCTGGCACTCTCCTTTACAGGTCCTCTCCGCTTTCCCGAATGTGTAACACATCATTGACAAACCTACACAGCGGCATCTGCGCGCCTCAAAAAGAACTGTTGCCACCCTTCCCCATTTTTGCTATAATGCAAACTGAGTAAAATTTGCGCGAACGCTTCCCAATCCATAGAAAAAGGAGAACGATCCCCATGGCTTCCAAACTCTTTACCCCCGGCAAGATCGGCACCCTGGAGCTGCCCAACCGGCTCCTGCGCTCCGCCACCCAGGACCCCTTCGGCCGCCGGGACGGCACCTGCGCCCCCGAGCAGGTAGACCTCTACGGCCAGATCGCCGCCAGCGGCGTGGGCGCCATCATCACCGCTTACAGCTACATTTCCCCTGAGGCCCGGTCCACCGGCATCCAGGTGGGCTTCGCCACCGAAGAGCAGCGGGCCAGCCAGAAGGAAGTGCTGGACGCCGTCCACGCTGCCGGCGGCCGCCTTATCCTCCAGATCATGCACGCCGGCATGAACGTCTTTATGCCCGAAAAGCGGGTGGAGGGCGGCAAGCTCCTGGCCCCCACCGGCGGCCTGACTGCCCCCAACGAGATGACCACCACCGAAATTACCCCCGCCGACATGGACAAGATCTGCGCCGACTTCGTGGACGCTGCCCAGACCGCCAAGGCCCTGGGCTTCGACGGCGTTCAGCTTCACTGCGCCCACGGCTACCTGCTCAGCCAGTTCCTGGACCCCAACACCAACCAGCGCTCCGACGAGTTCGGCGGCTCCGCGGAAAACCGTTTCCGCTTCGTGGGCCGCTGCCTGTCCGCCATCCGGGAGGCTGTGGGCAAGGACTACCCCGTGCTGGTGAAGGTCAACTCCAACTGCGCCGGTGAGGCCGACGCCGCTTACGCTCAGGACATCGTCTACTTCTGCCAGCAGTTCCAGGCCCTAGGGGCAGACGCCATTGAGCTGTCCGGCTACAACTGGTTAGGCCTGGGCAAGAAAAAGGTCCCCACCTTCTACCTGGACCGGACCTCCACCATCCGCAAGGAGGTCTCCATCCCCCTGATCCTGGTGGGCGGCGTGCGGAACCTGGAGCAGATCGACCAGATTCTGGATGCCGGCATCGACTTTGTCTCCGCTGCCCGGCCCTTCATCTGCCAGCCTGACTTCTACCAGCACCTGGAAAAGGGCGAGGAATCCCCCTGCATCGGCTGCACCAAATGTCTGGGCAACATCTGGACCAAGGAAGGCCGCCGCTGCGTGAAGCACGAGATCCCCGAGGGCTTCCCCAAGGCATAACCCCTGTCCCAAAAACGCACCTGACCGCCGGAGAACGTTTTCTCCGGCGGTCTTTTTTGTCCGTTTCCTCTTGACTTCTCCTTTGGGACGGGTATAATAATGGTACATTTGTTCGACGTACATCCGTTCCATTTTCAGAGAGGGGGAGACTGGGATGACCATTGAGGAAAAACTCACCATCCTGACGGACGCGGCCAAGTACGACGTGGCCTGCACCTCCAGCGGGGCCGACCGGAGCGGCGGCAGGCTGGGCAAGACCATGGCCGCCGGCTGCTGCCACTCCTTCTCCGCCGACGGCCGGTGCGTGACCCTGCTGAAGGTCCTGCTCACCAACGTGTGCTGCTACGACTGCCAATACTGCGTCAACCGCACCTCCAACGACCTTCCCCGGGCCATGTTCACCCCCCGGGAGCTGGCAGAGCTCACCATTGACTTCTACCGGCGCAACTATATAGAAGGGCTCTTTCTCAGTTCCGCCGTGGTGCGGAACCCGGACTACACCACGGAGCTGATGATCAAGGCTCTCTCCATTCTCCGGGAGGAGTACGAGTTTTCCGGCTACATCCACGCCAAGGCCATCCCCGGAGCGGACCCCCTGCTCACCGCCCGGCTGGGGCAGCTGGCGGACCGGCTGTCCGTCAACATCGAGCTGCCCTCCTCCAAAAGCCTTGCCCTGCTGGCCCCGGACAAGAAGAAGGACGATATTTTCCGCCCCATGGCCCAGATCCAAGCGGGGATTCTGGAGGCCAAGGAGGACCGGAAAAAGTTCCGCCACGCCCCGTCCTTTGCCCCCGCCGGCCAGTCCACCCAGATGATCGTGGGGGCCACGGAGGAAACCGACTACCACATTTTAAAGCTCTCGGAAGGGATGTACCAGAAATACGCCCTGAAACGGGTGTTCTTCTCCGCCTACGTCCCCGTGGGGGCAAATCCCCTGCTGCCCTCCCCGGTGGACTTCAAGCCGCCTCTGCTCCGGGAGCACCGGCTGTACCAGTCCGACTGGCTGCTGCGGTACTACCACTTTCAGGCAGACGAAATTCTCTCCCCGGACCGGCCCACCTTAAATCCCCAGCTGGACCCCAAGTGCAACTGGGCCATGGACCACCTGGAATTTTTCCCGGTGGAGGTGAACCAGGCTGATTACCAGACTCTCCCGCGGGTGCCGGGGATCGGCCCGGTGGGGGCCCGGCGGATCATCGCCGCCCGGCGGTGGCGGAGCCTGGACGAGCAGGCTTTGAAAAAGCTGGGCATCGTCCTGAAGCGCGCCCAGTACTTCATCACCTGCTCCGGGAAGATGACCCCCGCCCTGCGCCTGCGGCCGGAGAGCGTCCTCCGGGCCCTCACCGCCCTGGAAGCGCCTGCCCTTGCCCCCCAGTACGAACAGCTGTCCCTTTTCCCCGCCTGACAAAAGGAGGTCTTTTTCATGTCCACCTGGCCCCAGTGCGCCATGGTCTATGACGGCACCTTCACCGGCTTTCTCACCTGCGTGGGGGAAAGCTTCCGGACGAAGGAATACCCCTTCTACTTCCTGCCCCCAGGCTCCGACCAGATCTCCCTCTACCCCCTGCGGGAGGTCCCCTCAGACCCCGCCCTGGCCAGGACGGTCTACCGGGCCCTGGAGGAGCAGGTCTCCCCGGACTTTCGCCGGATGATGACCTATGCCTTTCTCACCTGCCTGCCCCAGAAGGAGCGGCACATGTTCGACGTAATCTACCTGGGCTTTCTCCAGGCTCTGCCCCAGGACCTGACCGACGACCGGGTGCTCATCCTCACCCGGGCCATCCGGCATCTCACCGGCGAAGCCCATCAGTATAAGGGCTTTCTCCGCTTTTCCGACTACGGCGGGGTGCTGGTGGGGCAGATCACCCCCAAGAACCGGGTGCTGCCCCTGCTGCGGCCCCACTTCTGCCAGCGCCTGCCCAACGAGGCCTTTCTCATCCACGACAAAACCCACCGGGAGGGGCTGTTCTACGCCCAGGGCAAGTGGAAAATCCGCCCGGTGGACCACCTGGACCTGGACCAGCCCGACCAGGCCGAGCTGGAATGCCGGGCTCTGTGGCGGAAGTTTTACAACACCATCGCCATCGAATCCCGGTACAACCCCAAGTGCCGCATGACCCACATGCCCAAGCGCTTCTGGGGGGACATGACCGAGTTTCAGGAGGACCCGGCATAATCCTCGTCAGCCACAAAAAAGGGACCGCCTGAGCGGTCCCTTTTTCTTTAGGGTTTCTTCCAATGGTTTAATTGAGGCAAAAATTCGTTGTAGTAGGCCCGCGCCTGCTCCGGAGACCAGGGGCCGCCGGCCATGTGCTCCACCAGAAAGTCCGTCAAACTGTCCAGGTCCGTGTAGGCAAACTTCCCCTCGGTATAGCACCACTGGCAGTAGTCCTCATTGAAGGTTCCGTCGGGCTCCCGGCTGAGAATCCCGTCCTCCAGGGGCATGCCGCAGCACTGGCAGATCAGCTTCCGGGGAGAACCCAGCAGGGTGTTGATGGACACGTCAAACACCTGGGAGAGCCGCTTCAGCGTTTCCACGTTGGGGGTGGTCTCCCCGGACTCCCACCGGGAGACCGCCTGCCGGGTCACAAAAACCCGCTGGGCCAGCTCCTCCTGAGTCAGTCCGTTCCGGGTGCGCAGGTCCAGAAGAATTTTATTGGCTTCCATGGTATCACCTCAGGTTCAGTATACCGTCTCTCCACCGGAGAGGCAAGCAACCAGCAGTTGCCTTATCCCTCCAGACTCACGAGAAAGTCTTCTGTCTCTTTCCGGCACTGGAGGATCGTGTCTTCCTGGTCCAGGTCCAGCTGATTCAGCTGATCCAGAACCTCCAGGATCTGCTTCTCGGTAAGGCGCACCTGTTCCTTGGCCTGGGTAATCTTGTTCTGCACAGTCCAGTCCACGAAAAAGTTATCCAGGAAGTAGTCGGCAAACCGGGTGAAGCTGTCCATCGTCAGCCGCAGGTCAGCGGAGATGTTCACATCCACCAGCTCAGTTTTGAACCGGCGCAGGGCCAGCTGAAGGGTCTCCACCTTCCGCTGGGCCTCGTCCAGGGCGCTGTGCTTGGCCATGGAGGCCACAAGTCCGCCTCCCACCATGTCCCAGGTGCCCCAGCCTGCGGCGCTTTCCAGGCTGTTCAGGATACTGCTTACCATGGCAAGGGCATCCTGCCCCGCCTCCACAGCCTCCCGGATTTCCTGCCGCTGTCCTTCGGCGGCGGCAATTCGCTCCTCCAGCTCCAAAAGTTTCTGCCCCGCCGGGCCGCCGGCAGTCTTCGCCTGCCGGACCCATTCCTGCTTCATCTGCTCCCAGCGGGCAGGGATCTCCGCCAGGTCCGCCAATTCCTCCCGGCTGCGGCGCAGGTCCTCCTCCACCGCTTCCAGCTCCCGGACCGCCATGTCATACTTGGCCGCAGCGGCGTAGGCCTCCCGGCGCTCCTGGGTGAGCTTTTCCTCCTTGGTGCCCAGCATGCCGTAAAAAAGCGCCGCCAGGCCCCGGCCCTCCAGCTTATCCACATCGGCCTGCTCGGCCTTTTTCTTCGCCTCCAGGGATTTGGTCTTTTCCCGCAGCTGCTGCAGCTGTCCCTCCAGCTCCGCTGTCAAGCCTTCCAGGTACTGTTTCCGCTGCACCTGATGCTGAAGCTCCCGGCGGATTTCCTGATTGTGGGTCATACGGGCTCCTTTCTCTCTGTCAGTCCGTCTCTGTCAAAGGGGTTCACACCCCTGCCGGCGCAGGTTCCAGAAGCTCCTCCAGATAGGCCGAGGTGGGGCGGATGGCCTCCTCCAGGGACACCCGCAGGAAGCGGATCTGGCTGTGTTCCGTTTCAGTGATCCGCTTTTCGTGGCTCTCCCCCCAGCGGCGCAGATACGCAACGGACACGTCCATATTCCGCAGGCCCCAGAGGAAATTCTCTGCCTGGGTGTTGGGGAGCAGCTCCGCCGCCGCCTGGGCCGTCCGGTCCTTTCCTTTGGTCACCAGCCGGGGCAGGTGGTCCAGCCCCTGCTCCTGGACGATGAGCCGGTCCAGGCCCAGCTCCAGCCGGAAGTGGGAGGACCCCTCCTTGATCCAGCTCTTGATCCAGGGGTGGACCACATCGTCCAGCATCAAATGGAGGATACACCCGGCGGCAAAGCTGGCCTGGGTGGGGGTCTCCCCTTCCATGGCCCGGGTGAGCCGGGGGAGCCCCTCCTGCCGCCACACCTGGTGGTACCGGCAGGCCTCCCGCTTGGTCCAGGGCAAAAAAATCAACGGGTCCGGGCCGTAGAGCCCCAGGCGAAAGGCGGGCAGATCCTGGGTCATCTGCCGCCGCAGGTCCGTGGGAAGCTGCTCCAGCACCCGCATCCCGAAATAAGTATGGGTATTATAATCGGCCATAACTACCGCCTCCAATCGTCAACAGTATACTCGCTTTCTCCGCCTACAGCAAGGGGACCCTGCTGGCAATCCCCACCAGAACAGGGCGAGAGATCCAATCTCTCGCCCTGTCGAAGTAACTATTTAAATGATAAATCCGCCGTTGGGCGCCAAAACCTGACCGGTGAAAAACCGTCCCGCCGGAGAGGCCAGAAACCAGATGGCCTCCGCCACGTCCCGGGGGGTCCCCATGCGCTCCAGGGGGGTCTCCTCTGCCAGAGCGTCCCGGGTTTCCTGGGAGAGCTGGCCGTTCATCTCGGTTTCGATCACCCCGGGGGCTACGCAGTTGACCGTAATTCCTGAGGGGCCCAGCTCCTTGGCCAGGGCCTTGGTCAGACCGATGACCCCTGCCTTGGCGGCAGAGTAGGCCACCTCGCAGGAGGCCCCCACCTGGCCCCACATGGAGGACAGGGTGATGATCCGCCCCTGTTTCCGGTGGAGCATGTCCGGCAGCGCCCCCTGGCAGCAGTGAAAGACCCCGTCCAGGTTGACCCCCAGCATCTCCCGCCAGCTTTGGGCGGTAATATCGGTGAACAGCTCCTGCCGGGCGAGCCCTGCGTTGCACACCAGCACGTCAATCCGGCCGAAGTCCCTGAGAAAGGCCTGCATCATCCCGTCCACCTGGGCCCGGTCGGACACGTCCCCGGGGTACAGCCCCACCTGGGCGCCCAGACCCCGCAGCTCCTCCGCCAGGGCCTCAGCCCGATCCCTGGAGCGGCAGTAGTTGATGCCCACGGCGTATCCCCTCTCCGCAAAGAGCCGGGCGGTCTCCGCTCCGATGCCCCGGGAGGCCCCGGTGATGAAAACCGTCTCCCGCTCAGACATTGAACCGGAACAGGACCACGTCGCCGTCCTGCATCACATACTCCTTGCCCTCGGACCGGACCAGGCCCTTCTCCTTGGCGGCGGTCATGGAGCCGCCGCAGGCGTCCAGATCGGCAAAGGAGACCACCTCAGCCCGGATGAAGCCCCGCTCGAAGTCGGTGTGGATCTTGCCGGCGGCCTTGGGGGCCTTGGTCCCCCGGGTGATGGTCCAGGCCCGGCACTCGTCCTCGCCGCAGGTCAGGTAGGAAATGAGGCCCAGCAGGGTGTAGCTGGCCTTGATGAGCCGGTCCAGGCCGGACTCCTCCACCCCCAGGTCATCCAGGAAGAGGGCACGGTCCTCCGGGTCCATGGCGGCAATGTCCGCCTCCACGTTGGCGCAGATGGGCACCACCTGGGCGTTTTCGTTTTCAGCAGCCTTCACCACCGCCTGGTAGTAGGCGTTGTTCTCATAATCCTTGAAGCCGGCCTCGTCCATATTGGCTGCGAAGATGATGGGCTTCAGGGTCAGCAGGTCGGCAGTGGCCAGAATCTCTGCCTCCTCCTCATCGCAGGCGTAGCTGCGGGCGGACTTGCCCTCCCCCAGCCAGGCCAGCAGTCCCTTGAACACCTCAGCAGAGTGGAGGAACTTCTTGTCTCCCTTGCCGGCCTTGGTGTCCTTCTCAATGCGGCGCTCCACCATCTCCATGTCTGCCATGATGAGCTCAATGTCGATGATCTCAATGTCCCGGGCGGGATCGCAGCTGCCCTCTACGTGGATGATGTTCTCGTCGTCAAAGCAGCGGACCACATGGACAATGGCATCGGTCTCCCGGATGTTGGCCAGGAACTTGTTGCCCAGGCCCTCCCCCTTGGAGGCCCCCTTCACCAGACCGGCGATGTCCACAAACTCAATGACCGCAGGGGTCTTTTTCTTGGGGTTATAGATCTCTGCCAGCTTGTCCAGACGGGCGTCGGGGACGGTGACCATACCCACATTGGGGTCGATGGTGCAGAAGGGATAGTTGGCAGACTCGGCGCCTGCGTTGGTGATGGCATTGAACAGGGTGCTCTTGCCCACGTTGGGCAGACCCACGATACCTAATTTCATACTGTTCACTTCTCCTTTATTTTTAAGGGTTTTCCGCATTCACTGTACCAATTTTTGTGCCAGAAGGAACCGTTTTCAGCGGGAAAAGGTCTTAATAAAATCAGGATATTATATCACAAACCCCGCGGTATCGCAAGGAATACCGCGGGGTTTGTCTGTGTGCCGGGTCCGGCAGGAACGATGTGTTATTCTGTGCAGGTATGGTGGGTTTGGCTGCAAACTGTGTCATGGGAATGCACCGTTCCTTTCATAATTTTGCTATTTTTATGGTTTTCCCCAAAAAGCTCGGGAAACCGCTGGAATCGCCCGGATTTCACCGGAATTTTTGTTTCAAAACGAAAACGTGCATCAAAAGAGAAACAGCGCGCCCCGGGCATCCGGCGACGCGCTGTTTCATTCTTGAACAGGCCTCGGATTCAGCCATCCCCGGGCCTCATATTTCTTTTTCCGTCGCAGGAAGGTAGCCGGGTCCATTTGCAGCTTTCGTGCCGCGCCCCGGACGGAATCCGCCCCTTCCAGGGCCTGGGCAATGAGCCTGGCTTCAAACCGCTCCACCTGGTCCTGGAAGCTTCCGTCCCCCGGCTGGAGCTGTCCGGCTTCCGGCGGGTTCTGCCCCTGGTCCCCGGACGCTACCCCGTAGGTGGGAGAAATGGTGGTGGGGGTGTGGAGATTCCCGTTGTCCACAATGGCCAGGTCCTCCGCCAGAATTTCCTCCCCATCGCTCATGATAAAGGCCCGCTCCATCACGTTGCGCAGCTCCCGGACGTTTCCCGGCCAGCTGTATTGCAGCAGGGCGGCCTCCGCTCCGGGGGAAATGGTCTTTTTGTGCTCATAGGTGTGGTTTAACTCGTCAATGACGTTTTGGGCCAGCTTGGGGATATCCAGCTTCCGCTTGCGCAGAGGCGGGACGGACACGGGAAAGACGCTGAGACGGTAGTACAAATCCTCCCGGAAGGTTCCCTCCTTCACGCACTTCTGCAAATCCCGGTTGGTGGCGGCGATCACCCGCACGTCCACCTTCACCGGCTTGCTGCCCCCCACCCGGGTGAGCTCCCGCTCCTGCAAAACCCGGAGGAGCTTGGTCTGGATGGCCAGGGAGAGTTCCCCCACCTCATCTAAAAAGATGGTGCCCTCGTTTGCCACCTCGAACAGGCCGGCTTTCCCCTCCCGGTTGGCCCCGGTGAAGGCCCCCCGCTCGTAGCCGAAGAGCTCGCTTTCCGCCAGGTTTTCCGGGATGGCCCCGCAGTTGACCCGGATGAAGTTCTTTTTGGCCCGGGGGGAGCGCTGGTGGATGTAGGAGGCAATGCGCTCCTTGCCCGCGCCGGTCTCCCCCTGGATAAGGACCACTGTGTCCAGCATGGCCGCCCGGCTGACGATGCGCAGCAGGTTTAAGGTGGCCGGGTCCTCCGCCACCATCTGGGGGGTGCTCATCAGCTGCTCCCGGATCACCGCCATCTCCCGCTCGTACCGGGCGGAGAGCTGGCGCTGGCTGTCCAGGGTCTCCTGGAGGGCGATCAGCTCGGAAATGTCCCGGACGTTGGTGACCACCATGCAGATCCTGTCCTCCCGGTCATAGATAGGGGTGCTGGTGACCACCGCCCGGCGGCCAGTTTTGAAGGTCTGGTTAATGGTCACCGCCTGTGCCTGCGCCAGGGCCATGAGGGTGGCGGACCGGGAGATCGTTCCCTGCTCCACCAGCTGCCTCATGGGGATGCCCAGCACCTGCCGGGCGGACAGGCCGGAGATAATCTCATAGGAATGGTTGCACCACAAGGGGCAGGCCTGGGCATCTGTAATAAAGATGCCGTCAAAGGAGCTTTCCAGAATGGCGGTAAGCCGCTGGACGGCCTCCGCCTGTGTTTCGGCAAAGGGCAGGCTCTGGTGCTCCGGCAGATAGACACGATCTCGTTTCATGGAATCCTCCTTGTTGGGTGCTGCACACAGAATACCAAGGGTTTTCCCCGGTGTCAACCTTTGCTCCGGCAGGCTTCCGTGGTATACTAAGATAGTAGTATACTAAGTAAAATATAGGATACCCACCTGGAGGTGACGCTATGTCTCTGGAGCAGCTGATGTCCCTGGCGCAGACCTTAAAGCTCTCCCCCACCCTGCTGCAATCCATGTCCATTTTACAGATGAACACCCAGGAATTGTCAGACTATCTCAACGATCTGGCCCTGGAAAACCCGGTAATGGAGTACACGGAGGCCCCATCCGGCCAGCTGTCCTGGGAGGAATTTTCTCACCAGGTTCCCTGGCTGGGGGATGCTCCGGCCCCCACAGCCTCCGGCGAAGGTCCGGCAGAGCCTGCATCAGCAGGCGAGACCGACTCCCTGGCCCTGCTGGTGAACCAGCAGCTGGACCGGCTGCACCTGACCCCGCCTTTGCTGGCCCTGTGCCGGTATCTGGCGGAAACCCTGGACGACCACGGCCGCCTGGACCTGGCGGACCTGGAGGGCCTGACCCGGGCCGGGGTCCCGGCGGCGCTGATCGACCAGGCGGTGGAGACATTACAGTCCCTGGACCCTGCCGGTCTGGCCGCCCGAAGCCTTTCCGAGTGCCTGGCGCTTCAGCTGCGCCGCCTGCCCGGGGAGCAGGAGCTGGCCCTCCGGCTCTGCGACCACCTGGACCTGCTGGCCCGGGGGAGCTATTCGGTTCTGGCCGGGAAGCTGGGATGCAGCGAAGCCCAGGTAAAGAAGGCCGCCCAGCAGATTCAAACGCTGGACCCCAACCCGGTGGGGGATCTGGCCCCCGCCCCTCCGGCCACATTATATACCCGCCCCGACGCCTGGGTGGCAGAGGTGGAGGGCAGGCTCCAGGTGTTTGTCAATCACTGGGATCTGCCCCAGTTCCATGTGAGCCAGGACTACCTGACCATGGCGAAAACCGGCCAGGACCCGGAGGCGGCGGAGTACCTCTGCCAAAAGCTCCGGCAGGCCCAGTGGGTGCTCCAGTGCGTCCAGCGGCGGCAGAACACCCTGGAGCGCTGTCTCACCGCCCTGGCAGAGTCCCAGTCGGCTTTCTTTCTGGGGCAGGCAGAAGCCCCCGGTCCCCTTCTGCGGCGGGAGCTGGCAGAGCAGCTGGAGGTCCATCCCTCCACGATAACCCGAACCCTGGGCCACAAGTATATCCAGTGCCGCCAGGGTCTTTTCCCCACAAGCTATTTTTTCTCCCGAAAGACCGGCAGCGGGGACAGCCCCCAGTCGGAACAGGCCGTCAAGGCCCGGATGGCCAGGATGTTTCGGGAGGAAGACCCCCGCCGCCCCTACAGCGACCAGGCCATCGCGGAAAAGCTGGCGGAGGAAGGCATTCCTCTGGCCCGGCGGACGGTGGCCAAATACCGACAGGCCATGGGAGTGGCCCCCAGCCACCGGCGGAAACAGCCGGTAAAACCCGGCTGTCCTGGTTGAACGCTCCTCTTCCCGGGTATCCTTGAAAGAGCGCCCCTCTTTACGGCGGATTTCCTTCATTTTTACAAAAACTTCATTTTGTGCGACAAGCCGAATTTTCCGAAACCTCTCCTTTTTTTTTGATGAAACCGCTTAATTTTTATCTTTTGTAGGCTTTATTGTTCTTTTTTATTGAATTTTCCAATCTCTTGCAGTAAAATCCAAACGATATCAACCGACAGAAAACCAGGATCGAGGCGACGGAGACCATGCTGAATATCGTTCTTGTGGAGCCGGAGATCCCCATGAACACCGGCAACATTGCCCGAACCTGCGCGGCTACCCGCAGCCGCCTGCATCTGGTGCGCCCCTTGGGGTTTGACATCAGCGACAAGGCGGTAAAGCGCGCCGGGCTGGACTACTGGCACATGGTGGACCTTCGCGTCTATGATAGCTTAGAGGACCTGTTCCGCAAAAACCAGATCTCTGACCTGTGGCTGGCCACCACCAAGGCACCCCGGGACTATTCCAAGGCTCAGTTCCGGGATCAGTGCTGGCTGTTTTTTGGGAAGGAAACCGCCGGCCTGCCCCAGTGGTTCCGTCAGGCCCACGCAGACCGCTGCATCCGCATCCCCATGCGGCCTGACGCCCGCAGCCTGAACCTGGCAAACTCCGTGGCGATCATCACTTACGAGGCGCTCCGGCAGCTGGAATTTCCCCAGCTGAGCGGAGAAGGAGAAATGAAGGAGGACGCCCTGCCCGCTTCTGCACCCGCACCGTTCCAGGACAGGACGCCGAACAAAGAATAAGAAAAGAAGGGGCTTTTTTCCTATGAATTATGACAAGAAGACCATCCGGGACATTGACGTCTCCGGCAAGAAGATCCTCCTGCGCTGTGATTTTAACGTTCCCCACGACAAAAAGACCGGCGTCATTCACGATGACACCCGGATCGTCTCCACCCTGCCTACCATCCGCTACCTGCTGGAGCATAACGCCGCCGTGATTCTCCTGTCCCACCTGGGGCGGCCCCACGGCCAGTGGAAGCAGGAAATGTCCCTGTTCTCCGCCCGGGATCACCTGGAAAAGCTCCTGGGCATCCCCGTCCCCATGACCACCGACGTGCTGGGACCTGACACCAAGGCCAAGTGCGCCGCCCTCCAGCCGGGCCAGGTGGTTCTGGTGGAAAACCTCCGCTTCCGCATTGAGGAGGAGAAAAACGACCCCGAATTTGCCAAAGAGCTGGCCTCCCTGGCTGACATTTTCGTCTTTGACGCCTTTGGCTGCGCTCACCGGGCCCATGCCTCCACCGCTGGTGTGGCGGACTACTTACCCTCTGTCGCCGGCCTGCTGGTGGAAAAGGAGCTGGCCTTCATGGGCAAGGCCCTGGACGAACCCCAGCGTCCCCTGGTGGCCATTCTGGGCGGCGCCAAGGTCTCCGACAAGATCGGCGTCATCAACAGCCTGCTCCAGAAGGCCGACACCATCATCATCGGCGGCGGCATGTCCTACACCTTCCAGGTGGCCCAGGGCGGCACCATCGGCACCTCCCTGCTGGACGCTGACCACATTGACTATGCCCGGGACATGATCGCCAAGGCAAAGGCCCAGGGGGTTAAGCTTCTGCTGCCCACGGACAACGTGGTCACCCAGGACTTTGCCGCCGACGCCCCCTCCCGGGTGGTCCCCTCCCGGGAGATCCCCGACGGCTGGATGGGCATGGACATCGGCCCCGAAACCGCGGCCTGCTTCACCGAAGCCATCCAGGGCGCCGGCACGGTGATCTGGAACGGCCCCATGGGCGTCTTTGAGTTCCCCGCCTTTGCCGCCGGAACCAACGCCATCGCCCAGGCCATGTCCACCCTGGAGAATGCCGTCACCATCGTGGGCGGCGGCGACTCCGTCTCCGCTGTGGAGAAAACCGGTTTCGCCTCCAAAATCTCTCACATCTCCACCGGCGGCGGCGCCTCCCTGGAGTTCCTGGAGGGCCTGGAACTGCCCGGCATCGTCTGCCTGGAAGACCGGTAAGCACCGCAGAAAGGGCTCAGCAGATATGAACAGAAAGTATCGGAAAACCATCATTGCGGGAAACTGGAAGATGTACAAAACCGCCACGGAGGCCAAGGCGTTCGTGGAGCAGCTGAAAAGCTCCCTGCCCCGGGCCAAGCGGTGCAGCATCGTCCTGTGCGTGCCCTATGTAGACCTGCCCGCGGCGGGAAAGCTGCTGAAGGACAGCCGCATCGCCGTGGGTGCTCAGAATCTCCACTGGGAGGAACAGGGTCCCTTCACCGGGGAGATTTCCGCCAACATGCTGGCGGACCTGGACGTGAAATACGTCATCATCGGCCACAGCGAGCGCCGGGGCCTTTTCTATGAGTCCGATCTCACCGTAAACAAAAAGATCCACGCCGCCCTGAACGCCGGTCTGCGGCCCATCCTCTGCGTGGGCGAGGATCTGGACCAGCGGCGGCTGGGGGTGACCATGGAGCTGATTACCTACCAGATCCACGCCGCTCTGGCCGGGGTCACCCCGGAGCAGATGCGCCACGTGGTTATCGCCTATGAGCCTATCTGGGCCATCGGCACCGGAAACACCGCCACCCCGGAGCAGGCCGGCGAGGTCTGCTCCGCCATCCGCGGCATCCTGCGCAAGCTCTACGGCGCCCGGATCGCCCGGTCCACCACCATCCAGTACGGCGGCTCCATGAACGAGAAGAACGCGGCGGAGCTGCTGGCCCAGGAGGACGTGGACGGCGGCCTCATCGGCACGGCCTCTCTGGATCCGGACACCTTCTTAAAGATCATTCAGATTGCAAACCAGGATTAAATCCTGAAAAGAAAGGCTATGCTTGTTCCGAGCAGCCTGCTGCAGCCGGCAGTAAACCCGCCAGCCGCACACTCCAGGAACCGGAGGAAAGGTTTATGAAAACTCCTACTACCCTAATCATCATGGACGGCTTTGCCCTGGGAGAGGACACCCCCGGCAACGCCATCCAGGCCGCAGCCACCCCTCAGCTGGACTATCTCTTCTCCCAGTATCCCTTCTGCCAGCTGGAGGCCTCCGGGCTGGACGTGGGCCTGCCCGACGGCCAGATGGGCAACAGCGAGGTGGGCCACACCAACATCGGCGCCGGACGGGTGGTTTTCCAGGACCTGCCCAAAATCACCCGGGCCATTGAGGATGGCTCCTTCTTTGAAAACCCCGCCTACCTGGAGGCCATCCGGGCCTGCCAGGCCACCGGCGGCGCCCTGCACCTGATGGGCCTGCTGTCCGACGGCGGGGTGCACAGCCACATCACCCATCTCTTCGCCCTGCTGGAGCTGGCCAGACGCCACGGTCTGGACCGGCTCTATGTTCACGTTTTTCTGGATGGGCGGGACGTCTCCCCCACCTCGGGGAAGGCTTTTGTCCAGCAGCTCCAGGATAAGCTGGCAGAGCTGGGGGTGGGCCGGATCGCCGACGTGATGGGCCGCTACTACGCCATGGACCGGGACAGCCGGTGGGACCGCCTCCAGCGGGCCTACGACGCCATGGTCTGCGGCGAGGCTCCCCTCTGCCCGGACCCTGTCCAGGCGGTCCAGGCCTCTTACGACAAGGGGATCACCGACGAGTTTATGGAGCCGGTGGTCTGCACCCCCGGCGGGTCCATTAAGTCCGGGGACAGCGTGATCTTCTATAACTTCCGGCCGGACCGGGCCCGGGAGATCACCCGCAGCCTCACCGACCCCGCCTTCGGCAAGCTGGTGCGGAAAAAGGGATACTTCCCCACCCACTTCGTGTGTACCACGGAGTACGACGCGTCCCTGCCCAACGTGACCGTGGCCTTCCCCCATGAAAAGCTGGAAAACATCTTCGGCTCCTATCTGAGCCAGCTGGGCATGACCCAGTTGCGCATCGCGGAGACCGAAAAGTACGCCCACGTCACCTTCTTCTTCAACGGCGGCCAGGAGGCCATCTTCCCCGGGGAGGACCGGTGCCTGATCCCCTCCCCCAAGGTGGCCACCTACGACCTGAAGCCGGAGATGAGCGCCTATGCCGTCACCGACGAGGCCATCCGCCGGATTGAGAGCGGACAGTATGACGTGATTATCCTGAACTTCGCCAACTGCGACATGGTGGGCCACACCGGCGTGTTCCAGGCCACCGTGGAGGCAGTGGAAACCGTGGACGCCTGCGTGGGCCGTGTTGTGGCCGCCACCACCCAGCTGGGGGGCGTGGCCCTCATCACCGCCGACCACGGCAACGCCGAGCAAATGCTGGACGAGAAGGGCGCCCCCTTCACCGCCCACACCACCAACCCCGTCCCCTTCTGCATCGTGGGCGCTGACGTCCGCCTGCGGGACGGGCGGCTGGCTGACATCGCCCCCACCATGCTGGACCTGATGGGTCTGAACCAGCCGGAGGAGATGGACGGCAAAACCCTCATCGTAAACTAACCGGGCATTCGTCCCCGGTTTGTGGGAAATAAGCAGCTAAAGGAGCGTTTTTGGAAATGAAGCAGATGATTGAAATCGTTGACGTGCTGGGCCGGGAAATCCTGGACTCCCGCGGCAACCCCACTGTGGAGGTAGAGGTCTACCTGGACGATGGCACCATGGGCCGGGCAGCCGTTCCCTCCGGCGCCTCCACCGGCGTCTATGAGGCCTGCGAGCTGCGGGACGGCGACCCCGCCCGCTACCTGGGCAAGGGTGTGTCCCAGGCTGTGGAGCATGTGAACACCGAGATCGCCGAGGCCCTCATCGGCCTGAACGTACTGGACCAGACGGAAATCGACAATCTTCTCATCGAGCTGGATGGCACCCCCAACAAGAGCCGCCTGGGCGCCAACGCCATTCTGGGCGCTTCTCTGGCCTGTGCCCGGGCTGCCAGCGAGAGCCTGGGGCTGCCCCTGTACAGCTATCTGGGGGGCGTCAACGCCAAGACCCTGCCTGTTCCCATGATGAACATCCTCAACGGCGGCGCCCACGCCACCAACAACGTGGATATTCAGGAGTTCATGATTATGCCCGTGGGGGCCAAGAGCTGGAAGCAGGCCCTGCAGATGTGCGCCGAGGTCTTCCACACCCTGAAGACCGTCCTGAAGGAAAACGGCACCCCCGCCGCCGGCGTGGGCGACGAGGGCGGCTACGCCCCCAACCTGAAGAAGGACGAGGACGCCCTGAAGGCCATTGTCGCCGCCATCGAGAAGGCCGGCTACAAGCCCTATGACGACTTCATGATCGCCATCGACGCCGCCTACCCCATCATCTCCCTGGAGGACGGCATGGGCGAGAACGACTGGGAAGGCTGGGCCATGCTCACCAAGGCCATCGGCAGCCGGGTCCAGCTGGTGGGCGACGACCTGTTCGTCACCAACACCCAGCGCCTGAAGACCGGCATCGAGAAGGGCGTTGCCAACTCCATCCTCATCAAGGTCAACCAGATCGGCACCCTCACCGAGACTCTGGACGCCATCCAGATGGCCAACCGGGCCGGGTACACCGCCGTGGTCTCCCACCGCTCCGGCGAAACCGAGGACACCACCATCGCTGACCTGTCCGTGGCTCTGAACGCCGGCCAGATCAAGACCGGCGCACCCAGCCGCACCGACCGGGTGGCCAAGTACAACCAGTTGCTCCGGATCGAGGAGGAGCTGGACGCAGCAGCCCGTTTCCCCGGCCGGGACGCCTTCTTCAACCTGAGATAACACAGCGCTGTTTCCCGGAACCCCAGGCCGGAGCCCTTCCAGCCTGGGGTTCCTGTCGTTTTTGCACAAGAAAATTCATAAATTCTTGCAATTCTCTCCACAAACTGATATAATACATGCAAACCCGAGAGAGAAAGGAAGCCAACTGACTTACCTCCTCCCTGTTCACCCCCGCCCGGAGCAGACCCCTGTTCTGCCCCGGGCGGGGCTTTCTTTTCCCGCAAATTTCCGCCATAGTCTGGACTTTTCGTCAAAACTATGCAATACTGATACTGATTCTTGATTAAAAATTTGAATCAAGAATCCCGTGTGCTGCGCACACGCGCATCGTGCTCACGCACGCTGTGCCGTCTCATGCAGTTCTTGATAAAAAGCTTTGAAAGCTTTTTATCAAGAACTAGTATGAAAAGTAGTAATCCTGGAAGCAACTGCCCCACTAAAAAGGAGGAATTGGGACGTGAAGCAAAACAAACGAATCCTTTCCGGTCTCCTGGCGCTGGTGATTCTCTGCACCCTGCTGCCGGTCCCCCTGGCCGGGGCCGCCGGAACCGCGGTTTACAACGGCGTTGAGTACAGCACCGACTACACCACCTGGCGGCAGGGTGACCCTGCTTGGGGCAACACCGCCCTGGGGGATTTACATACCCTCGGCGGCTCCGGCTGCCTGGTCTCCGCCATCGCCATTCTCATGTGCCATTCCGGCGCCTATGATCCCGCCTCTATGAACCCGGGCGTTCTCCGGGACTGGCTGGATTCCAAGGGCTGCATCAGCCACAGCTCGGACCGGTCCAAGGACGCTCTGTTGTCCTTCGGCATGATCACCTCCACCCTCTCCCCCCGGTTCTACTTTGTGAACCAGGAGTTCTTCTCCGTGGACACCCCCTTGAGCGACGTCTGCCTGCGCATCGGCGAGCTCATTGCCAGCGGCTACTATGTGGTGGCCCGGGTGAAGAACAGCGGACACTTCGCGGCCGTGGCCAACACTGTGGACGGGGATGCCCGGCTCTATGACTCCGGGGCCGTCTCCAGAAAACTCCTGTCAGAGTACAACGGCACCATCGGCGGCCTGCTCTACTTCAAGGCCAACCTGTCCGGAAAAGACACCATTCTCCCCGATTTTGCCGCTCCTGCTGCCCCCAAGGTAAACGCCCTGTCCTCCGCCTACGGCACCGGGGACAGCATTTCCCTGAGCTGGAGCAACGTCAGCCTTGCCACCCACTACAATGTCTATGTGGACGCCAAGCAGGCCGACGGCACCTGGACGGCCAACTATAAGTACTATTTCTACGCCACCTCCCCCTTCTCCCTGGAGCCTCTGCCTGCGGGAGAATACCGGGTGAAGGTCCAGGCCACCAACGGCAACAACTGGACCTATGCCAACTCCGAGTACCAGACCTTCACGGTGAAATCTGGGTACCTGACCGTCACCTATAACCCGGACGGGGGAAGCACCTCGGTGACCTCCCAGCTGGCGAAGAAGGGCGAAAAATACACCCTGACCAATCCCACCAAGTCCGGCGCTGCCTTCCTGGGGTGGTACACCGCCGACGGAAAGATGGTGAACAATTCTTCCGTCATCTCCACCACCCAGGGCCACACCCTCACCGCCAAGTGGACCACCACCGGCGTGGGTCTCCGGAAGGGGACCTCTTACGGCGGGCAGTTCACCGATGTGTCCAAGACCGCCTGGTACTACGACAGCATCGCCTCGGTCTATGCCTACGGCCTGATGAACGGCGTGGAGTCCAACAAGTTTAAGCCTGCCGACCAGGTCACCGCCGCCCAGGCCATCACCCTGGCCGCCCGGCTGCGGAAGCTCTATCTCACCGGTGACGGTACCTTCGCGGTCACCTCCCCCTGGTACAAGGCATACACCGACTACGCCATCAGCCAGAAAATTATCTCCGCCGCTCCCTCGGACATGAACGCCGCCCTCACCCGGCAGGAGTTTGCCACCATCCTGGCCAACGCTCTGCCTGACGCCGCCCTGCCGGCGATCAATTCCGTGGCTGACGGGTCCATCCCCGATGTGTACCGGTCCGACAGCGCCGTCTACAAGCTCTACCGGGCGGGTATCTTTGCCGGCAACGACGCCGCCGGTACCTTCCGGCCCAACGCGCCCATCTCCCGGGCTGAAGTGGCCGCCGTGCTGGTGCGCATGGCCGATCCCAACACCCGGATGCTCTTTACCATACCATGATGCATCGAAAAAAGCACCGGGGACTGGCTCTCCTGACTACCGCCGGGGGGCTTACCCTGCTTCTGGGCCGCACCGACCGGCTAACAACCGTTACCTACCCGGTAAACACTGGAAAGCTGATCCATCCCCTCCGGCTGGCTCTGGTTACGGACCTGCATTCCTGCCGGTACGGAACAGATCAGCAGGAGCTGCTGGACGCCATTGCCCGGCAGGCCCCTGACGCCCTTCTGCTGGGCGGCGACATTCTGGACGACCACCTGCCCCGGGCGCCCGGCGAGCAGTTTGTCACCCAGGCGGCCCAGCGCTGGCCCACCTTTTACGTCACCGGCAACCACGAGTACCGCACCGGTGAGATTGGCGGCATCAAACGTTTTTTGACCCAAGCCGGTGTTACCATTCTATCAGGGGACTGCGTGCCCTTTTCCGCAAAGGGCCAGACCATTCAGCTCTGCGGGGCGGACGATCCGGAGGGCATCGGGCAGGCGGCCATGAACGCCCAGCTGGCCCAAGGGGCAGCCGCGGCGGACCGGGAGCTCTGCACGGTTCTCCTGGCCCACCGGCCGGAGCTCATCAGCCTGTACCGGGCCTATCCCTTTGATCTCATTCTCTCCGGCCACGCCCATGGGGGACAGTGGCGCATCCCCGGCCTGATCAACGGCCTGCTGGCTCCCGGCCAGGGGCTTTTCCCGGCCTACGCTGGGGGACGGTATGAATTTACAGACTGCACCTTCATTGTCAGCCGGGGGCTGGCCCGGGAGACCACCCGGGTACTCCGGCTCTTCAACCCGCCGGAGCTGGTCATCATAGCGCTCACCTGAGCAAAGAAAGGAAGTTGTTTATGGATAAAGGATCGCTGCGCATGATGCAGGTTTTTCTCTTTGCCGCCATCGCGCTGCTGGGAGGCACTTATTTCCCGCTTATCAGCATGATTGAGCCCCTGAAGATCACTCTGCTCATCAGCTTTTTCCTGTTCTACGGGGTCATGGGCAACCTGATGCACCGGCTGTTCGGCAAGGGAAAAGGGGGCAAGCTCTTCCTCATGACCCTGGGCTTCACCGCCCTGGGGCTGGTGGGCCGGTTCCTCCTGGCCAACGGAAACACCGCCGACTTCACCCTGGAGAATATCCTGGGCTTTCTCATCACCATCCCGACCTATACCATCATGGCCTATAAGCTGATTCCCAGGTCGGAGTAACAGACAAAAAGAGAACGCAAAAGCTTCCGCTCGTTTGTGAACAGCCCCCGCATCAAGCCACGAAGGGAGGCGGCAAACATAATTTCAGATGAAACCGTGTACCGGCGGTATCTGGACGGAGAGCAAAATGCCGCCGATCTGCTGGTTGAAAAATACGGCGACCCATTGACGCTGTACATAAATGGCTATCTCAAAGATATGCACGAAGCCGAGGACTTGATGATCGAAGCATTTTCACAGATTTTTGCAAAAGAGCGTCCCATTACAGGTGAGGGTTCGTTTCAGGCGTATCTGTATAAAACGGCGCGAAATCTCGCCTTGCGCCACCGGAAGAAGCACAGGCTCCGCTTTCTGCGTTTTGAGGAATTGGACTTTGAGCCGCAGAGCAGCGCGCTGGCTGACACGGAGCTTTCCCGCAGGGAGCGCAGCCGCCAGCTGTATGCCGCCCTTGAAAAATTGAAGGCGGAATACCGGGAAGCGCTTTATCTGGTCTACTTTGAAGATATGAGCTACCGCAGTGCGGCAGCGGTTATGAACAAGAGCGAGGGACAGATTACAAAGCTGGTCTACCGCGGGAAGCAAAGCCTGAAAGCAATCCTGGAACAGGAGGGATTTACCTATGCGGACGACTGAAGAACGCGCCGGATTGATTCATAAGCGGACAGCGGAAATCCAAAGGGAACGGCAAAAGAAGAAGCAGCGCGCGTTGGATATGCTCTGCATCGCGGTCTGCCTGGTTCTCGTGGTTGGGATTGGCTCGTTTATGCCCGGATGGGCGGCGGGTATTCCCGGCGGGGAAGCCCGCCATGCTTCCGGCGCGGCAAGCCTTGTTGGAAGCCACGCGGCATTGGGCTATATCCTGATGGGGCTTATGGCCTTTCTGCTTGGCGTATTCGTGACGGTGCTTTTGCACCGCCTGCACCGCAGGAATGAGAGGAAGCAGCAGGAGAATTCGGACAATGAACTTTGAACTGATTGACAACTGTTTTCAAATTGCCGTGCTGTTGTGTGCGGCGCTGGCGGCGATCGCGGCGACGCTCCGGCGCAAAGACCGCCGTTTCCTGATCCTGGCCCTGTTTTTTATCTGCGTTTCCATGGGAACGCTCTATTGGGTGCTGCACCTTTTCATTTTTGGCGACGTACCCCAGGTTTTCTATGTTTCGGAGTTTTCATGGCTGGCGGCGTATCTGTTCCTGCTGTCCTTCCAAATGGTACGGACAGACCGGGTAAGGCCGTTTTTTTCCCTGCCAGCCCTGGTCTGCGCCCTGCTGACGGCGGCGGTCGTTCTGACGGTTCGGATGTTCGGCCCGTCCTATTTTGTTTCCGGGGCATTTGCCGGGGTTTTTTCCGCGATCGTATATCTCGCGGTATGGCGGCTCCGGCGCAGAGGCGGCGGAGGGCTGATGGACTGCTGGCTGCTGCTCTGCGTGGGATTGCAGATGATCCTGTTTGTGGTGTCCGTTTTTATGGAGGACTTTACCCGCTTTAATCTCTACTTCGCCGTAGACATTACGCTGTCGCTTTCCTTTGCGGTGCTGCTGCCGCTGGCCCTTCGGGAGGTAGCGGGGAAATGATCTATATTGAGAATATTTTCGTCTGCCTTGCCATCCCGCTGGCGCTGTGCATCCTGTTTATCAGGGGGCGCACCCGGAGATTCCTGCTGTTCATGATCGCCGGAATGAGCGTGTGCCTGCTGTCCGCCTATGTCAACAGCTTCTTCATGGGATATTATGGCGTCAGCGCCACCGCTTCCGTCGTTGAGATCACGCCGGTGTGCGAGGAAGTGATGAAGCTGCTGCCGCTGCTGTTCTACGTTCTGATTTTTGAGCCAAAGGTCCGGACCTTGCCCGAAGCCGCCGTTGCCCTCGCCGTGGGCTTTGCCACCTTTGAAAATGTGTGCTATCTGACGGAGAACGGCGCGGAAAACCTGATGTTCCTGCTGATCCGCGGGCTGTCCGCCGGGGCGCTGCATATCCTCTGCGGCATTTTGATCGGGTTCGGGCTGTCCTATGTGTTTCGCCGCCGATGGCTGGCCTTTACCGGAACAGTGGGTCTGCTGGGCGCCTGCATTGTGTTCCATGCCACCTATAACCTGCTGATCTCGGGGGACGGGGCCTGGCGGACCGCGGGCTATCTGTTCCCGTCTGTCCTGATTGCGCTCTCATTTGCGGGAAAGCTCCTGCTTCCCAAGCTCAAAATCACAGTGGAATAACCGCTTTGCGTGACAAGCCGCCTCAAAATGGGGCGGCTTGTATTTTTTGAAAATTTTTTGAAAAAATTTCTCGTTTTGGGTGGAAGGATTTTGAATTTCCTGTCTTTTAGTAAATAGAGGGAGTTTCCCCTGAAAACGATATGAAAGGAGGTTATTGGATGACCGGCAAGACGGAAACCCGGGTACGGGAGATACGAAGCAGGACACGGCAGCACCGAAAGCGGTATGAAACCCGTCTGCTTTCCTGCCTGACAGCGTGCAGCCTGTTTCTTCTCGCCGGTATCGGCGTTCTTTTCAGAAGCGTACAGACGCCGGGCATAGCGGCGGTAGCGTACGGCTACAGCGGGGTCCTGCTGCGGGACGGCGCGGGAGCGTATGTTGTCATTGGCCTTCTGGCCTTTGTCATTGGCGTGACCGTCACCGTGCTATGCATCCGACTGAAAAACAAATCAACAAACCGCACATTACATACCCAAGGAAGCGAGGAAAGAGTATGAAAAAACGACTATTCAGCGGCCTGCTTGCTCTCGTCATGGTACTGAGCCTGCTGCCCGCAACGGCACTTGCAGCTGATCCCCCGGCCATCGCCGATCGATATGTCGTCGACGGCGTTACGTATTTCAACGCGAATAGTACGCACTTTAGAGACAGCACCGCTCTGTTTATCAGGGATCTGCTGCTCAAAAATGTTCCTGTAGAATCGATCGGAAATTATTCCACAGCGGCAGCGTGGCAGTATCTGGCGTCCTTCATTCAGGAGGACTACGGCCACGGCATAAACAATCCTGCCCTCAAAACGGCGCTTGACGAGGCGATCGCCGAGGGGCTGGCCACAGGTTATTCTAACCGTCTCGATGATGATGGCTATTCCTATGACAACCTCAACAGAGGAGGCAACACCTACAATGTCCGCTCCAGCATTCTTAAATATGCCAGCTCCATGGCAAAGGCCGCGGAAGCTATGGAGGCTGCGATTTACGACGGGTACAAAGGTGCCGGCGGCTCCCGTAACCAATACAATGACAATGCCGCGAAGGCCGCAGTCGCCCAGAACGAAGCCCTGTGGGGTGATACCGATCCAGATGATGTCTACTGGGTGGTGACCGGCGCGTATAAGACCAGCGGCAGTAACCAAAAGGGCCATTATCAGGCGCTGGGTGTTTTGTTCAGCGATTTTGCCCTCACCACGATCCTGCCGAAGGATAACGGCAATTTCATTCAGAGCTCTAACAGTGAGCAGACAGCTGGCACGCCGTATGCCTCCCAGGTGAAAAACATGACCGGTGCCTCCGTCAGCGCCCAGCAGGAGATCTCCAACACCACCTCCATCACGGCCACCAGCGAGATCAACGGCAGTGAAGCCTACGGCTTTGAGGAAGGTCTGGAAGTTGGCGTTGAAGCCGATTTCCTGTTCGGCTCGGTCAGCACAAATGTCTCCTTTACCGCCTCTCAGACCATTGAGAGCGGCTGGTCGGAAGCAAAGTCCTGCTCCGATGAGCAGACCACTACTTACAATGTGTCCGTGGAGCTGCCTCCCTACACCAATGTCATGATGAAGCAGAACACCAGTGAAGCGACGACGACCACGGTATACAACTGCCCGGTCGCCCTGAGCTTCACCGTGACCGTTGTGGAGTACACCCTGGATCCCAGCAGCAGTGACGCAGCTTGCCAGACACAGGTGCTGGCTACCTTTGGGTCCAACGCCAGAAAGGACCTGAAGCAGCGCGCCGTGATCGAGTCCTCTCTGACCGACCGTGACGGCATCAATTGGGGCAGCCTGCTCGCTAACCATATCCCCAGCACTGATCTGGAAGCCACTATGACTTGTCTGACGGCCACTGCGCCCATGTCTTCCGCAGGCGCAACCTTTAAGGTCGTGGATAAGGCCGTGACCAGTGAGATCAGCGGCCTTTCGCCGATCCTTGCGCTGAGCAAAGTCAAAACCACGAAAAACATCATGGAGTATAATTTGTCTTCCGGCGAGTATCTGTATGTGGATACCATCGGACTGGAAGGCCTGAACGCGCAAAATGCACCCTATTATGGCTTCAACCAGGATCAAGGTCACTGGATTCTGCTGGATGAGAACGGAAATGCACTGGAAAGCAACAGCAATTCCGTTGCCAAGCTGGAGCCCAGTTCTGTGTCGGGCCATACAAAACTGATCGCCGGAGATACGGACGGTACGGTTTATCTGAAGTACCTGATCGACGAGGATGTTTACGCAACCGCTGAAAATCCTACGGTTTTCAGGAAAAATGAGAATTTGGCTTCCACGGCTGTGATCGAGGTCAATGTTTCCGGAAAACAGTTTGACGGCTCAATCGACGTCAAAGGAACGCTGACAGGCATCGTCGGTGATCCCGCAAAGCCCATTGAGAGTACCGATGGCCTGACGGCCATCGTTAAGGACGCCACCGGAAAAGAGATCAGCCGCCCCGTTGAGTGGGAGGCACAGCTGCTGCCCAGCAGGGGAATCAAGATTGAGGAGAATCAGATTTCCTTCACAAAGGCAGGCACTTTCAAGGTCCGGGCGAAGATAGTAACCGAAAACAAAACGGTCTACTCTGACTGGTATACAGTCAATGCATTGCCCGCCCGGGAACTGTCTGTGATTCAGATCCCGGAAACTGCTACCTTTGACTATAAGGACCAGCAGACGCTGAACCTGACTAAGCTGACGGTCAGCTATCAGGACCAGTACGGTGATGCCTGGACAGGCGACACCCCCGCTCTGACCTGGACCTGCAATGACAAAGGCGTTACGATCAGCGACGCCGGTGTGCTGACGGTACCTTCCGCCGGTGTCTATACGGTAACCGCATCGGCCGGGGGGATCACTTCCAATCCGTTGACCATCACTGTTACGGACACCAGCAGACAGGTCACTTCTATGTCGCCCGCAACAAAGAGCCTCCCCGCCGCCGGCGGCTCCGTGGAATTTACGATCACGGGCACGGGTTTGACCAATGGCATCGTGCTCAAGGCCAATGATTCCATTACGGCTACTACCACCGGTACAAATACAAAACAGAAGGCCACTTTGGTTTTCCCTGCCAACACGGACACCGGGAACGACAAGACCTATACGGTCACCAATAGTCTGGATGACTCGATAACTGCAACTGTTACCGTCGCTAAGAAGGCCGCCAGCAGCAGTGGTAGCGGTAGCGGTACCGGCGATGGCGGTGGAGCCGTGCCGGCCGGAACCGTCACCATCCAGCCCAGCCTCAACGGCAAAGTCACCGCTGACAACATCAGCGCGGCGGAAGGCGCAACGGTTACCCTGACGGTCCAACCCGACGCCGGCTACACCCTGGCGGCCCTGACCGTCACCGACGGGAACGGCAGCAAGCTGACGCTCGTGGCCAATGGCAACGGCAAATACACCTTCACCATGCCCGCCTCCAATGTCACCGTTACAGCCACCTTCTCGAAGGACACCTCCGTGCCGGGCTTCTTCGTGGACGTCCCCGCTGGCGAGTACTACTATAACGCAGTTCTGTGGGCTGTGGAGAAGGGTATCACCAGCGGTACCGGCGACGGCACCACCTTCAGCCCCAACGCCACCTGCACCCGTGCCCAGGCCGTCACCTTCCTGTGGCGCGCTGCCGGCTCCCCCGCACCCAAGAGCAGCAATATGCCCTTCACCGATGTGGCTGCGGGCAGCTACTACTACAACGCGGTCCTGTGGGCTGTGGAGAACGGCATCACCACGGGCACCGGCGACACCACCTTCAGCCCCGATGCAACCTGCTCCCGCGGGCAGATCGTCACCTTCCTGTGGCGCAGCCAGAATTCTCCTGCCGCTGGCAGTGTGAATCCCTTTGCTGATGTGAAGAGTGATGATTACTATGCCAACGCAGTGCTGTGGGCGGTCAAGGAGGAGATTACCACCGGTACCTCTGACACCACCTTCAGTCCCGCTAACAACTGCACCCGCGCTCAGATCGTGACCTTCCTCTGGAGAGCACTGGCTGAGTAAGCAAGAACAACAAATAAGCAGCATACCAACAAGGCGGTGGAAGAATTCAGTTTCTTCCACCGCCTTTGTATGCTCTGGCTGCCGGATTTGATGAATGCCCGCTGCCAGCATAAAAAAATCACCCTTTCGCAGTTACGCAAAAAGGTGATTTTGGTAGTAGGTTTTGAGGTCTGTAAAACCTTGACGTATATCATCGTTCCCCGGAATTTTCCCGCATCTCTCAGGTGAAATGCGCGAAAAAGTTAAGAGATACTATCTAAAGTAAGGGAAATTCAAACTATATCTGGTGCTTACTCCTGGTCCCAGTTGTGGTACACGTTCTGCACGTCGTCGTTGTCCTCGAGCATGTCGATGAGCTTCTCCATGTTCTTGATGTCCCCGGCGTCGG
>SFPN01000034.1 GCA_004551945.1 Clostridiales bacterium | reverse complement strand
GTACGCAAAAAGCGGGAGCTGGATGCGCTGCTGGCCCGTGACCGGGAATTGGATACGCTCTTTGAACGGCTGTATGAGGACAATGTTTCCGGCAAGATTGACGATGCCCGGTTTGCGAAAATGGCAAAGCGCTATGAACAGGAGCAGGGTGAAAACGCCGGGCGCATTAAGACTCTGCGGCTGGAAGTGAAAAAGCTGGACGAAAAGCGGATGGATGTGGATGACTTTTTGGAAACGGTACGCCGTTATACGGACGCCACCAAAATCACCAAGCGCATGGTAGCCGAACTGATAGACCACATTGAGGTATATCCGGCGGTCAAGGAGGACGGTGTAACCAATCAGCGGGTGACAATCCACTACAACTGCATCGGCGTGTTTGAGGTGCCGGATCGCCGTAAAATCCCCGAGCGGGATATTCTGCTGGAAACAAGACGAGGCGTAGCATTGAGCTACGCCCCGGCAGGGATTGCGGTATAAGGTGGTGGACGGTATGAGAGTTTTCGTTTACTGCCGTGTGGCCCACGATGACAGCTTTTCTCTTGAAGCACAGGCCACCCAACTTCGCCGCTATGCGGAACAAGCGGGATATACCATTATCGGCGCTACCGCCGAGCAGGGCAGCGGGCTGGCCCTTGACCGTCCGGGCTTGGAAAAGGTCACACAGGCCGTTCTCACTGGCAAGGTGGATATGGTGCTGGTAAACAGCATTGACCGCATCGGGCGGGAATGGGGCATGACGCAAGCCTACATCGATTTGCTCACCCAGCACAAGGTTAAGCTCCTGTGCATCCGTGATCGGCTGCTATTCGACAAACAAGGCGTAACCTATTTTGAACAAATAAAAAAATGCGGAGTGCCCGTTACAGGATACTCAGATCCTATAAGGACACTCCGCATGGTCCGAGTGGCGGGATTTGAACCCACGGGGAAACCGGCCGCAAGCGGCCGCTTCCCCGCCCCCGGCGGGATTGGACGGCGCATTGCGCCTGCATGAGGCCGTGGGTTCCGTTTGTGGAACAAAAAAAGGAGTACTTACATGAGAGCAAGTACTCCTCCTGGTCCGAGTGGCGGGATTTGAACCCACGGCCTCATGGACCCGAACCATGCGCGCTACCAACTGCGCTACACCCGGATAGGCTATATTATTATAGTAAGGAAGAAAGAGAATGTCAAGCTTTTTTCTCCCGCATATTCCCCAGGCCCGGCCCATATAGTAAACCAAAACCAAAGGAAAGGGGGAGCGGGCCATGGCGGCGGATGGGACAAGAAAACCCAGGCGGAAGAAGAAAAAAGAGCCCCTCTCCGCCGGGGAGAAGCGGCGGCTGCGGCAGCTGGTAATCTGCATCATCCTCTTCGGCCTGGTCTTTGCAGGCCGGGGGATCGACCTGGGGCCGGTGTCCCGGCTGTCCTCCGCGGTGGGGGAGCTGGTGCGGGCCGACACGGATTTCCAGGCGGTGTTCGCCCAGGTGGGGGAGTCCTTCTCCAGGGGCGAGCCGGCGGTGGAGACCTTCAAGTCCCTGTGGACGGAGGTTTCCCACCCGTCAGACTAGGGAGGTGAGGACGGCGAGAGGCAAACTACATAGCACCGGCGGATTTTGGCTGGTTCTGGGGGCGCTGCTGCTGGCGGCGTCCCTTCGGCTTCTGTTCTGGTTTGGGGTGGCCTGCGTGGTCCACGAGCTGGGCCATCTGGCGGCCATCCGGGCCCTGGGTGGCCGGGTGGGGGGCATTCGTCTGACCGCCGTGGGAGCGGTGATTTCCCCAAAGAGGGAGCGTCTCTTCTCTTACCGGGCGGAGTGTCTCACCGCCCTGGCGGGTCCGGCGGCCAGCTTCCTGCTGGCGTTGGCTGCGGGGACCTGGGGCCGGTGGTTCGGCAGCGAGGACGCCTATCTGCTCACCGGGGTAAGCCTGGTGCTGGGACTCTTTAACCTCCTGCCCGCCGCCCCTTTGGACGGGGGGCGGGCCTTTCAGGCGGTGGTGTCCCGGCTGGCGGGACCGGACGTGGGAGAGAGGCTGGAGGGAGCTCTCACCTGGGTGCTGGGCTTTCTTTTGTTCTGCACCGGGCTGTGGGTGCTGAGAAGGTGCGGGAACTTCACCCTGGCCCTCTGCGGGGCCTGGCTGCTGTTCCGGCGGAGGGGAGAATAGAAAGCGTGTTGAAAAGCGGGGGATTTTTTGCTATTATAAGCACAGAAAGTAAGTCAGGAAAGCGGTTGAAAGCATGATTTTAAACCATCGGAGGATCCCCATACTGGACCCGGAAAACGCCTTAAATTGAACCAAACTTTCGATTTAAGGAGAATACAAAGTGAATA
The DNA here is from genome assembly GCA_004551945.1 of Clostridiales bacterium. Lineage (GTDB taxonomy): Bacteria > Bacillota > Clostridia > Oscillospirales > Oscillospiraceae > Evtepia. Next base: position 18,514 of record SFPN01000034.1, on the reverse strand, counting down.
ATCCGCTGAAAAGTTTGTCGAAGAAAGAGTGGGGCATTTGGTTCGGCTCGCTGATGGTTGTCACGGTTTCCAATCTCATACCGGGAGATTTGGACGTGCTGACCCTGGCTGCGGCCCTGATCGGGGTTACCTCTCTGATTTTTGCCGCCAAGGGCAACGTATGGGCCCAGATTTTAATGATTGCCTTCAGCATTCTGTATGGGATCATCTCCTGGCGGTTCCGGTATTGGGGCGAAATGATTACCTATTTGGGCATGACTCTGCCCATGGCCATCTGGTCAACCATCACCTGGGCGAAGAATCCCTCAAAAGAAAACGGAAACGAGGTGGCAATTCAGAAGCTCACGCGGAAAATGATCGTTCTGCTTGCGCTTTTTTGCGTTGTTGTCACCCTTGGCTTTTACGCTCTTTTGCAGGCGCTCCACACGCCGAACCTTGTGTTCAGCACCATTTCCATCACCACCAGCTTCCTTGCGGCGTCCCTAACCATGCTGCGGTCCTCCTATTACGCCCTGGGCTATGCGGCCAACGATGTGGTGCTGATTGTGCTCTGGGTTCTGGCCTCGATGGAAAACCCGAGTTATGTTCCGGTCGTGGCCAATTTCTGCATTTTCCTGTTCAGCGATCTCTATGGATTCATCAGCTGGAAAAAGAGGGAACGAAACCAGTTCGCGTAAGTTCATATTTTGTCGGGCAGCTCCCAAATGGGGCTGCTCATTTTTATAGAAAGGATGGATGGCTGCCCTTTCTTGCCAGAACGGGAGTTTTTTGATATAATCAACTATCAAACTACATTCGGGTTAGCTGTCCTGGATGAAACTGGCAGATTTTTGGTATACTGGGGAAAGGAGAACGGCGATGGGTGTGTTTTCGCAGCTGGCCCACGGGATCGACTGGCAGAGCATGGGCGCTATGTTCCTGCGCATAGGGGCGATCCTTCTGTGCCTGGTGGTCCATGAGGTCTGCCACGGCCTGGCGGCCTACCAACTGGGGGACCCCACCGCCAAAATGAGCCACCGGCTGTCCCTGAATCCCCTCCGCCATCTGGATATCTTCGGCCTCATTATGATGGTGACGGTGGGCTTCGGCTGGGCCAAACCCGTGCCGGTGGACCCGCGCTACTTCAAGCACCCCAAGCAGGGCATGGCCATCACCGCCCTGGCAGGTCCCGCCTCCAACTTTGTGCTGGCCTACCTGTCCGCCCTGGCGGCCAACGGAGTGGCCGGAGCCATGGCCGTCCGGGGAGAGACCCAGGGCCTTGTGACTGCCCTGCAATTTTTCTACCTGCTGGTGCTGCTGAACATTGGCCTGGGGGTCTTCAACCTGATCCCCTTCCCGCCTCTGGACGGGTCCAAGGTCATCGCCATGTTCCTGCCGGACCGGTGGTATCTCCGCTGGATGCAGCTGGAGCGGTACGGCATGATTATTCTGATGGCCGTTCTGTGGCTGGGCTGGCTGGACCCCATTCTGGACGGGGCCCGGTCCGTTTTGGTAAATGGAATGCTCCGGGGCTCCGAGTTTGCCTTTTACGGCGTCATGCGTCTGCTGGGGTAAGGGCTATGGAGCGGCCGGTCTATCATATTAAAGGTGTCATGAAGGAAAAGGACCAGGCGGCGGACTTTGTGGGGCCGCTGGATCTGATCCTCCATCTGCTGCGGAAAAACCGCCTGTCCATCCGGGATATCCCCCTGGCGGAACTGCTGGACCAATACCTGGCCTGGATGGCCGCCCGGCGGGAACTGGATTTGGAGGTGGCGGGAGAGTTCATCGCCATGGCCTCCCACCTGATGCTGCTGAAAACCAAAATGCTCCTCCGGGAGGAGGAGGAAGAGGCCCTGTCGGAGATGGAAGCCCTCATGGCCAGCTTGGAGGCCCAGGAGCGCCGGGCGCAGCAGGTCCGGGTCCAGGCGGTGCTGTCCCAGCTGGAAGCGGCCTTTGACGGCGGGCGGGACCGGCTCACCAAGGAGCCGGAGCCTTCCTTTGCCCGGCGGGTGTACCGTTATTCCCACACCGGGGAGGACCTGGTGCAGGCCATGGCCGGCTGGCGGCGGCGCCAGGGAAAAAGCCTGCCCCCGGACCTGTCCCAGTTCCGGAACGTGGTCTGGCACGAGCCTTACCGGGTGGAGCGCAAGGCGGAGGAGCTGCTGACCTTGCTCCACCAGGAGGGTCCCGCCAGTCTGGACGCTCTGGTGGCCCGCAGCCGGGACAGGTCCGAGGTCACGGCGGTTTTTCTGGCCCTGCTGGAGCTGTGCCGGGCGGGCAAGGTCCACCTGGCGGGCACCATGGAGGAGCCGCTGATCTCCGCGGCAGAACCCCGGAAAGGAGGGGAGGCTGTTGAAGCAAGATGACTTGGCAAGGGGCATCGAGGCCATTCTCTTCGCCCTGGGCGAGCCGGTGCCGTCGGACAAGCTGGGCCAGGCCCTGGAGGCCGAGACCAGCCAGGTCCGGGTGGCCTGCGCAGCTCTGGCCCAGGACTATGAGGCCCGGCAGGCGGGCATTCGCCTGATCCGGCTGGAGGACAGCTGGCAGCTGGTGTCCGCCCCCCAGTGGGGGGACGCGGTCCGCCGCCTGCTGGAGCGGAAGAAGCCGGACAAGCTTTCCCCGGCAGCTCTGGAGACCTTGGCCATTGTGGCTTATTTCCAGCCGGTGACCCGGGTGTACCTGGATCAGGTCCGGGGGGTGGACTGCTCCCACTCCCTGTCCCTGCTGCTGGACCGGGAACTGGTGGCCCCCTGCGGCACTCTGGACGCACCGGGACGGCCCATTCTCTATGAAACCACACCGGATTTTCTCCGGGCCTTTGGTCTGACTAGCCTGGAGGATCTGCCCCCTCTGCCGGAGCAGGGGCAGAAGGAGGAAGGGGGGACCGGCCCATGATTGGAAAAATCCTGCTTCTCATCCTGGTGCTTCTCGTTCTGCTGGCCTTTGTCCTTCGCTTGGGGGTTCTGGCCTGCTACGATGCGGCGGGTCCCTGGGTGAAGATCCGGCTGGGTCCCAAATTCCTCCAGGTCTACCCCCGGAAAAAGGACCCGGACAAGGAAGAAAAAAAGAAACGGAAAAAGCAGGCCAAAGCAGAAAAAAGGGCCGCCAAGAAGGCGAAAAAAGCGACGGACAAGCCTGAGAAACCTCCGGCTAAACGACCGGTGGGGGGCATCCTGGACCTGGTCTGGGATCTGCTGCCGGTGGTCCGGGAGGCGGCCGGGCGATTCCGCAGAAAGCTGCAAATTGACGATCTCACCCTCCACGTCACCTGGGCGGAGGAGGACCCCGCCGACGCGGCCATCCACTACGGCCGGGGCTGGGCAGTGATCGAGACGCTGCTGGCCTTTCTGGAGGCCAACTTTACCATAAAAAACCGGCAGGTGTCCCTGGACCTGGACTACCTGACGGAGCAGCCCCGGGTGTACATCCGGGTGGGCCTGTCCCTCACCGCCGCCCAGCTGCTGGGCATCGGGCTGGGGGCGGCAGGCAAGAGCCTCAAGGTCCTGTGGAACCATCGCAAACTGCTCAAACCGGCCCGGAGACCCGCCGGAGCCGACGGAAAGAAAGGGGAAGTCAACCATGGAAAACAATCATCCTGTGAATGACCTGATGGCCAGCACCATCCAGAAGATCCGCGAGACTGTGGACGCCAACACAGTGGTGGGAGAGCCCATCCAGGCGGGGGAGGTCACCCTGATCCCCGTCTCCAAAATCTCCTTCGGCTTCGGCACCGGGGGAACAGAGTTTCCCGGCAAGAACGCCGCGCCGGGGAAGGACGGCCCCTTCGGCGGGGGCGGCGGCGCCGGGGTGAAGGTGACCCCTGTGTGCTTCCTGGTGGTGAGTGGCACCAACGTGCGGGTCCTGCCCATGAACCCCCCGGCGGAGAACAGCGTGGACCGGGTGGTGGAGATGATCCCCGAGGTGGTCACCAAGATCACCGAGTTTATCGACAAAAAGAAGGACAAGCCCGAGAATAAAGACTGAAAAAACCGGCCATCCTAAGGAGGAATATCTGCTTAGGATGGAGGGATTCTCGTGCGAAAACAACTGCTGGCCCTGGGGGTGCTCTGCGCCCTGCTGCCGGGCCTGGTGCTCCATACGCAGGCAGCGGAGGCGCCGGCGGTTTCCGCGGCCTCCGCTGTTTTGATGGATGGGGAGACCGGCCGCATCCTCTACGCCCGCAATGAAAACGAACCCCGGGCCATCGCCAGCATCACCAAGCTGATGACGGCCCTGGTGGCGGCGGAGTGGGCCCAGGGGGACCTGTCCCGGACGGTGATCATCCGCCAGGAGTGGACAGGGATTGAGGGGACTTCCCTCTACCTGCGGGCAGGGGAGAAGCTCACCCTGGAAACCCTGCTTTACGGTCTGCTTCTTCATTCAGGCAACGACGCGGCGGTGGCCCTGGCGGCCAGCTGCGCCGGAGATGTGGAGACCTTTGTGGGCTGGATGAACCAGCGGGCCCAGGACCTGGGGATGACCAACACTCACTTCTCCGACCCCAACGGCCTGGGGGATGAAAACCACTACTCCACCGCTCTGGACATGGCCCGGCTGGGGGCGGCCTGCCTCCAAAACCCCACGGTGGCAAAGATCACCGCCACCCGGTCCATCACCCTGGAGGGGCGGAGCTTTACCAACCACAATAAGCTCCTGTGGCTGTACCCCGGGTGCACCGGCATGAAAACGGGGTACACCCGGCAGGCCGGGCGGACTCTGGTCTCCAGCGCGGAGAAGGAGGGACAGACTCTCGTCTGCGTGACCCTCAACGACCGGAACGACTGGACAGACCACCAGGCCCTGCTGGACTACGGCTTTGAGACCTTCCCCCGTCAGGTGCTGGCGGAGGAGGGGGAGACCTTCCGCCAGGTGCCGGTGGAGGGCAGCCTGCTCCGCCAGGTCCCGGCGGTGGCCCGGGGGGAGGTGGCCTGGCCCCTTCGGGAGGGGGAAACCGTGCGCACGGAGATTGACCTGCCGGCGTCCGTCCAGGCCCCGGTCACCCAGGGGGAGATCGCCGGAACGGTGACTTTTTATGTGGGGGACCGGAAGGTGGGGGAGACCTACCTGGTCTGGGGCAAGTCCGCCGGGCTGGATGTGGTGTCGCCGGACTCGGAGCGCTCCCCCCTGGGCTTTCTCAAGAAGCTGGCGGGGATGGAATGAAAGGGAGGAATCAGGCATGGAGGATCGCCTGCAAAAGCTCCTCTCCGCGGCGGGGGTCTGCTCCCGCCGCCGGGCGGAGGAATACATAACCGCCGGCCGGGTCACCGTAAACGGCCGGCCGGCTTCCCTGGGGGACCGGGCGGACCCGGACCGGGATGAGATCGCCCTGGACGGCCAACCGGTGGTGCGCAGCCAAACCCGGACGGTCCTGATGCTCTACAAACCCCGGGGGGTGGTGACGACCCTCTCTGATGAGAAGGGCCGGCGCACAGTTGCCGACCTGGTGAAGGGGTGCCCGGCCCGGGTCTGGCCGGTGGGCCGGCTGGACCTGGACTCCGAGGGGCTGCTGCTGCTCACCGATGACGGAGATCTGACCAACGCCCTCATTCATCCCCGGCACGAGGTGGAAAAGGAGTACCTGGTGTGGGTCACCGGCTGCACGGAGCCGGGGCTCGGGGCCCTGGCCCGGCCCATGAAGCTGGACGGTCAGGCTCTCCGCCCAGCCCAGGTGGCGGTTCTCCGCCGGGAGGGGGAGCGCACGGTGCTGTCGGTGGTGATTCACGAGGGGAAAAACCGCCAGATCCGGCGGATGTGCGCCGCCTGCGGTATGACCGTCCGGCGGCTTAAGCGGGTCCGGGAGGGAAGCCTGACCCTGGACCGCACCTTGGCTCCTGGCCAGTGGCGGCCCCTGACCCCGGCGGAAACCGCACGACTGAAGGAGGATTCTTTCCTGCAAGAATAAGATTTTTTTCTTGCAAAATAAATAGAATCGCGCTATAATATCCCAAAAGACAGCGGACGGCTCCCCAGGGGGCCAACCCGCGCTGAAAATTTCCTTTTGGCTTCCAGGAAGGAAGATGGAGTGACGTGCGGCGAAGGGGCCGCAAAATCGGAGGACGATTTCATGGCAAAAGATATTTTAGCGTTGATCAGCAGCAAAATGAACACTTTTTCCAAGGGTCAGAAACTCATCGCAAACTATATTCTTACTTCTTACGACAAGGCAGCCTTTATGACGGCCAGCAAGCTGGGGAAAACCGTCCACGTCAGCGAATCCACGGTGGTGCGGTTTGCCTCGGAACTCAAATATGACGGATATCCTGCTATGCAGAAGGCACTGCAGGAAATGATTCGCAATAAATTGACCTCCATCCAGCGGATTGAGGTCAGCAACGACCTGATCGGCAACCAGGATGTGGTCTCCAACGTGATGCAGTCGGACATGGAAAAAATCCGCATGACCATGGAGGAGCTGGACCGGGACAGCTTCGACGCGGCGGTGGACGCCATTGTCAAGGCCAAAAAGATTTACATCCTTGGTACCCGGTCCTCCGGCTCCCTGGCAGGCTTCATGTCCTTCTACTTCGGCCTCATGTTCGACAATGTGGTGCATGTGGGCGAGAGCGCCAACCAGGAGATTTTTGACCAGATCGTCCAGGTGGGGGAGGGAGACGTGACCATCGGCCTGTCCTTTCCCCGGTACTCCCGCCGCACGGTGCGGGCCATTAACTTCGCTCACGAGCGGGGCTCCAAGGTGGTAGCCATCACCGACAGCGCCTCCAACGCGATGGCCAAGGCGGCGGACTATGTGCTGCTGGCCAAAAGCGACATGGCCTCCTTTGTGGACTCCCTGGTGGCGCCTTTGAGCCTGATTAACGCCCTGCTGGTGGCCATCGCCCGGAGCAAGTCCGATGTGGTGGACCACTTCGAGCGGCTGGAGCACATCTGGGAGGAGTACGGCGTATTTGTCAGCATGGAGGATGAGAATCAATGACCCAGACTCCGGTCTTGGTGGTGGGCGGCGGCGCGGCCGGTATGATGGCCGCCCTGGCCGCCCGGCAGGCGGGGGCCCAGGTCACCCTTCTGGAGCCCAACGAGAAGCTGGGCCGAAAGCTCTATATCACCGGCAAGGGCCGGTGCAACTTAACCAACAACACCACAGCCGAGGGGGTGCTGAACCATGTGCCCCGGAACGGGCGCTTTCTCTACAGCGCCGTGACCAAATTTCCCCCGGCGGCAGTGATGGAATACTTTGAAGACCTGGGCGTCCCCCTCAAAACCGAGCGGGGGGGACGTGTTTTTCCCTGCTCGGACAAGGCCGCCGATGTGATCGACGCGCTGTTCTTTGCCCTCAAACGGGAGAAGGTTATCATCCAGCGGGGCCGGGCCAAGGACCTGGTGCTGGAGGAGGGCGCGGTCACCGGCGTCACCCTGGAGGACGGCTCCGTTCTATCCGCCGGCGCAGTGATTCTGGCCACCGGCGGGGTGTCCTACCCAGCCACCGGTTCCACGGGAGACGGCTACCGGCTGGCCCAGCAGGCCGGGCATAAGATTGTGCCGCCCCGTGCCTCCCTGGTTCCTCTGGTGGAGGAGGGGGACACCTGCGGAAAAATGCAGGGGCTGTCCCTGAAAAATGTCACCCTCACCCTGCGCAGCCGGAAAAAGAAAAAGGTGGTGTTCCAGGAGCAGGGGGAGATGCTCTTCACCCACTTCGGCATCTCCGGCCCGCTGGTCCTTAGTGCCAGCGCCCACGGAGACTGGGAGAAGGAGCTGTACACCGCCGTCATTGACTTGAAACCCGCCCTGGACGAGGCCAAGCTGGAGGCACGCATCCTCCGGGACATCGGGCAGTCTCCCAACAAGGCCTTTCACAATTTCCTGGAGGGCTTGGCTCCCCGGCTGATGATCCCCGTGCTGGGGGAGCGGGCGGAGATTCCCCTCGACCTGCCGGTGAACGCCATGACCCGGGCCCAGCGGCGGCGTCTCATTGAGACCATGAAGCACTTTACCATTCCCTTGGCAGGAACCCGGCCGGTGAAGGAGGCCATTATCACCGCCGGCGGGGTGAAGACCGGGGAGATCGACCCCGGCACCATGATGTCCAAAAAGGCGGCGGGCCTCTTCCTGGCGGGAGAGGTCATCGACGTGGACGCCTATACCGGCGGCTTTAATTTGCAGATTGCCTGGTGCACCGGCCGGGCCGCCGGAGAGAGCGCCGCACGCTATGTAGAGGAGACGAAACTATGAGCCATTACAGCATTGCCATCGACGGCCCTTCCGGGGCGGGAAAGAGCACCCTGGCCAAGGCCCTGGCTGCCCGGCTGGGCTTTCTCTATGTGGACACCGGGGCCATCTACCGCACCGTGGGCCTGTACGTTGCCCGCCAGGGGGCGGACTGCGGAAAGGAAGACGAGGTCCTGCCCCATCTGCCCAACATTGCCCTCTCCCTGACCTACGGGGAGGACGGCTTGCAGCACATGCTTTTAAATGGAGAGGACGTGACCGGGGCTATCCGGGAAAACCAGGTGTCCCGGTGGGCCTCCCAGGTTTCGGCCATCCCCGGGGTCCGGGCCTTCCTTTTGGAGATGCAGCGGGACCTGGCAAGGCGGCACAGCGTCATCATGGACGGCCGGGACATCGGCACCGTAGTCCTGCCCCAGGCGGATCTGAAAATTTTCCTCACCGCCTCGGTGGAGCAGCGGGCCATCCGCCGCTGCAAGGAGCTGGAGGAAAAGGGACAGTCTGTCCCCCTGGAAACCGTCAAGGCGGAGATCGCCCAGCGGGACTATGACGACAGCCACCGGGCAGCGGCTCCCCTGCGGCAGGCGGAGGACGCGGTGGTGGTGGACACCTCCCAGCTGAATCTGGAGGAGAGCCTGGAGGCTCTCTACACCCTTGTGAAAGAGAGGCTGCAGCTTTGACATTATATGAACTTGCCTATACCATCAGCAAAGGAATCTTCCGGGTCATGTCCATCCGGACCCCCCTGAAGGTCTACGGACGGGAGAACATCCCGGCGGGGGGAGCGGTGCTCTGCGCCAACCACGCCCGGAACTCTGACCCCTTTTATATTGTCTATTCCTTCCACCGGAAGGATAAGATCTGGATTATGGCCAAGGAGGAAATCCAGCACTGGCCGGTGGCCGGCGCCCTGCTGAAATGGCTGGGCTTCGTCATCTGGGTCAAACGGGGCAAATCCGACGTGGGCGCGGTGAAGGCCGCCCTGCGGGCCTTGAAAGGCGGGGAGAAGCTGCTGATTTTCCCGGAGGGCACCCGCCACGATGAAATCGGCGAGGGCAAAACCGGCGCGGCCATGATGGCCATCCGCACGGGGGTGCCCATCCTGCCCATCTACATTTCCCCGGAGCGCAAGCTCTTCCGTCCCACCCGGGTGTATATCGGCCAGCCCTACCAGCCCTTTACCGAGGACCGGCGGGCCAACGCCGAGGACTACCGGGCTGCCACCGAGGTGATGATGGACAAGATCAAGGCCCTGAAAGAGGGGGCAGATCAGGAGGCAGGGACATGCGGGAAGTGATCCTGGCCAAGTCCGCGGGCTTCTGCTTCGGGGTCCGCCGGGCGGTGGAGCTGGCCCAGAAGGTGGCCCAAAGCGGCCAGCCCTATGTGATGCTGGGCCCGGTGATCCACAACGACAACGTGATTGCCGACCTGGAGGCCCAGGGGGTGACCTGTGTCCACTCGGTGGAGGAGGTCCCGCCCGGCTGCGGGGTGATCATCCGCTCCCACGGGGAGGGGAAGGCGATCTACGACAAGCTGGCGGAAAAGGGCTGCCCCATTGCCGACGCCACCTGCGTGAACGTCTCCCGCATCCATGAGATTGTGCGGGATGCCAGCCAGCGGGGCCGGCAGGTGGTGATCATCGGCGACCCGGACCACCCGGAGGTGCGGGCGGTGGCCGGCTGGTGTGAGGATGCAAAAATCTTCCGAAATCAGGAGGAATTGTCGGTTTTTCTTGTTCAAAATGAAGAAAATCAACAAAAACCATTGACCATGGTTTCGCAAACTACATCAACGGATAGAATTTGGACGCCCTGCCGAGAAAAAGTAAAAAAAGAGTGTACAAACGCGGAAATTTTTGATACAATATGTAATGCTACGTGTAAGCGGCAATCAGAAGCGCAGAGTTTGGCGGAGCGCTGCGGCGCCATGATCGTCATCGGTGACCGGAAAAGCTCCAACACGACCCGTCTTGCTGAGTTATGCCGGGCGCACTGCCCGCTGGTTTACCACATCAGCCGGGCTGAGGAGCTTGACCGGAGGATGGTAAGCGGGGTAGCTTCTGTGGGAATCACCGCCGGCGCGTCCACGCCGGGGTGGATAATAAAGGAGGTCAAAAACAAAATGAGCGACGAGCTGAACAACGCTATGGAGATCGAAGAGTCCTTCGCTGATATGCTGGAGAAGTCGATCAAAACTTTAAATACGGGAGATAAGGTCACTGGTATCGTCACCGGTATCACCGCTACCGAGGTCAACGTGGACCTGGGCACCAAGCACGCTGGCTACATCCCCATCTCCGAGCTGAGCGACGACCCCACCGTGAAGGCGGAGGACGTTGTGAAGGTGGGCGACGAGATCGAGACCTATGTTATGCGCGTGAACGACGTGGAGGGTGTCGCCACCCTGTCCAAGAAGCGCCTGGACACCGTGAAGAACTGGGACACCATCGAGGCCGCCGTGGAGGACAAGACTGTCCTGGAAGGCGTGGTCACCGAGGACAACAAGGGCGGCATCGTGGTCAATGTCAAGGGCATCCGCGTGTTCGTGCCTGCTTCTCAGACCGGCATGCCCAGAGGGGCTGACCTGTCCGAGATGATCAAGCAGCATGTGAAGCTGCGCATCACCGAGGTCAACCGTTCCCGCCGCCGCGTGGTGGGCTCCATCCGCGCTGTTGCTGCGGAAGAGCGCGCTGCCAAGGCTGCTGAGGTTTGGGAAAACATCGAGGTGGGCAAGAAGTATGAGGGTACCGTCAAGTCCCTGACTTCTTACGGCGCTTTCGTGGACATCGGCGGTGTGGACGGCATGGTCCACGTTTCCGAGCTGTCCTGGAGCCGCATCAAGAACCCCGCCGAAGTGGTTTCCGTGGGTGATGCTGTCACCGTGTATGTCATCTCCTATGACCCTGAGAAGAAGAAGATTTCTCTGGGCATGAAGGACCGCAGCCAGGACCCCTGGGAGAAGTTCACCTCCACCTATGAGGTTGGCTCCGTTGCCAACGTCCGTGTGGTGAAGCTCATGACCTTCGGCGCTTTCGCTGAGATCGTTCCCGGCGTGGACGGCCTGATCCACATTTCCCAGATCGCCGACCATCGCATCGAGAAGCCCGGCGACGTGCTGGAAGAGGGCCAGAACGTGGACGTGAAGATCACCGACATCGACTTCGACCGCAAGAAGGTCTCCCTGTCCATCCGCGCTCTGCTGAACGACAACGCCGCCGGCGAGGGCGAGGCAGAGGACGCCGAGTAATTCCCCTTCCAAAACGGGATATCATTTTTCGGCAGAAACAGAATGAGGAAAGGGGGACTGCCGGATGGGTAGTTCCCCTTTTTTAAGTAAAATAAAAGGGTGGTGCAGAGGGAAAACTATGCCCACCCCGCAGAATGGAGGACTAACTATGCCTGTTATCACCAAAGACACCATCATTGGCGACATCCTGGACATCGCACCTGAGACTGCTCCTGCTTTCCTGGACATCGGCATGCACTGCCTGGGTTGCCCCGCTTCCCGGAACGAGACCGTGGAGGAGGCCTGCCTGGTTCACGACACTTCCGTGGATGACCTGGTGAATCAGCTCAACGAGCTCATCGCCGCCAACAAGAAATAAGAAACCAACAAGCAAAAAACGGGGGCGGTTTTTCCGCCCCTGTTTTCTTGTGGAGAGGAGGGCCCATGAGCAAACTGGAACTGTCCCCCCGTCTGGCGGCCATCGCCGCCCAAGTGCCCCAGGGGGCCAGGCTGGCGGACATCGGCACCGACCACGCCTACCTGCCCACCGCGCTGCTGCTGGCGGGACGCATTGAGCGGGCGGTAGCTTCGGATGTGCGGGAGGGCCCCTTGCAGCGGGGCCGGGAGACCGCCCGGCACTACGGTCAGGAGGAGAACATCACCTTCCGCTGCTGTGACGGCCTGGAGGGTCTGACACCCGACCAGGCGGATACCGTGGTGATCGCTGGGATGGGCGGGGAACTCATCGCCCGGATTCTGTCTCAGGCTCCCTGGACGAGGGAGGCGCGGCTTCTCCTTCAGCCTATGACCGGCCAGCCCGCCCTGCGCCGGTGGCTGGTGGAAAACGGCTACTGCATCCAGCGGGAGCAGATCGTCCGGGAGGGGGAGAAGTTTTATGTGATCCTCACCGTCCGGGGCGGCCAGAGCCAGCCCTATACCCCGGCGGAGCTGTGGGTGGGGCGGCAGACCCAGGGGGAGGACAACCCCCACCGGCTGGACTACCTGCGGGATCAGCTCCGCCGGAGAGAGCGGGCCCTGGCGGGAATGCGTCAGAGCGTCAGCCTCCAGCCGGAGGACCTGGCCCGGGAGGAGGCCCTGCTGGTGGAACTATCGAACCTGGAAAAGGAGTGGAGCGCATGGCAACGGTAAAGGAAATCTATGCCCTGCTGGACCGGAAGGCGCCCTTCCGGTACCAGATGGACTTTGACAACGCGGGCTTTCTGGTGGGCCGGGGGGACGCCCAGGTGTCCGGAATTCTGGTGGCCCTGGATATCACCCCGGCAGTGATCCAGGAGGCAGTGGATAAGAACTGCCAGCTGATCGTGGCCCACCACCCGGTCATCTGGGGCAAGCTGGGCCAGGTCACCGACGAGACCTCCACCGGGCGGAAGGTGCTGGCCCTCATTGAGCAGGGCATTGCCGCCATTTGCGCCCACACCAACCTGGACGCGGCGGAGGGCGGCGTAAATACCCAACTGGCCCGCCGGGTGGGCCTGACCGATCCCGTTCCCCTGGAAGTAGACGGCGAGGATGAAGAAGGGAGACCCTACGGCGTCGGCCGGGTGGGCCTTCTCCCCGGCGGTCCCGTCCCTTTGGCTGACTTTACTGCCCTGGTCAAGACCGCCCTGGACCTGGACGGGGTCCGGGTGATGGATGCCGGCGTGCCCGTCCACAAGGTGGCCGTGGGGGGCGGTGCCTGTGGCAGTATGCTGGGCCAGGTGAAGGCCATGGGGTGCGACACCTTCCTCACCTCCGACTTAAAGCACGACCTGTACTTGGAGGCGGCAGATCTGGGGATCAACCTGCTGGACGCCGGGCATTACTCCACGGAAACGGTGGTCTGCCCCGCCCTGGCCCAGTGGCTGCGGGAGGCCTTCCCCCAGGTGGAGGTGTCCGTTGCCCAGCAGCAGGGAGAGGTTTTCGCATATTTGTAAGGGAGAACCCTTGTCAAAGCAAGGGGTTTGTGATAAAATTACTCAGTTATAGTCTGCGCGGGACAAGCTGCGGGCTGACCGCCCAGCGTTTTTTCAATTATCTATCAATACAGGAAGGGAACGATACCTATGTCCGGACATTCCAAGTGGCATAATATTCAGAAGACCAAAGGCGCGGCAGACGCCAAGCGCAGCGCCGCATTCACCAAGGTCGCCAAGGAGATCATCGTGGCGGTCAAGACCGGCGGCTCCGGCGACCCCAACAACAACTCCCGTCTGGCCACCGTCATTGCCAAGGCCAAGGCAGTGAATATGCCCAACGACAACATTAAGCGCACCATCGAGCGGGCTCTGGGCTCCAACAACACCGACAACTACGAGTCCGTGGTTTACGAAGGCTACGGCCCCAACGGCGTGGCCGTCATCGTGGAGGCCCTCACCGACAACCGTCAGCGCACCGCGCCGGAAGTCCGCCACCTGCTGGATAAATACGGCAAGGGCCTGGGCGCCACCGGCTGCGTGTCCTGGTCCTTCGACCGGAAGGGCGTCATCATCCTGGACAACGAGGACGGCGACCTGGACGAGGATACCGTCATGATGGACGCGCTGGACTGCGGCGCTGCCGACTTCGAGCCCGACGAGGACGTGTTCACCATCTACACCGAGCCCGATGACTGCGGCAAGGTGGCCTCCGCTATGGAAGCCAAGGGCTCCGACGCCGGGGACATCAAGAACATGGAGAAGCTCATCGACATGCTCGAGGACAACGACGACGTGCAGAACGTGTACCACAACTGGGACCAGGAGTAAGTGCACAATATTATTTGAATTTCCCGTGATTGAAACAGTATCTCTCAACTTTTTCGCGCATTTCACCTGAGAGATGCGGGAAAATTCCGGGGAACGATGATATACGTCAAGGTTTTAAGTATCTCAAAACCTACCACCAAAATCACCTTTTTGCGTAACGGCGAAAGGGTGATTTTTTATGCTGGCAAAGGAATGTTTATCGGAGTTCAGACTGGACTGTGAGCTGCGCAGACTGAGCAAGCGGACGATCAAGGGGTACTACAACAACAACGCCCGATGCCTGACCTATCTGGAGCGGCAGTATGGCATCTATGAGATGGAAGAGATCAAACCACCTCATTTGAAAAGTTATTTTCAGGAACTAATCGGGCAGGGCCTTTCCTCTTCCTATGGCTGATCAACGCGTTTACGGATCAGGAGGTAGAGCGGATGATTGGAGCCTTTAACTGCAAGACCTATCTATCCGCTCGGAATAAACTGATTCTGGCCATTGCCTTTGACACGGGGGCAAGGAACTCTGAGATCTGCGGGATAGGGTGCCAGGACATTCGGGACAATGTTATTCTGATTCATGGGAAGGGGAACAAGGAGCGGTGTGTGCCGCTGACACCGTATCTCAAAAAGCTGATGCTGAAATATGAACGGCTGCGGAAAGAGTACTTTCTGGACAAGCCCCTGAACTATGGTAACTATCTGCTATCCAGGACAGGGAGGCCCCTGACCACGGAAGCCCTGGAGCATGTCTTTACCAAGGCCAACGAAAAGGCGAAGGTGAGGGACACGGTTCGTTGTTCTCCCCACACGGCACGGCATTATTACGCACAGTGCAACCTGCGAAATGGTCTGGACGTGTATTCCTTGTCTCGGCTGCTGGGCCATGAGAACATCAATATCACCAAGCGGTACTTGCAGTCCATCCAGGATGAGAGCATTGTAACGCTGGCGGTGCAGTCCAGTCCTTTGTCCAATCTGAAGCTGTGAGGGGGAAATTTTGGGGTTGGTCTATATAAGACGAGTAAAAAATCCCCCTTGAATACAGTGTTAAAAATATCGGAAAGAATAGGAAATTCCTGGATTATTCTGGGGTCATTCCCCAAGAAATCATCGTGTCGTTTGTAGTTAGTTTGGGAGCTTGCCACCCATCTCAATAGGGCAAAAAGAAGACCACCTCGGAGCGTTTTAAGCCTCCGGGGTGGTTTCGCTTTGCTCTGTAGATTCTCGTTCCAGAAGTTCGTGAATAGCACGGTTAATAAGGCCGTTCACAGACTCACCCCGGGCTGATGCGTGGGCTTTCATGACCTCGCGTTCTTCTGCGGTCATGCGAATCTCAACGCGAACGAACTTTTCCATATATGCTTGCTGTGCCCGCTTCTGAGCGGCTGTTTTCTCTGCCATGGCTCTGTCCCCTTTCTGGAGATTCATGTTGTCCCCATTATACCAAGGATTTTAGCACAAAGGAATATCTACCGAGAGATACATTTTGAACAAATATCTACCGGTAGAATTGTGCTGTATGTCAATTGATATCTACCGTTAGATATGCTATTATAATACCAGAGATGAGGGAGCAAACCCGACGACAAAACCCGCAGCCAGTGACACGGACATGGGCCACGAGAGAGAAGGGCCTGAACAACTGGCACTCTCACCACATTACAGAAAAGGAGCAAACCGATATGTCAAGCATCGAAATCAGCGAGAAGATCAGAGCCCTCAAGGAATGGGAAGAGGTCATTGCCGAGGCGCAGGCCGAAGCAGAGGCCATTAAGGACAGCATCAAGGCTGAGATGTCCGCTCGGCAGGTGGAAGAGCTGGAAGCCGATACCTTCATTGTCCGGTGGACTTCCGTTCTCAGCAACCGCTTCGACACCACCGCCTTCAAGAAGGAGCACAACGACCTGTACCAGCAGTTCACCAAGCAGACCACCAGCCGGAGATTCTCCATTGCATAAGAAAAGCCCCTTGCGTGAACACCGACCAAAGTAACCACGCAAAGAGCTCGACCACTAACCACACAGGGGAGTGGGTACGACCATTATAAAGTATCCACTCCCTCTTGTCAAACAGGAAGGAGAAAAATGCTGTGAAACCCCTTACTTCGTATAACCGAGTGGCCGGATATCTGAACAAGATTTTCGACCTGCTGAATGAAGAGTTTTTTGAAAACTCACTTTCAAGGCCCACCATCACCATCCAGTCCACCCCCCGAGCCTACGGGCATTTCTCTCTGCGGGAAGATACCTGGGTTTCCAAGCTGGGCGGAACCCATGAGATCAACATTGGGGCGGGGACTCTGGCCCGTCCCATCGAATCTGTCACCGCAACTTTGCTCCACGAGATGATCCACTACTACAACTACGAGCAGGGCATCCAGGATTGCAGCCGGAGCGGCACCTATCACAACAAACGGTTCAAGGAAGCAGCCGAATCCAGAGGACTTATCGTAGAACGCAGTGACAAGTACGGGTGGTCGCACACCTCCCCCGGAGATGTTCTTTTGGACTTTGTGCTGGAGCATGGTCTTACTGACATTCTGATTAACCGGAACGAGTACACGGGATTTCAGATTCCCGGCACCGGCACCCACAGCGGCGTAGAAGAAGGGCCCGCTCGAAGAAATTCCAGCACAAGAAAGTATCTCTGTCCCTGCTGTGGCATGAGCGTCCGGGCCACCAAAACTGTCCGGGTCAAGTGCATGGACTGTGACGAACCGATGATGCTTGCGGGGTAAGGAGGAAAGGCTATGTACATTCTGGAAGATTTGTGGGCAGGAAGATTTTCGCCCAGTGAACGGGCTGTCCGAGCGGGCAGCCTTTACCAAAAGATCAGCGATGAAAACTCCAACTGGATGAATGCGTTTCGCAAGGAGCTGTCCCCCGAGGGCAAGAAAGCGCTGGAGGAATACTACAACACTCAGCTGAAATTGTGGGATATCTCCGAGCAGGATGCTTTCATCCGAGGGGTACGCTTGGGAGCTCAGTTCATTCTTGACGTGATCGGAGAGTACAAGTCCCAGCTGCCGATGCTGCTGGATGGAGGCAAGACCGAGTAAAAATTCATAAAGGTGTACCTTTACGACACAACGAAGAAGAAGTCAGAACAGCGTCCAGGAAGGTTCCCTTGGTTTATTTGGACATATCCGAAAACCCAGGGGCCTTTCTGGACAGAACAGGAGACAACGATGGAGAGCAGAACATTTTACTATGCCAGAGTGAGCAGTCAGGAGCAGAACCTTGACCGACAAATCGAGGCATTTAAGGCCATGGGAGCTACAGAGCGGGACATCGTAACAGACAAGCAATCCGGCAAGGACTTGGAACGAGCGGGATATATGGCCCTGCGTACTACCCTGCTGAGAAGAGGAGACACCCTTGTGGTCAAATCCCTGGACAGACTGAGCCGAAACAAAGCCGACATCAAGAACGAGCTGCAATACTACCGGGACAATGGCATCCGAGTCAAGGTGCTGGATTTACCCACAACTTTGATGGACTGCCCAGAAGGCCAGGAATGGGTCATGGATATGGTCAATAACATTCTGATCGAAGTCCTGGGAACGATAGCTCAACAGGAACGGGTGACAACCCGGCAGAGACAGGCCGAGGGGATCAAGGCAGCAAAGTCCAAGGGTAAACACCTGGGACGGCCCAAGGCAGTAAAGCCCGATAACTGGGAAGCAGTTACCCAACGATGGAGAGCCGGAGAAATTACGGCAGTAGAGGCCATGAGACAGACTGGATTGAAACGCGGAACTTTCTATGCCTTTGTGAAGCAGGAGAAAATGGCCTGAGGGGGGCTTTTCTCGCAGGGACTATTAAAGTGGCTCAAAAAATCCCCCTGAGGACAGCTTGACAAACTCACTTCAAGAAGCGTCGGGCAGATGTAGTGATCCGCTCGACGTTTTCTTTGCAGCGAAACCCGCTGCTTTCCTCGGAGCTGCTGTCCAGCGGCAAGACCTACCGGCAGGTCGAAGAGATCACGGGAATCAGCAAGAGTACGTTGGTGAGGGCGAAGAGAACGCAATAAGGAGTCGGGGGTGCATAATCAGTCCAAGATTTTGTCCGCAACCCCGTCTCTAAGTTTCTTGTAGAAGTCCACCCAAATATAGAGTTGAGAATCCCCGGCAGCAGGCCACAATAGCTTTGCCGGGGGCTTATCATACGTTTATCACCGTTTAATGCATTGACCGGTGATAAACGTATGGGGTAAGCAGAGAGATGATTGAAGCAACCCTAATCTGGTTAAGAAAGATAATATGGAAGGTTCTGCGATGTAGGTTGCCAATAGAGCTCAAATAGGCTATAATCATTATGATCAAAACGATAGAAATATAATACTTTTACATGAAGGAGGGAACCGGCTCCATGTCACAGGTCACTAAA
>SFPN01000033.1 GCA_004551945.1 Clostridiales bacterium | reverse complement strand
AAGCGCTTCTGAAATTCCCAAAAACCTATCGTTTCGTATCTTGCCATGCTCATCAGTCCTTTTGTGGAATATCTTCATTATACCACAAATTGGGGGTTGATGACTTAACGACATACTCATGTTCGTGAATCGCCCCTACAACCAGCCCTCTTCCCTTTGTCTACACAACCCGAAAGGAGTTATCACTATGTCCAAAACCTATATCCCCGCTGACTACGCGCCCCTGCTGAACCTGTATGACACCCAGAAGGCCATCGCCCTGCTCAAGCGGGTCTTTGAGGACACCCTCTGCGGGAACCTCCACCTGCGCCGGGTCTCCGCCCCCCTGTTTGTGGAGGCCGCCTCCGGCCTGAACGACAACCTGAACGGCGTGGAGCGCCCCGTCTCCTTCGACGTGCCCGCCGCCCAGCGGGACGCCCAGGTGGTCCACTCCCTGGCTAAGTGGAAGCGTCTGGCCCTGCACAACTACCACTTCCCCGTGGGCGAGGGTCTGGTCACCGACATGAACGCCATCCGCCGGGACGAGATTCCCGACAACCTCCACTCCATCTACGTGGACCAGTGGGACTGGGAAAAGGTGATCGCTCCCCGGGACCGGAACGTGGACTATCTGAAAAAGACCGTGCAAGCCATCGTGGCCGCCATGGCAGACACCCAGAGCACCATCCAGTCCGTGTTCTCCCAGTTGTCCGGCCTGCCCCGGATCTCCAAGGACGTCTCCTTCGTCACCTCCCAGGAGCTGGAGGACAAATACCCCGACCTGACCCCCAAGGAGCGGGAGGACGCCTGGCTGAAGGACCACCCCACCACCTTCCTTATGCAGATCGGCGGCGCTCTGAAGTCCGGCAAGCCCCACGACGGCCGCGCCCCGGACTACGACGACTGGCAGCTCAACGGCGACATTCTCCTGTGGAACGACACCCTGGGCCACGCCATCGAGCTGTCCTCCATGGGCATCCGGGTGGACGCGGAAGCCCTGGACCGCCAGCTGACCATCGCCGGCTGCGACGACCGCCGGGAGCTGACCTTCCACAAGATGCTGCTGAACAACGAGCTACCCCTCACCATCGGCGGCGGCATCGGCCAGTCCCGCCTGTCCATGTTCCTGCTGGGCAAGGCCCACATCGGCGAGGTTCAGGCCTCCATCTGGGACGACGAGACCATCCAGACCTGCCAGGACGCAGGGATCATCCTGCTGTAAAACAATAACGGCATACAAAATCCCCGCGCTGGATCACCAGCGCGGGGGTTTTTCGTTGACAGGTTTTGTCGAAAATGGTAGAATCATCCCACACACGGGTGCTGCTGCAACGGCAGGCGGTTTCGGTCACGCCCTCCGAAAGGAGGTGAGGCCATGCCTATTACCATTACGGTCCATATCGGTAACTATACCGTGACGATCCGTATAAAAGGCAGAAACCGCCACTCGGCAAAGTGACGGTTTCTAGTATTTAGCAAATCGTTTTGAACCGGGCTGAAACCGCTTGCCGCAGTGCCCGTGTGTTTATTATACCATACCCTTTTGCCCTGTCAAGGTTTTGACAGGGCTTTTTGTTTGGAACCCCGGCCCCTGTAGGGGCAGCCGCCCCTACAGGGCTTTGTCAGGAGAACACCCGCCCGGAAGCCGGCTTCAAAGTGGATGGCTTCCAGGGCGAAGGCTTCGTCCAGGATGGGGCCGTACAGGCTTTCTGTGACCCCTTCCTTCTCCGGCTGAGACAGCTCCGCCCAGGCGGTTTTCAGGATTTCGTCCCGGTAGGTTTCCAAGGCCTTCAGAAACCCCTGGTCGTGCCGCTGAAACCGCTCCTCCAGGGTGCCCGGCTCCGTGGGGTCCCACTCATCACCGTGGCGGAAAAATTCGCAGATCTGCTGGATACCAATGCGGCTAAAAAAGTCTGCATCATACATTTCCCTCACCTCTTGCATCATACTATAACATGTTGTTTATCGTTATGTCAATGGCTTGTATGAAATCTATGGAAACCGATATAATCAACATGATAAACAGGGAGGTGTCATCCATGAGCATGTATCGAAACCGAACCCAGTGGTCAACTGCGACTGACAAGGAATTGTTGGAAAAGTTTCGCCAGCTGTCCGCCGCTACCCGCATCCCTGCTTCCCGTCTCCTGGACGAAGCCATTGAAGACCTGCTGGTGAAATACAACGTCATCACCAAGGAAGAAAAAAAGAATCCGTAAGAAGGGAACCGAACCATGACCAAAAAACTCTACGACCTGGACAGCCATCTGTCCGTCTTTTCCGCCCAGGTCCTCGCCTGCGACCCCGCCGGGGAGGGCCGCTGGCAGGTCCTGCTGGACCAGACCGCCTTCTTCCCCGAGGGGGGCGGCCAGCTCCCCGACCAGGGCACCCTGGACCAGGCCAACGTCCTGGACGTGCAGGAGGCCGGACCGGACATTCTCCACACTACGGATGCGCCCCTGACCGTGGGGACTTCTGTTACCGGAACCCTGGACTGGCCCCTGCGCTTTCGCCGGATGCAGTGCCACTCCGGGGAGCACATCGTCTCCGGCACCGCCCACAGCCTCTACGGCTGCACCAACGTGGGCTTCCACCTGGGGGAAAACGAGGTCATCCTGGACTTTGACAAGGAGCTGAGCCAGGAACAGCTGGACACCATCGAGACCATCGCCAACCAGGTAATCTGGGAAAACCGCCCCGTCCTGGCGGAGTACCCCGACCCGGCGGTGCTCCGGGACCTGGAGTATCGGAGCAAGCTGGACCTGACCGAAAACGTCCGCATCGTCACCATCCCCGGCTGCGACGTGTGCGCCTGCTGCGCCCCCCACGTCAATGCCACCGGGGAGATCGGCGTCATTAAACTGCTGTCCTCCATGCGCCACCGGGGGGGCATCCGCATCTGGATGGCCGCCGGGCAGATGGCCCTGGAGGACTACCGCACCAAGCAGGGCAACGTGGCCGCCATCTCCGCCGCCCTGTCGGTGAAGCAGCACGAGACCGCCCAGGGGGTGGCCCGGATGAAGCAGGAGCTGGAGGCAGCTTACCTGGCCCTGAAGGAGGCCCGTCAGGCTTTGGCGGCGGAGAAGTGCAGGAATCTGCCGGAGACCGAAGGGAACCTGCTCCTGTTCGAGGAGGACCTGGACAGCCAGAGCATGCGCACCCTGGTCAACGCCGGGATGGAGAAGTGCTCCGGCGTCTGCGCCGTTTTCGTGGGGAAGGACGGCCAGTACCGCCACGTGATGGGCAGCAAGCACGTGGACCTGCGGGCCAAGTCCAGGGAAATTCACCAGGCTCTGGGAGGCAAGGGGGGCGGCCAGCCCACCATGATCCAGGGCACCGTCACCGCCAGCCGGAAGGAGATTGAAGCCTACTTCGGATGACCTCCCTTGGCTCTCCCTTTGGGGGAGCCAAGGCGCTGACTCTACGAAAGGAGGCCCCCTATGGCCAAAAAGAATCCCCGGAACACCCGGGGGCGGATCGTCTCCGCCGCCTGGCAGCTCTTCTATGAGCAGGGCTACGAGAACACCACCGTGGAGGAGATCATCGAGACCTCCCAGACCTCCAAGGGCTCCTTCTACCACTACTTCGACGGGAAGGACGCCCTGCTGAGCACCCTCAGCGACCTGTTCGACGAAAAGTACGAGGCCCTCCAGGAGACCATGGACCCGGCCATGCCCGCCATGGACAAGCTGCTCTTTCTCAACAGCGAGCTCTTCCGCATGATCGAAAACTCCGTCTCCATGGACCTGCTGGCCCGTCTGCTCTCCACCCAGCTGGTGACCAACGGGGAAAAGCACCTGCTCAACCACAAGCGCACCTATTACCGGCTCCTGCGGAAGATCATCGCCCAGGGGCAGGAGGCCGGGGAGCTGTCGGACAAGCGGACGGTCAGCGACATGGTGAAGCTCTACGCCCTGTGCGAACGTGCCCTCATGTACGACTGGTGCCTGTGCGGCGGGGAGTACTCCCTGCGGGATTACGCCAGCCAGGTGCTCCCCACTTTTCTCAGCAGCTTTTCTCCCGATAATATTTCTACAAATCGTTTAGAAGAAAACCCTTGAATTTTATCAATTTTTTCAGGAATCAGCGAACACGGTATAGACTATAGTCTATACCGTGTTCTGTGTTGCGTTCTACTTTTCGTCATGCTATGATAGGTCACATCATAAAAAAACACGTTTTTTTGAGAGAGAAGCGTGTGTTTCTCAGAAAAGGAGTGATCCTCTCATGACCACCTCACAGATCTGCATCGTGGCCACCATTGTGGTGTATCTGGCTGTCATGGTGCTGGTGGGCGTCTACTTCAGCCGAAAGGGCGGCGGCTCGTCTTCCCACGAGTTCTACCTGGGCGGCCGGAAGCTGGGCCCCATTGTCACCGCCATGAGCGCCGAGGCCTCAGACATGAGCAGCTGGCTGCTGATGGGCCTGCCCGGCCTGGCCTACATCTCCGGCATCGCCGAGCCCGGCTGGACTGCCATCGGCCTGGCCGTGGGCACCTATCTCAACTGGCTCATCGTTGCCAAGCGCCTGCGGAACTACACCGTCTCCATCAAGGCCTTCACCATCCCCAGCTTCTTCTCCCGCCGGTTCCACGACGAGCGGCGGGCCCTGACCCTCATTGCCTCCATCGTCATCCTCATCTTCTTCATCCCCTATACCGCCTCCGGCTTCAAGGCCATCGGCACCCTGTTCAACAGTCTCTTTGGGGTGGATTACCATGTGGCGATGATCGTGGGCGGCATCGTGGTCATTGCCTATACGGTGCTGGGCGGCTTTTTGGCTGTGTCCACCACTGACCTGATTCAAAGCGTCGTCATGTCCATTGCTCTGGTGGTCATCGTGTTCTTCGGCATCAACCAGGCCGGCGGCTGGGACGCTGTGGTGGCAAACGCCCAGGCTCTCCCTGGCTACCTGAACCTGACCCAGGGCCACAACATGGCCGAGGGCACCGCCTCCACCTACGGTAGCCTGAGCATTGCCTCCACCCTGGCCTGGGGCCTGGGCTACTTTGGTATGCCCCACATCCTGCTCCGGTTTATGGCCATTGAGGACAGCCAAAAGCTGAAGATCTCCCGCCGCATCGCCAGCATTTGGGTAGTCATCGCCATGTCCGTGGCCATCCTCATCGGCATCATCGGTCTGAGCGTTTCCAACGCCGGCAGCATCCCCTTCCTGAGCACCAGCGCCGACTCGGAAACCATCATCATTCAGCTGGCAGGCCTGCTCAGCCAGTTTGGCCCCTTCCTGGCCATTATTGCCGGCCTGGTGCTGGCAGGTATCCTGGCCTCCACCATGTCCACCGCCGACTCCCAGCTGCTCACTGCTGCATCCAGTGTCTCCCACGACCTGCTGGAGGACGTGTTCGGCATCAAGATGAAAATGGAGACCTCCATGCTGGTCGCCCGGCTCACCGTGGTGGGCATCGCCATCGTGGGCATCTTCCTGGCCTGGGACCCCAACAGCTCCGTGTTCCGCATTGTCTCCTTCGCCTGGGCCGGCTTCGGCGCGGCCTTTGGTCCTGTGGTTCTCTTCTCTCTGTTCTGGAAGCGCACCAACAAACCGGGCGCTCTGGCCGGCATGGTGGCCGGCGCCGTGATGGTCTTCGTCTGGAAGTACCTGATCGCCCCCATGGGCGGCGCCTGGGCCATCTACGAGCTGCTGCCCGCTTTCCTGGTGGCCTGCGTGGCCATCGTGGTGGTCTCCCTGGTCACTGCGCCTCCCTCCCAGGAGATTGCGGATGAGTTTGAGGCCGTCAAGAAAATGTAAGCTCTGTATCCCCTTCTTTGATTGCAGAAAGGCCCCGGCAAGAAATCGCCGGGGCCTTATGCATTTTGTGATGCGCAGAAATTTCCCACACTTTTTACAAAAACTTATCCCTGCGCCTTGACAGGAGCTGCCTCTGGTCTTATACTGAAACATAGAATAAAAATGCATTTTCTCCTGGAATTTTCCGGGGATGGAACGTATTTTTATTCCAAAGAAAAGAAAGGAGACCTTGCTGTGAAACCCTTCAAACCCGCCGCTCGCCTTCTGGCCGTCCTGATGGCGCTGACCATGCTGCTCTCCTGCAGCGTGCTGGCAGCAGACATCACCGTGACCCCCAGCAGCGAAGGCAACGAGACGCTGCTCTCTCTCAGCGAAGCCAACACTTTGGAAGTGACCGTGAACCTGTCCCAGGAGGATCTGGCCGCCGCTCAGGCCGGTCAGGTTACCTGGACCCTGGTGCGCAACGCTTCCTACGCAAACCCCACCTCCTCCTTCCACCCCCTGCTGGGTGAGACGGAGATGTACCCCAACGAGCTGGACACCATTGACTTAAGTGCGGTTCCCGAGGACTACACCGCCTTCCTCAACGTCACCAGTCTGGAGACCAGCTTCGGCAGCGGCACCATGACCCTGACCCTCACCACCGACCCCATGATGAGCCGTGGTAACCCCAGCGCCCCCCACGCCAGCGGCGGCTCCTATCTGGACGTGTGCGGCTCCTTCGACCTGGTAGCCTCGGTGGAGGGCAAGGAGATTGCCCGCCAGAGCGACATTCTGGTGAAGCCCTATGAGAACTTCCACACCATGTGGGAGATCTACGCCGAGCTGGACCGCCTGGCCACCCTGGGCGACGACAACGACAAGACCGCCAAGCCCTATGTGGTGAAGAAGAGCATGGGCACCTCCGCCGCCGGCTACGACATGCCCTATCTCATCGTTGCCAAGGACAGCGACGCCGTGAACAACTGGCTGGAGCTGTGCGAC
This sequence comes from Clostridiales bacterium, assembly GCA_004551945.1. Lineage (GTDB taxonomy): Bacteria > Bacillota > Clostridia > Oscillospirales > Oscillospiraceae > Evtepia. Next base: position 23,622 of record SFPN01000033.1, on the reverse strand, counting down.
CGGGCAGAGACCGACCCGGAAGGGGTCCTGGCTGATATCAAGGCGGACAAGCTGAACTATCAGGTCCCCGTTCTCTACTCCAACATCCACTCCAACGAAGTGGCCGCCGTGGACGGCATCATGGCCTTCGCCCAGATGCTGGTGGAGGAGGACTCCATCAGCTATGAAAAGCTCCTGAGCCTGACCGAGGCCGGCCAGGCAGTCCTGGACGCCCAGCGGGAAGAGATGGGTCTGCACCTGTCTGAGCTGGTGAAGGACAAGACTGGCTTCCTGGGCGCCATCCTGCCGGACGAGAGCGCTGCGGACGGCTCCCAGAAGTCCGGCCAGGTTCCCGGCTTTGACGAATATTACACCAGCGAGACTTCCTCCGTGAAGGTGGACGACCTGCTGGACGACGTGTTCTTCATTCTGGTTCCCGAGGAGAACGTGGAGGGCCGGATGTACATCACCCGCTACTCCTCCGGCGGCTATGACCTGAACCGGGACAACTCCTTCCAGACCCAGGTAGAGACCCAGAACATGCAGCACCTGATTGCCACCTACAACCCCGTGACCCTGCTGGAGCTCCACGGCCAGGTCACCGGCTTCCAGGTGGAGCCCTGTTCCCCGCCCCATGAGCCCAACGTGGAATACGACCTGCTGTCCAACTACCTGATGGCCGGCGGCGAGGCCTTCGGCGCAGCTGCCGTTGCCAATAACGACGACTACCAGAGCTATGTGGTCCCCATGCGTGACTACCTGACCAGCGACGAAAACGGCAATCCCGACTGGGCGGAGCCCTGGGACGACATGTCCACCAGCTACACTCCCCAGTTTGCCATGCTTCAGGGCTGCGTCGCCTACACCGTGGAGCTGCCCGCTTACTCCGACGCCACCGCCACCGCCGCCTCCTACGGCCTGCTGGGCCTGTCTGACTATGTGGCCGGCAACAAGGACGGCTACTTCTCCAACCAGGTGGAAATCTACGCCCGGTGCCTTGCCAACGAGAACACCGACGCGGAGGTAGGTCCCTGGCTGGTGGATGCCGCCGACACCCTGGGCGCTGAGGCCGACCTCTTCCGCCCCGCCTACGACGGCGAGGGCCAGAACGGCCAGTTCTTCCCCGAGTGCTACCTGATCCCCCTGGACAGCGCCAACCAGACCAACCTCCAGGCCGCCTATGACATGATCCAGTGGCTCACCCGCAACGACGTGAAGGTGGGCATCACCGACAAGGCCGTGACCTATGACGGCGTCACCTATCCCGCCGGCACCATGGTGGTTTCCATGTACCAGGCCAAGCGTTCTGTGGCCAACGGCGTTCTCTACCAGGGCACCGTGATCCGCAACTGGAACGAGCTGTACTCCGAAGGCATCACCGCCTTCAACTACACCCGCGGCTTCGACATGGTCACCTGCGCGGAGCCTGCCGCCTACAAGACCATCGCCGCCGCCGTGGGCACCACCCTGGACGACACCACTGCCCAGGCCTATCTGAACGCCCACGCCAAGACCCAGTTTACCGGCCAGACCAACGGGGACGTGATTATTTCCAACGCCTCCGAGGATGCCGTGTCCGCCGTGAACGCCCTGCTGAAGGCCGGCAAGGTGGTGGGCATGGTCACCGAGGGCGCCTATGAAGGGGACTTCATCTGCTCCTACAAGGATTACCTCACCGTGAAGGATTCCTATATGCTCACCGCCACCGGCGTCAGTGGGGACGACATCACCGCCTACGTCATCGAAAAGGCTCCCACCGTGTACATCAGTGGCACCGCCAAGGCCCTCACCCCCAGCACTGTGGGCTACGTGAACACCAACCGCATCACCCCCCAGGCCTATAACTACGACCGGGTGGCCATGGATCTGATGAACTTCAGCACCACCAGCGACGCCTCCAAGGCAGACGTGGTCATCGGCGCCACCGCCCTGGACAGCACCGGTCTGGCTGCGGTTCAGGCGGGTACCCCCTACATTGGCTACACCAGCGCCGCCATGAAGACCGTGAACGAAAAGCTGGTCTCCCTGGGCATTGCCTCCACCAGCGGCATGGACTGCCTGGGTACCGTCATCTACCCGGAGAAGACCCTCACCAACGCCAGCTACATTAACGACGGCGACAACGTCTTCTACGGCTACGGCACCTCTTACTTCACCAGCCTGCCTGTTGGCGCCAAGATCCTGGTCCAGGGCGACGGAGCCTACCCCATGGAGGGCTTCCTCAACGGAGACGAAACCAGCCTGAACGCCTTCCTCAGCGGGGTCAAGGGCATCTCCTACCAGGGCAAGGATGTAAACGGCAACGATGTGGACCTGACCCTCTTCGCCAACACCCTCACCAACAAGGCCCATCAGCGGGATGAGTACGCCTTTATCAGCAACACCATCTTCGCAAGCATGCTCACCGGCACCTCCTACCATTCCTTCACCGACGTGCCCGCCGGCGCTTACTATGCCGACGCCGTGGCATGGGCCGTGGAGAACAACATCACCAACGGCACCGGCACCCACACCTTCTCCCCGGACAAGTCCTGCACCCGGGCCCAGACCGTTACCTTCCTGTGGCGTGCCGCCGGCTGCCCCGCTCCCACCGGCTCTGACAATCCCTTCACCGACGTGAGCGCCGATGCCTACTACTACGACGCCGTCCTGTGGGCAGTGGAGAAGGGCATCACCACCGGCACCTCTGCTACCGCCTTCTCCCCCGACAAGACCGTCACCCGGGCTCAGACCGTCACCTTCCTGTGGCGGCAGGCCGGCTCCCCCGCCTCCGAAGAGTCCAACCCCTTCACTGACGTGGCCGCCGACGCCTACTATGCCCCCGCCACCACCTGGGCTGTGGCAGAGGGCATCACCACCGGCACCACGGACACCACCTTCGGCCCCAGCAAGACCTGCACCCGGGCCCATACCGTCACCTTCCTCTATCGGAGCTGCGCAGAGTAAGTCCTCTGCCTCCATAAAAAAGTACGGCGTGACTTCGGTCACGCCGTACTTTTTTCAGCTTGCCGGACCCAGCAGCACCGGCTGGAGCTGGCGGCCCTCCAGAGCGGCGGCGATGGCCGCCGGCAGCAGGGTAAAGTCCGCCACCAGGGAGGTGGGCTTTCCCTCCGGGTCGTCCTGGCGGAAGGGGACGAAATAGTAGTGCTTCCGGCAGAGCAGCTCCCCGATGTTCCGGGCGGCTCCCGCCAGGCCGTCGTTGGTGGACACCGCCACCACCACCGGCCGGCCGTTGCGCAGGTGTGCCTTGGCGGCCATGGTCACCGCCGTGTCGGCAATCCCCGCCGCCAGCTTCGCCAGGGTGTTCCCCGTGCAGGGGGCGATCACCAGCACATCCAGCAGCCCCTTGGGGCCGATGGGCTCAGCGGCGGGAATGGTGTCGATGATCCCCCGGCCGCAAATCTCCCCGATCTGTGCACGCCAGTCCGCCGCCCGGCCGAAGCGGGTGTCCGTGGCGGCAGCGGTCTCCGACAGGATGGGAAAGAGCCGGGGGTAGACCCGGGCGGTGGCCTCCATGGCGGCCAGGGTCTTTTCCCATGTACAAAACGAGCCGGTGAGGGCAAACCCCACCCTTGTTTCCTCCATACGGTCATTCCTCCAGTTCCCAGAGAATGTGATAAACGGAGTCCCGGATGGCTGCGGCGGCGGTCACCGGCGCGGTGCGCCCCGGCAGCCCCGGGGCCTGGAGCATCCGCAGCCCCAGGCGCTGGGCCTCCTCCCGGTCCACGCCCCCCGGGGCGGAGGCCAGATCCAGAAGGAACACCTCCGGGTCCACCCACGCCAGCCGCCGCCGGTCCAGGATCTGGGCCGGGATGGTGTTCACAATGAGCTGGAAGCCCCCCAGCTCACAGGCCAGGGTCTCCAGGCGGAGGCTCTCATAGTCATAGGCCGCCGCCCAGGCCAGGTCCTCGTAGTCTCGGGCAGCCACCGTCACCCGGGCCCCTAAGGCCCGCATCCGGTGAGCGGTGAGCTTTCCCACCCGGCCGAAGCCCAGCACCAGCACCCGGGCGCTGTGGAGGGTGAAGGGAAGCTCCTCCATGGCCACCTCCACGGCCCCTTCCGCCGTGGGCACGGCGTTGGCCACCATGCACTCCTCCCGGGCGTAGTAGTCAAAGACCCGCAGGCCCCGCCCCTCCCCCTCTGCCCGGACCGCCGGGGACACCAGGCCGCCGCAGACAATCTGTCCCGGCTCCAGCCAGTCCAGCAGGTCCGGCAAAGCCACCTTCTCCCGGCTTAAGGGGGTGTGGAGCACCCCTTCCGGCTGGGTTACCGGCAGGGGGAGGATCACGCAGTGGGCCAGCGCCAGCCCAGGGCCCAGCGGCTCCGGCGCCAGACCCTCGCCCTCCAGCCCGGCAATGTGGACGGTGTGGCCGTCCTCCCGGAGCAGTCTTGCCAGGGCCCGCTGACGCAGGTCTCCCCCTACCACCCAAAAATTCAGTTCCCGATCCATGAGATCCATGAAAATGCCTCCTTCCCTCCGGTTCATTCTATGCCTGCCGGGGCCGAGGGTGCAGGCAGACCTGACGCAAACCCGCTGGGACAGCGTTCTCCTTTCACCACAGGCGCAAAAAAAGGCGCGCACCCACTTAAGGTGCGCGCCTTCTGCGTGTTCTCATCGCTTACCACAGGTTTCTGCCGCCCATGCCGGGCACACCATCCATGCCGCCCATGGAGCCCATAGAACCCATGGAATCCATGCCGTCCCACTGGTTCATGCCGCCGGACAGGCCGAAGTCCGGGTCGCCCGCGTCCTCAAAGAGGCTGAAGCCACCCTGCACCAGGAAGTCCTGCATGGCTTTCTCCGTCTCGGTGATGTCGATGGTGTCGTCCTCAAAGCTGGCCACGAAGGTGTCCAGATAGGCCATCATCTTGTCGGAGCGCTCGCTCCATTCCGCGTCAATCCCATACTCCTTGTTCATGCCGCCCCGGAACTGCAGGGCGGTCTCCTTGTCGTACACCGGGGTCAGGAACAGGTTGAACAGACCCAGGCTCTCGTAATCATAAAACCCATTGTACTTGACCAGGTCCTTGGGCTCCTTCACCGTGGGGCAGAGGAAGACGTCCTCCGGCAGCTCGCCGCCGTTGGCAGCCCGGACAGCCTCCTCCTGGTCGGCAGGCACGCACTCCATGCCGCAGTACCGCATCAGCCAGTCCTGAACCACGGCTTCCGCGTCCTTCACGTCGTAAAAGCTCTGAAACTTGGTCTCGTTGCGTTCATTGCCGCTGGTGGCGAACATCAGCATAAAAAAGCGGTTGTTCATTTCGGTTCTCCTTTGCTTTGGTTTTCCTGGGAGAGTTCGGGCAGGGTGCAGCCCAGCAGGCGGACCTCCGGCTCCAGCAGCACGCCCGTCTCCGCCAGAACCGTCTGCCGCACCAGGGTAATCAGGTCCAGAACGTCCCGGCAGGTGGCCCCGCCGGTGTTGATGACGAAGCCCCCGTGCTTTTCCGACACCTGGGCCCCGCCCACGGACCGGCCCTTCAGGCCGCACTGCTGAATGAGACCCCCGGCAAAATGCCCCGGGGGCCGCTTGAAGGTGCTCCCCGCGCTGGGATACTCCAGGGGCTGCTTGGACCGGCGGCGCTGGGCCAGGTCGGCCATTTTGGCCCGGATCTCTCCTTGATCACCCTTCTCCAGCTTCAGCCGGGCCCCGGTGACGAGCCAGGGCAGCCGGGAAAAGACGCTGGTGCGGTAGCCCAGCTCCAGCTGGTCCTTCTCCAGCCGGTGGAGGTTCCCCTCCTGGTCCAGGCAGTCCACAGAGAGAATCACCTGGGCCAGCTCCCCGTCGTAGGCCCCGGCGTTCATGAAAACGCCGCCGCCCAGGGAGCCGGGGATGCCGTGGGCAAACTCCAGACCCGTCAGGCTGTGCTCCGCGGCAAAGACTGCGGCCTGGGCCAGGGTGACCCCGGCACCTGCGGAAAGGACCGTCTCTCCCTCCAGCTCCAGGCGGGTCAGGCCTCCGGCGATCTTCACCACGAAGGCCTCCACCCCCTCGTCGGCCACCAGCAGGTTGGAACCCTTCCCCAGAAAGAAGGGGGTTACCCCCGCCTGCCGGGCGGTTTTCAGAAGGACAGACAGCTCCTCCTGGCTCCTGGGCAGGGCCATGAGGGCGGCAGGACCTCCGATTTTAAAGGAGGTGTGGCGGGACATGGGTTCCCCCTCCCGCAGTTCCAGGCCGGGCAAGGTCCGTCGCAGCTCTTCTTGCAGCGATCCGAAGCGATCCATGAGATCCCTCCCTCTCGGTTTGGTTTCGTGTATTGTATTTATTATATCAAATCGCATCATAAAAAAGTAGCCTTTTTGTAAATTCCTTTTTGGGCAAATGCTCCCTTTTGTCAAGAACGCATAGGAAAGCCCCCCTTTTCTCAAGGGGGGCTTTTCCTTTGTAGGTCACATTACTTGGGATTACTCGTCAAAGGAGATGGACAGAACCTCGTCCTCGGGTGCCTCCAGAGGCTCTGCGGCCTCCAGGGGACCTTCCTCAAAGGCGAGTTCCTCCTGATCCTCCTGCTGCTGGTGCAGGTCGCTGACCGCGGCGGCCACAGCGGCATAGGCGTTGGGTTTGCCCTGCTGGCCGGCGGGCTCCTCCTCCCGGGGGTTCACCTGGCGGTAGGTAGCAAGGCCGGAACCGGCGGGGATGAGCTTGCCGATGATGACGTTCTCCTTCAGGCCGATCAGGTGGTCTACCTTGCCCTTGATGGCGGCCTCGGTGAGGACCTTGGTGGTCTCCTGGAAGGAGGCGGCGGACAGGAAGGAGTCGGTGGCCAGAGAGGCCTTGGTGATGCCCATGAGCAGGGTGGTGGCGGTGGGGATCACCAGGTCGCTGCCGTCCTCCCGCTTCTCCCCCGCGTCGATGCGGGCCTGGACCTCTGCCTTGGCGTCCAGATACTCGATGAGCTCGATGGTGGCGCCGGACAGAAGCTGGGAGTCGCCGGGGTCCTCCACCCGGACCTTCCGCATCATCTGGCGGACGATAATTTCAATGTGCTTATCGTTGATGTCCACCCCCTGCTGACGGTAGGGCTTCTGGACCTCGCGGATCAGGTAGTCGTGCACGGCGGAGACGCCGCGGATGCGCAGGACCTCATGGGGAGACAGAGCGCCCTCGGTGAGCTGGTCGCCCTTGGTCACCCAGTCGCCGTCCTTGCAGCGGATGCCGGCGCTGTAGGGCAGGGCGTAGGTCACCACCTCGCCGTCGTCGCCGGTGATGGTCACGTTGCAGATGGTGATGCGCTTGCTCTCCTCCAGGGTGACCCGGCCGCTGATCTCCGCCAGCTGGGCCATCTTCTTGGGCTTGCGGGCCTCGAACAGCTCCTCAACACGGGGAAGACCCTGGGTGATGTCGCCGCCGGCCACGCCGCCGGTGTGGAAGGTACGCATGGTCAGCTGGGTGCCGGGCTCACCGATGGACTGGGCTGCAATGATGCCCACGGCCTCGCCCTCGCCCACCGGCTCGCCGATGGCCAGGTTGATGCCGTAGCATCTGGAGCACACGCCGGTGCGGGCCCGGCAGGTGAGCACGGAGCGGATCTTCAGGCTGGTGATGCCCCGGTCCTCCAGGACCTTGGCGTCGTCCATGGTGAGCATGTGGTCCTTGGGGAAGAGCAGTTCGCCGGTGTTGGGGTCTACCACGTCCTCCACGGGGTAGCGGCCCTTGAGGCGCTCGGCGAAGGGCTCGATGACCTGGCCGTTCTCGCTGATCTCGCTGACCAGGATGCCCTCGTCGGTGCCGCAGTCCTTCTCCCGGATGATAACCTCCTGGGACACGTCCACCAGACGGCGGGTCAGGTAACCGGAGTCGGCGGTTCGCAGAGCGGTGTCGGCCAGGCCCTTACGGGCGCCTCTGGAGGAGATGAAGTACTCCAGAACAGACAGACCTTCACGGAAGTTTGCCTTGATGGGGATCTCGATGGTGCGGCCGGAGGTGTCGGCCATCAGGCCGCGCATACCGGCCAGCTGGCGGATCTGAGCCATAGAACCACGGGCGCCGGAGTCTGCCATCATGAAGATGGGGTTGTACCGGTCCAGACCGGCCTGCAGGGCGTCGGTGACGTCCTTGGTGGTCTGCTCCCAGGCCTTAACCACCAGGCGGTACCGCTCGTCGTTGGTGAGGAAGCCGCGCTTGAACTGGCGCTCGATCTTGACGATCTCCTTCTCGGTCTCCTGGATGAGGGGGTACTTCTTCTGGGGGACGGTCATATCGTAGATGGAGACCGTCAGGGAGCCCAGGGTGGAGTAGTGGTAGCCCCGGGCCTTGATGATATCCAGAACCTCGGCGGACTGGGTGAAGCCGTGGCGGGTGATGCACTTGTCGATGATCTTGCCCAGCTGCTTCTTGCCGCAGACGAAGTTGATCTCCGGCTCGAAGCGCTCCCGGGGGTCCTCCCGGTTCACGAAGCCAAGGTCCTGGGGGATGCCCTCGTTGAAGATCAGGCGGCCCACGGTGGTGCGCACCAGGCGGCTTTCCTCCCGGCCGTCTTCATCCTGGAGGGTGACCCGGACCAGAATGGGCACGTGCAGCTCCAGCTCGCCCTCGTCGTAGGCCAGGCGGGCCTCCTCGGGGCTGGAGAAGGCGTGGAGCACCTCGCGGGGGTCATCCCCCTCCCGGTTGGCCCGGCAGGCCTCATAGCCGGAGGTGGGCAGGACGCGGCCGGGGGTCTCGATCCAGATGTGGTCGCTCTCGCTGATCTCACCGGCCTGCACCGCGGCGGCGGCAGCGGCCACGTCGGGGTAGATATAGGCGGGATCAGGCAGGGCGTCCTTCTCGTAGGTCAGGTAGTAGGAGCCCAGAACCATATCCTGGGTGGGAACGGTGACAGGGCCGCCGTCCTGGGGCCGCAGCAGGTTGTTGGCGGAGAGCATCAGGATGCGGGCCTCTGCCTGGGCCTCGGCGGACAGGGGAACGTGGACGGCCATCTGGTCGCCGTCGAAGTCGGCGTTGAAGGCGGTGCACACCAGGGGGTGCAGCTTGATGGCGCGGCCTTCCACCAGCACAGGCTCAAAGGCCTGGATGCCCAGGCGGTGCAGGGTGGGGGCGCGGTTGAGCATCACGGGGTGGTCCTTGATGATGAAGTCCAGGGCGTCCCAGACTTCGGCCCGGCCCCGGTCCACCATCTTCTTGGCGGACTTGATGTTGTTGGCCAGGCCGTCCTCCACCAGCTTCTTCATGACGAAGGGGCGGAAGAGCTCAATGGCCATCTCCTTGGGCAGACCGCACTGGTAGATCTTCAGCTCAGGGCCAACCACGATAACGGAACGGCCGGAGTAGTCCACGCGCTTGCCCAGCAGGTTCTGGCGGAAGCGGCCCTGCTTGCCTTTCAGCATATCAGACAGGGACTTGAGGGCCCGGTTGTTGGCGCCGGTGACGGCGCGGCCCCGGCGGCCGTTGTCGATGAGGGCGTCCACGGCCTCCTGGAGCATGCGCTTTTCGTTGCGCACGATGATGTCAGGGGCGTTGAGCTGGATGAGTCTCTTCAGACGGTTGTTGCGGTTAATGACCCTTCTGTACAGGTCGTTCAGGTCAGAGGTAGCGAACCGGCCGCCGTCCAGCTGGACCATGGGGCGGATCTCCGGGGGGATCACCGGCAGCACGTCGATGATCATCCACTCGGGCTTGTTGCCGGACAGGCGGAAGGCGTCCACCACCTCCAGGCGCTTGACAATCCGGGCCTTCTTCTGGCCGGAGGCGTGCTGGAGCTCCTCACGAAGCTGGGTGGACAGCTGCTCCAGGTCGATGTCGGCCAGCAGCTTCTTCACGGCCTCTGCGCCCATGCCGGCCTCGAAATCGTCCTCATACTTTTCCCGCAGATCCCGGTACTCCTTCTCGGAGAGGATCTGGTTCTTGGTGAGGGGGGCGTAGCCCGGGTTGGTGACGATATAGGCTGCGAAATACAGGACCTTTTCCAGGATACGTGGGGACAGGTCCAGCAGCAGGCCCATCCGGGAGGGGATGCCCTTGAAGTACCAGATGTGGGAGACGGGGGCGGCCAGCTCAATGTGGCCCATCCGCTCCCGGCGGACGTTGGCCCGGGTGACCTCCACGCCGCAGCGGTCGCAGATCTTGCCCTTGTAGCGGATCTTCTTGTACTTGCCGCAGTGGCACTCCCAGTCCTTGGTGGGGCCAAAGATCCGCTCGCAGAACAGGCCGTCCCGCTCGGGCTTCAGGGTGCGGTAATTGATGGTCTCCGGCTTTTTCACCTCGCCGTAGGACCACTCACGGATCTGCTCCGGGGAAGCGATGCCAATACGAATGGCGTCAAACTCAGCATAACTCATATTCATCGTCCTCCCTTTCTTTATTCGTCGTACTTGCCGTCGCCGTAGTCGTCGTCAGCGCCGCTGTCCGGGTCGCTGCCGGACACCTCCAGGTCGTCGTCGTCGCTGGTCTCCTTGAAGGTGTAACCGGCGGCGGAGAACTGGGCGTCCTCGTTGTAGGAGTCGTAGTAATCGTCGTCCCGGATCTGGTTGATGTTCTGGTAGCCTTCGTCCTCGTCGTCCCGCAGCTCGATCTCCTCGCCCTGGGCGTCCAGGACCTTGATGTCCAGGCACAGGGCCTGGAGCTCCTTGACCAGAACCTTGAAGGACTCGGGGATGCCGGGGGCAGGCACGTTGTGGCCCTTGACGATGGACTCGTAGGTGCGGACACGGCCGGTCTGGCCGCCGAACTGGGCCTTGCCGCCCAGAGGCTGCTGGGTGACCAGGGAGTAGGGGCCGGTGGAACGGGCGTGGATCTTATCGTCCACCAGGTGGTGGAGCTTGAGGAAGTAAACGTAACCCACGGTCACGGGGTTTTCAAACATTTCGCCGGTGCGGCCGTCGTAGAGCTTGGTCTTGCCGTCGGCCAGGCGCAGGCGGCCTTCCTTCCGCCAGACGCGGATCTGGCGCTCGTCCTCCATCTCCTCGGGGGCCAGGGCGCGAACGTCGGTGCCGTCCTCGGTCATCAGGTAGAGCTGCTTGCCGGCGATGGTCTCGTTGGGATAGATCTCACGGAAGAGGCCGGCCTGGGCCAGCAGCTCCATGATGTCCTTCTCGTCCGCGCCGTTGAACACGGGGGTGGCCACCTTCCAGCCCAGAGCCTGGGCAGCGCGGCCCAGGTGGACCTCCAGCACCTGCCCGATGTTCATACGGGAAGGCACGCCCAGGGGGTTCAGGACGATGTCCAGAGGGGTGCCGTCGGGCAGGAAGGGCATATCCTCCTGGGGCATGATCCGGGAGACCACGCCCTTGTTGCCGTGACGGCCGGCCATCTTGTCGCCCACGGAAATCTTCCGCTTCTGGGCAATATACACACGGACCACCATGTTGACGCCGGGGCCCAGCTCGTCGCCGGCCTCTCGGGTGAAGACCTTCACGTCCACGATGATGCCGCTCTCGCCATGGGGAACCTTCAGAGAGGTGTCCCGGACCTCTCTGGCCTTCTCGCCGAAGATGGCCCGGAGCAGGCGCTCCTCGGCGGTGAGGTCGGTCTCGCCCTTGGGGGTGACCTTGCCCACCAGGATGTCACCGGCGTGGACCTCAGCGCCCACCCGGATGATGCCCCGCTCGTCCAGATCCTTCAGGGCGTCGTCGCCCACGTTGGGGATGTCACGGGTGATCTCTTCGGGGCCCAGCTTGGTGTCCCGGGCCTCGGTCTCGTATTCTTCAATGTGGATGGAGGTGAACACGTCCTCCTTCACCATTCTCTCGTTGAGCAGAATGGCGTCCTCGTAGTTGTAGCCTTCCCAGGTCATGAAGCCCATGAGGATGTTCTTGCCCAGGGAGATTTCGCCCTGGTTGGTGGAGGGGCCGTCGGCAATGACGTCGCCCTTCTTCACCCGGTCCCGCAGGGAGACGATGGGACGCTGGTTGATGCAGGTGCCGTGGTTGGACCGCAGGAACTTGATGAGGGGATACTCCACCACGTCCCCCCGGTCATACCGGACGGTGATCTTGGTGGAGGAGACGGAGGTCACCTCACCGTCATCCTCGGCCAGCACGGCGATCTCGGAGTCGATGCAGTTCTTGTGCTCCATGCCGGTGGCCACGATGGGGGCCTGGGTGGTCAGCAGAGGCACGGCCTGGCGCTGCATGTTGGCGCCCATCAGGGCACGGTTGGCGTCGTCGTTTTCCAGGAAGGGGATCATGGCCGTTGCGATGGAGACCATCATCTTGGGGGAGACGTCGATATAGTCCACCTTCTCCCGGTCCACCTCGATGATCTCGTTCCGGTGACGGCAGGTGATACGGGGGTTGGCCAGGCAGCCGTTCTCGTCCAGAGGCTCGGTGGCCTGGGCCACCATGTATTCGTCCTCGATGTCGGCGGTCATGTATTCCACCTCGTCGGTGACGAAGCTAGTGGCTTTGTCCACCTTCCGGTAGGGAGCCTCAATGAAGCCGTAGCGGTTGATGCGGGCGTAGGTGGCCAGGTAGGAGATCAGGCCGATGTTGGGGCCTTCAGGGGTCTCAATGGGGCACATACGGCCGTAGTGGCTGTAGTGGACGTCTCGCACGTCGAAGGAAGCCCGGTCACGGGACAGGCCGCCGGGGCCCAGAGCGGACATACGGCGCTTGTGGGTCAGCTCTGCCAGGGGGTTGGTCTGGTCCATGAACTGGGACAGAGGGGAGGAACCGAAGAACTCCTTGATGGCGGCGGTGACAGGGCGGATGTTAATGAGGGACTGGGGGGTGACAATGTCCAGGTCCTGGATGGTCATGCGCTCCCGGATGACCCGCTCCATGCGGCTGAAGCCGATGCGGAACTGGTTCTGGAGCAGCTCGCCCACGCAGCGCAGGCGGCGGTTGCCCAGGTGGTCAATGTCGTCGGGGGTGCCCACACCGTGGGACAGGGAGCACAGGTAGTTGATGGAGGCCATCATGTCGTCCACGATGATGTGCTTGGGCACCAGGTCGTCCTTCCGCTCCCGGACGGCCTCCTTCAGGCCCTCCTCGTCCCCGGGGAACTGGTCCAGCAGCTCGCAGAGGACCTCAAAGCGGACCTTTTCGGAGATGCCGCACTCCTCGGGGTCGAAGGAGACGAACTTGCTCATGTCCACCATGCGGTTGGAGAAGACCTTCACCAGGGTGCCGTCCACGTCCACCAGGGCTTCGCTGACACCCCGGTTCTCCAGCTCCTGGGCCTGCTCCCGGGTGAGCACGTCCCCGGCCTCAGCTAAGATCTCGCCGGTGCGGGGGTCGGCCACCGGGGCGGCCAGCTTCTGGCCGGACAGGCGGGGCCACAGGGAGAGCTTCTTGTTGAACTTATAGCGGCCCACGGCGGACAGGTCATACCGGCGGGGGTCAAAGAACAGGGCGTTGATCAGGGACTCGGCGGAGTCCAGCGTGGGGGGCTCGCCGGGGCGGAGCTTCCGGTAGATCTCCAGCATGGCCTCTTCCCGGGTCTTGCAGGTGTCCTTCTCCATGGTGGTCACCAGCAGGGGCTCCTCCCCGAAGAGGTCCAGGATTTCAGAATCGGTCTGGGGACCCACGGCGCGGATCAGGCAGGTGATGGGCAGCTTCCGGTTCTTGTCGATGCGGACGTTGAAAATGTCGGACAGGTCGGTTTCATACTCCAGCCAGGCGCCCCGGTAAGGGATCACGGTGACGGCATAGGTGATGTTGTCGGCCTTGTCGGCATTGCGGGCATAGTAGACGCCGGGGGACCGGACGATCTGGGAGACGATGACGCGCTCCGCGCCGTTGATGACGAAGGTACCGCCCTTGGTCATCAGGGGGAAGTCGCCCATGAAGATCTCCTGCTCCTTGATCTCCTCGGTCTCCTTGTTGCGCAGGCGCACGCGAACCTTCAGGGGGGCGGCGTACGTGGCGTCCCGGGCCTTGCACTCCTCCACGGAGTACTTGGGCTTTTCGTCCATGGTGAAGTCGATGAAGGACAGCTCCAGGTTGCCGGCGTAGTCGCTGATGGCGGCTACATCCCGGAAGACCTCCTGGAGGCCGGTGTCCAGAAACCACTGGTAAGAATTCTTCTGAATCTCCAGCAGGTTGGGCATCTCCAGCACTTCTTCATGGCGGGCAAAGCTCTTGCGCAGGGTTTTTCCGTAGTATACATCCTTTACCATTGCTCTTGACCAGTCCTTTCCTTAAAAAAGGTGTCGTAATCCTACTGCTTCCTTGCGGCCGGCCTCTTTGACGCCGGCTTGTCAGCGGCAACCGCTGAAAAATTGCGATCACGCGGGGGCGTGGAAAAAAGTTTTCGTTGCCTGTTGTCTTTTTCATTGATTTCTGCTATACTATCTCCAGACTGGGAAGGTATTCCGCCCAATTCCGCAGATAAAATCAATATATTTTACCATCAAGCCTAGGGAAAGTCAATCTTTTCTTTGGCTTTTTTCTTTTTTCTCTGAGATCTTGGAGAAACAGCCAGCCGCAGCCCCGGAAATGGGGCTGCGGCTGTTGATTTTTTCGGGGACGCAGATCTCCCCCGCTTTTTCTTTGCAGGAATTATTTCGTTTTGGCGGCATAGGCCATGATGATGTCTGCGCAGGCCTCCTTGCCGATGGGGCTGCTGTTCAGGGTCAGGTGGTAGTTGGACAGGTTGCCCCACTTGCCCTTGGTCAGGTAGTGGTAGTAGGACTCCCGGGCGGCGTCAGAGTGGCGCACCCGGCGGATGGCCTGCTCCCGGGTGTCCCCGAAGGTGTCCATGGCGTACTTCACCTTGTCGCCCTCCTCGGCGTAGACAAAGACGTTCACCAGGTTGGGGAAGTCCCGGAGGATGTAGTCCGCGCCCCGGCCCACAATGACGCAGGGACCCTGCTTGGCGATGTGGCGGATGGTCTGGGCCTGGGCCATGATGGCCTGGTCGTAGGAGGAGGCGGAGCCGCTGGGCATGAGCCAGTTGAAGAGATTCCGGGCGCCGGAGGTCTCCTCGGTGTCGTGGATCATCTCCTCGCTGAAGCCGGTCTTTTCCGCTGTCATCTTAATGATGTCCTTGTCATAGTAGGGGATTCCCAGCACCTCGGAAATCCGCTTGGCAATGGTCCGTCCGCCGGCGCCGTATTCCCGGCCGATGGTAATGATGTTCTTGCATTCACTCACAATAATTCCTCCTCGCTCCATGGGGGGTAACCCCGGTCCTCATCTCCAGCTCTTAATGGTGTTTCTGATGTCCTCTTCTGCCTGGCGCAGCTGGGCTTCCACGTCCACCCCCCACACGTCCAGGCTCTCTGCTGCGGCCCAGTCCAGCTGAGGAATCCCCAGCATCCCGCCGCACAGGGTTTTTACATAGTCAAAGCCGCAGTTCCGGTCGGCGATGGGCCCGCCGGAGGTGGTCACATAAAACAGCCGCTCTGCCTTGCACAGGCCCTGGGGCCGGCCGTCCTCGGTGTAGCAGAAGGTCAGGCCGCACACGGAAACCTGCTCCAGATAGCACCGGAACATGGCGGGGAACTGATACTCCCAGTAAGGAACCCCCACCAGGATCAGGTCAGCCTCCGCAAACTGCCGGGCATAGCGGAAGATGGAGTCGTCAAACTGCTCCGCCTGCTCCAGGGCGTGGCGGCGGGCCAGCCGCAGGCCGTTGAGGGGCTGCACGTCCTCCCGGTCCAGGTTCAGCTCCTCCACGGTAATGTCGCCCAGGGTCTGCTTCATCTGGTCCAGCGCTGCCCGGCACAGGCGCAGGGTCCGGGACTCCTCGCCCCGCAGGCAGCCGTTGACAAACAGGATTTTCATGGTACCTCTCCCCTTCCCGATTTCTTAATTTGATTGTAACATAGATTTTCTTCCGGCGCAATAGATGGCCTTCTCCCCCGCCGGAAACCGGCAAAAAAAGAGCGCACCGCGTGAAGCGATGCGCTCTTTGCTCGTTTTCTATTACACCAGCTGGATGATTGCCATTTCGGCCGCGTCGCCCTTACGGGGGCCCATACGCACGATCCGGGTGTAGCCGCCGTCGCGGTTCATATACTTCTGGTTCATCTCGGTGAACAGCTTGTGAGCCACGTCCTCCTTGGTGATGAAGGCCAGAGCCTGACGGTAAGCAGCCAGGTCGTTCTTCTTGGACAGGGTGATCATCTTCTCGGCCAGAGGAGCCACTTCCTTGGCGCGGGCCAGAGTGGTCTTGATCTGACCGTTCTCCAGCAGGTAGGTCACCATGGCTCTCAGCATAGCCTTCCGCTGATCGGTGCGCTTACCGAGCTTACGGTTACCGGACATGTTGGTTCAACTCCCTTCGGTTTTGATGGTTCGGCATGTTCCGAACCTGGGGTCAATTGTCATCACTGGCCAGGGACAGGCCCATCATAGCCAGCTTGTTAATTACTTCTTCCAGAGACTTCCGGCCCAGATTACGAACCTTCATCATCTCGTCCTCGGTCTTGGAGATCAAGTCCTCAACGGTGTTGATGTTGGCCCGCTTCAGGCAGTTGAAGCTTCTGACCGACAGATCCAGCTCCTCAATGGTCATCTCCAGCACCTTGTCGCGGATGTCAGGAGATTTCTCCACCACGGTGGATTTGCTGCCCATGGTTTCACTGAGATCTGTAAACAGCATAAAGTGATCACAGAGGATCCGGGCGCCCAGAGAAACAGCATCCCGCGCGGCGATGGTTCCGTTGGTCCACACCTCCAGGGTCAGCTTGTCGAAGTCGGTCAAGTCCTTCACGCGGGTGTTCTCCACGGTGTAGTTGACCTTCTTCACGGGGGTGTAGACCGAGTCAACGGGAATCACACCGATGACGGTCTGAGGCGTCTTGTTGCGGTCCGCGGGAACATAGCCTCTGCCGTGGGACAAAGTCAGCTCCATGTTCAAAACCGCGTCGGGGCCCAGGGTGGCGATGGGATGGTCGGGGTTGAGGATCTCCACCTCGCTGTCGGCCTTGATATCGCCGGCAGTAACCACACCTTCGCCGGAGGCTTCGATGTAGACCGTCTTGGTGCCCTCGCTGTAGAGTTTGGCAATGATGCCCTTTACGTTCAGGACAATCTCGGTTACATCCTCTTTCACACCGGGGATCGAGCTGAACTCATGCTGAACGCCTGCAATCTTGATGCTCGTAACTGCGGTTCCGGGCAGTGAAGACAGCAGAATCCGGCGAAGAGAGTTGCCTAACGTGGTGCCATAGCCGCGCTCCAAAGGCTCGACGATGCACTTTCCATAGGAATTGTCTCCCGGCTTCTCGATGCATTCGATGCGCGGCTTTTCGATTTCTACCATTTGTTACCCTCCTTCTTACGTGGGGCGGGCGGACGCCCGCCCTATCGTCATTCCGTTTTCCTGCCGAGGGTAGCGTATTATTTGGAGTACAACTCGACGATGAGGTGTTCCTCAATGGGCATATCGATGTCTTCACGTGCAGGCAGCTTGGTCACGGTGCCCTTCAGGGTGTTCTTCTCCCGCTCCAGCCACTGGGGCAGGGTCACCATCACGGCGTCCTCGCCGGTGAGTCTCTTGAACTTCACGGAAGAGCGGCTCTTCTCAGCAACCTCGATCACATCGCCGGGCTTCACCAGGAAGGAGGGGATGTTGACCTTGTGGCCGTTGACGGTGAAGTGACCGTGGTTCACCAGCTGACGGGCCTCACGGCGGGTCATGGCGAAGCCCAGGCGGTACACCACGTTGTCCAGGCGGCGCTCCACCAGAATCAGCAGGTTCTCGCCGGTCTTGCCGGGCATACGGGAGGCCTTCTCATAGTAGGAACGGAACTGCTTCTCCAGAATGCCATAGACGAACTTGACCTTCTGCTTCTCCGTCAGCTGCAGAGCGTACTCGCTCTTCTTCTTTCTCATCTGACCGCCGGGGTTACGGTTGGTCTCCTTCTTGCTGTAACCCATAACGGTAGGAGAAATGCCCAGCGCCTTGCAGCGCTTGGCGATAGGCTGCGTATTCTTTGCCATAATTGTTTTTCTCCTTTCCTTCGATCAGACGCGGCGTCTCTTGGGGGGACGGCATCCGTTGTGAGGGATGGGAGTCACGTCCTTGATCATGGTGACTTCCAGACCCACGGCCTGCAGGGCACGGATGGCAGCCTCACGGCCGGAGCCGGGGCCCTTCACGTACACTTCCACGCTCTTCAGGCCACATGCCTCGATGGCTGCCTTGGCCGCAGTCTCAGCTGCGGTCTGAGCGGCGTAAGGAGTGGACTTTCTGGAGCCGCGGAAACCCAGGCCGCCTGCGGAAGCCCAGGACAGGGCGTTGCCGGCAGTGTCGGTCACGGTAACCATGGTGTTGTTGAAGGAAGAGCGGATATGCACTGCGCCCTTCTCGATGTTCTTGCGTTCACGGCGTCTTCTGACGACCTTCTTCTTGGGGTTAGCCATAGCGATACTCCTCCTTTCTTACTTCTTCTTATTTGCGACGGTACGCTTGGGACCCTTGCGGGTGCGGGCGTTGGTCTTGGAGCGCTGGCCCCGAACGGGCAGGCCCTTGCGGTGACGCAGACCTCTGTAGCAGCCGATCTCAGTCAGGCGCTTGATGTCCATTGCCACGTTGCGGCGCAGGTCGCCCTCGACCATGTATTCACGGCCGATGACTTCACGCAGAGCAGCTTCATCCTGCTCGGTGAGGTCCTTCACTCTGGTGTCGGGGTTGATGCCCGTCTCAGCCAGAATCTTGGCGGCGCTGGTGCGTCCGATCCCGTAGATATAGGTCAGACCGATTTCAATTCTCTTATTCTTCGGCAGGTCGATGCCGGCAATTCTTGCCATATTTCTTCAGCGCCTCCTTCTTAACCTTGTCTCTGCTTATGCTTAGGGTTTTCGCAAATGACCATAACTTTGCCCTTGCGCTTGATGATCTTGCACTTTTCGCACATGGGCTTGACGGACGGTCTTACTTTCATAACTTTTACCTCCTGGAAGCCTCGTTACTTTGTGGATTTGCTGCGCCAGGTGATCCGACCCCGTGTCAGATCATACGGGGAAATCTGGACCGTAACCTTGTCACCCGGCAGAATACGGATGAAATTCATCCTGAGCTTTCCGGAAATATGAGCCAGAATAATATGGTCGTTTCCGATGTCGACCCGGAACGTGGTGTTGGGCAGGGCCTCAACCACAGTACCCTCCAGCTCAATCATGTCGCTTTTCGACAAGCGTCATACCTCCTTGGTCTCACTGAACCTATTCCGGAAGGCGGCCAGCGCCCTCCTGATTTCACTGTCCAGCACCGGCTCGCCGTCTTTCATGCGGCCGGCAACCGGGTGCGTCCAGACCCCCGCGGAAACAACGTGCTTTCGCCGTTTTTTCTTGGGAGTCTCAATTGTTCTGCGTTTTCCGTCCACCAGCCAGAGAAAGTCCCCCTCCTCCCGGAGCACCAGGAAGAGCTGGTCCTTGTCGTGGCCGGCGGCGGCACGTACGAAATCTCCTTGCCGAAGAATCATACGCGCAGATCCCCCACTTGGGTGAGAATCTCAGGCTCACCCTTGGTGATGAGAATTGAGTTCTCATAGTGGGCAGCCAGGGAGCCGTCGGCTGTTCTTACGGTCCAGCCGTCCCGCATCACCCTGACCTTCCAGTCTCCCTGGTTTACCATGGGCTCCACAGCCAGGGTCATCCCGGGAGCAAGCCGGGGGCCGTGGCCGGGTTTTCCATAGTTGGGAACCTCGGGAGCTTCGTGGAGATTGGCGCCCACGCCGTGGCCCACATAGTCCCGCACAATCGAGAAGCCGTTTTCTTCCACGTACTTCTGGATGGCGTGGGAAATGTCGCTGACCCGGTAACCGAAGCGGGCAAACTTCATCCCTTCCCAGAACGACTGCTCGGTGACGGCAATGAGTCTTGCCGCCTCCTTGCTGATGGTTCCGCAGGGGAAGGTTGCCGCGCAGTCGCCGTGAAAGCCGCCGATATAGGCGCCCACATCTACACTCACGATGTCGCCGTCCTTCAGGACCTGATTGCTGGGGATCCCATGGATGACTTCATCGTTCACCGAAATACAGGCGGAGCCGGGGAATCCCCCGTAGCCCAGGAAAGAGGGCGTTGCTCCCTGGCTTTCGATGAAGTTACGAACTGCGGTATCTATTTCAAGAGTGGTTACGCCAGGACGTACCATTTTGCCCGCCAACGCGCGGGCCGCCGCGGTAATTTGTCCTGCTCGGCGCATCCCCTCAATATCTCTGGGAGACTTCAGCGATATCATAGCTTACAGCCCCAGTGCATTCAGAATAGCAGTTGTCGTCTCAGCCACAGTGGGCTGATTGTCTACGGTCTTCAGCAGGTTTCTCGCTGCGTAGAAATCCTTCAGAGGCGCGGTTTCCTGGTGGTAGACGCGCAGTCTGTCCCGGACAACCTCAGGCTTGTCGTCGGCCCGGGCTTCCAGCTTGCCCCCGCAGCTGTCGCACACGCCTTCCACCTTGGGAGGCATGTTCTTCACATGGTAGGGGGCGCCGCAGGAGGCGCAGACCCGACGGCCGCCCATGCGCTCCACGATCTCCTCGTCGGAGATCTCGATGGAGACCACGGCGTCGAAGGCGATGCCCGCCTTCTCCAGAGCTTCCGCCTGGGGAATGGTGCGGGGCACGCCGTCGAGGATAAAGCCGTTCTGGCAGTCTGCTTCTGCCAGGCGCTCGGAGATCACGCCAATGATTACCTCATCGGGGACCAGCTTGCCGGCGTCCATATACTCCTTGGCCTTCAGACCAACGGGGGTGCCGTTCTTCACGGCGGCCCGGAGGATGTTGCCGGTGGAAATGGTCGGGATATTGAGCTTCTTATTCAGAATCTCAGCCTGGGTGCCTTTGCCGGCGCCCGGAGGGCCTAAAAGAATCAGTTTCATCTTGAATTACCTCTTATTCCAGGAATCCCTTGTAGTGCCGCATGAGCATCTGTGCCTCGATCATCTTCACGGTCTCCAGAGCAACGCCCACCACGATGATGACGGAAGTACCGCCGATGGACAGGTTGGTGATGCTGGTGGCGTTTTCAACGATGATGGGCAGGATTGCTACGATACCCAGGTAAATGGCGCCGAAGAAGGTCAGGCGGGAGAGCACCTTGCCCAGGAACTCAGCCGTGGGACGGCCGGGACGGAAGCCAGGCACGAAGCCACCGTTTTTCTTCAGGTTGTTGGCTACCTCCACGGGGTTAAACTGGATGGTAGCATAGAAATAGCTGAATGCGATGATCAGCAGGAAGTAGATCACTGCGTACAGCGCGCTGGTGGAATTGAACACGGACAGGAAGGTGTTCCAGCCGGAGCCCTCCGTCTGAGAGGAGGGAACAAACATGCCGATGGTCGCGGGGATCATGGCAATGGACTGAGCGAAGATGATGGGCAGAACGCCGCTGAGGTTGACCTTGATGGGGATGTGGGTGGACTGACCGCCGTACATCTTCCGGCCTACCACACGCTTGGCATACTGCACCGGGATCTTGCGCTCGGCATTGCTGACGAACACGATGAAAACGACCAGAGCCAGCATACCAACAACCAGCAGCAGAGCGACCAGAGGATGCATCGTGCTGGCTTGCAGAGCCTGGATGGCCTCGTCGGTCCAGCTGGTGGTGTCAGGCGCGCTCACATAGTTCTTCACACCGGTAACGAGGGTGGTGATCATGGCCGGTCCGCGGGAAACGATACCCGTAAACAGGATGATGGAGATGCCGTTGCCGATGCCGAACTCCGTAATCTGTTCGCCCAGCCACATGAGGAAGACTGCGCCCGCGGTGAAGGACACCACGATCACCAGTCCGGCCCAGAAGCCCTCGTTGGTCAGCAGGCCGTAGCTCTTGATCAGGGTGTAGTAACCGAAGCCCTGGAGCAGGCCGATGGCCAGCGTGGTGTACCGGGTGATGGACTGAATCTTCTTCTTGCCCTCTTCGCCGCCGTCCTTGGCCAGCCGCTCCAGAGCGGGAATCGCAATGGTCAGCAGCTGGATGATAATGGAGGCGTTGATATAGGGCTGGATGGACAGAGCGAACAGCGTCGCATGGGACAGGGCGGAACCACTCAGGGTATTGAGCAGACCAAAAATGGTTCCGGAGTTTGCGGAGATATACTGCTGCAGGTACTCCGTGTTGATATAGGGCACCGGGATGGCAGCGCCCAGACGGAAGATCAGCAACGCAAAGACCACAAACAGGAGCTTGCGCCGCAGCTCCGGCAGCTTCCATGCGTTACGGATGGTCTTAAACATCAGACCACCTCAGCCTTCCCGCCTGCTTCTTCAATTTTAGCCTTTGCGGACTCGGAGAATGCATTGGCCTTAACAGTCAGCTTCTTGGTCAGGCTGCCGTTGCCGAGGATCTTCACGCCATACTCGCACTTGGAGAGGATGCCCTTCTCCAGCAGGTCGTTGACGGTGACTTCTGCGCCGTCTTCAAACTTTTCCAGTGCGGAGACGTTGATGGCTTCCAGAGGCTTGGCAAAGATGTTGTTGAAGCCTCTCTTGGGGATGCGGCGAGCCAGAGGCATCTGGCCGCCTTCGAAACCGACCCGGACACCGCCGCCGGAACGGGCCCACTGGCCCTTCTGGCCGCGGCCGGCGGTCTTACCGTTGCCGGAACCGTTGCCGCGGCCCTTGCGATAGGCCTTGGGGTTGGAGCCGGGCACGGGAGAAAGTTCATGCAGTTTCATGTCGTGCGCCTCCTTACTGTTCCTCGGTGACCTTCAGCAGGTAACCGATGTGGGCGATCTTGCCCCGGGTAGCAGCATTGTCAGGCTGCACGGTGGTGTCGCCGATCTTGCGCAGGCCGAGGGCTTCTGCGGTGGCCTTATGCTTTGCAATCCGGCCGTTGAGGCTCTTGACGAGCTTAATGTTCAGATTTGCCATTTCTTAAGCCCTCCTTAGCCTACGATCTCTTCCACGCTCTTGCCGCGGATGCGGGCCACTGCCTCAGGACCACGCAGGGACTTCAGACCCTCCATGGTGGCGGAGACCACGTTCTGCGGATTGTTGGAGCGCAGGCACTTGGTACGAATGTCCTTAATTCCGGCAGCTTCCAGAACGGCACGCACGGGGCCGCCGGCGATAACGCCGGTACCGGGGGCAGCGGGCTTCATCAGCACGCGGCCGGCGCCGAACTCGCCGATCACCTCGTGGGGGATGGTGGTGCCGGACAGGGTGATGGTGAACATGTTCTTCTTGGCAGCTTCCAGGCCCTTGCGGATGGCCTCGGGGACCTCGGCGGCCTTACCCAGGCCAAAGCCCACCTTGCCCTTTTCGTCGCCCACGACGACCAGAGCGGAGAACTTCATCACGCGGCCGCCCTTGACGGTCTTGGAGACACGGTTCAGGGAAACGACTTTTTCCACGAACTCGCTGGGTTCTCTTTCAAATCTAGGCATTTCGTTTCCTCCTCCCATTAAAATTCCAGGCCGGCCTTGCGGGCGCCTTCTGCCAGGGCCTTGATCCGTCCGTGGTACAGATAGCCGCCGCGGTCAAAGACCACAGTGTCGATGCCCTTGTCCTTGGCGCGCTGGCCGATGGCTTCGCCAACCTTGGCAGCGGCTTCGCAGTTGTTGCCGCGGCCCTCAAATCCCTTCTCCAGGGAGGAAGCGGAAACCAGGGTGCAGCCCTTGGCATCGTCGATGATCTGGGCATAGATGTTGGTTCCGCTGCGGAATACGTTCAGACGGGGTCTCTCGGATGTGCCGGAGACTTTGCCGCGAACGCGCTTATGACGCTTCTGACGCTGAGCGTTAGTATCGGGTCTCTTAATCATTTAGGCACACCTCTTTCTTACTTCTTCACGCCGGTCTTGCCTTCCTTGCGGCG
>SFPN01000011.1 GCA_004551945.1 Clostridiales bacterium | reverse complement strand
TACCCTGAAAACATATTATGACTACATATCATTTTTCTCACCAGGAAAAAGCCTGTCCGCCCAATGGTTCTCTGGACAGGGATCGTACAGGCGGTTGTAGTGGTTGTCTGGCTCACTGTGTCCCGGTCGCACTGAGCCTATCCTAGGGGTTTTCCCTTTCTGAGGCAGTCTCTTATGAGAAGCTTTCTGCTTGATACAGTGGAAGCGGGATATAAATACTCTTCTTTCGTGAAAGGGAAAACCATCGCGTAAGCAGGAGCGAGCGTCCCCTCGCTCCTGCTTTTTGATCTCTGAATTTCAGAAAGTTTTAGCACTTCCCTCCGAAAAGTGAAAAAATTTCAAAAAAGGTCTTGCATTTTTCTGCGGACAGTAGCATAATGGGTTAGCACTCATAGAAAAAGAGTGCTAACCCTATTCGCTTTTTTGGGAGGCTTACAATAAAAATGGAAAAGAAACAGTTTAAAGCAGAGTCCCAGCGGCTCATGGATCTGATGATCAATTCCATTTATACCCATAAGGAGATCTTCCTGCGGGAGATCATTTCCAACGCCAGCGACGCCATCGACAAGCTGGCCTACAAGGCCCTCACCGACGAGAAGGTGGGCCTGAACCGGGAGGACTTCAAGATCGTGGTCACCCCCGACAAGGACGAGCGCACCCTCACCGTGTCCGACAACGGCATCGGCATGACCCAGGAGGAGATGGAGAACAACCTGGGCACCATCGCCAAGAGCGGCTCCCTCCAGTTCAAGAAGGAGACCGAGAATGCCGACGACGCCGAGGTGGACATCATCGGCCAGTTCGGTGTGGGCTTCTACTCCGCCTTCATGGTGGCCGACAAGGTGACTGTTATCTCCAAGGCCTACGGCGCCGACACCGCCTGGAAGTGGGAGTCCGAGGGCGTGGACGGCTACACCATCGAGCCCTGCCAGAAGGACACCGTGGGTACCGATGTGATCATGCACATCAAGGAGAACAGCGACGAGGAGGACTATGACGAGTACATCCGTCCCTACCCCCTGTCCCAGCTGGTGAAGAAGTATTCCGACTACATCCGCTACCCCATCCGCATGGAGATGGAGCACAGCCGCCAGAAGCCCAAGCCCGAGGACGCCGGAGAGGACTACAAGCCCGAGTACGAGATGGTCAAGGAGTGGGAGACCGTCAACTCCATGGTGCCCATCTGGCAGCGGCCCAAGAGCCAGGTCACCCAGGAGGAGTACAACGAGTTCTACAAGTCCAAGTTCGGCGACTGGCAGGAGCCTCTGCTCACCATCCACGTGGCCGCCGAGGGCAACTTCGAGTACAAGGCCCTGCTGTTCATCCCCAGCCAGGTTCCCATGAACTTCTTCACCACCGAGTTTAAGAAGGGCCTGCAGCTCTACTCCTCCGGCGTGATGATTATGGACCGGTGCCCCGACCTGCTGCCCGACCACTTCAGCTTCGTCCAGGGCATTGTGGACACCCCCGACGTGTCCCTGAACATCTCCCGTGAGATGCTCCAGCACGACCGCCAGCTGAAGGTCATCGCCAACAACATCGAGAAGAAGATCAAGAACGAGCTGACCAAACTCATGAAGGACGACCGGGAGAAGTACGAGAAGTTCTGGTCCGCCTTCGGGATGCAGTTTAAGTACTCCCTCATGAACTCCTACGGCGGCAACCGGGACGTGGTGAAGGACCTGCTGCTGTTCTGGTCCTCCAAGGAGAACAAGCTCACCTCCCTGAAGGAGTACACCGAGCGGATGCCCGAGTCCCAGGAGAAGATCTACTACGTCTGCGCCGACAGCGTGGAGAACGCCGCCAAGATGCCCCAGGCCGAGCGCGTGCTGAAGGCAGGCTACGAGGTTCTCTACCTGATCGCCTCCGAGGACGAGATCGTGCTGCAAATGCTGGAGAACTACGATAACAAGCAGTTTATCTCCGTGGCCAGCGACGACGCCCTGCCCATTACCGACGCGGAAAAGGCCAGCGCCGAGCAGGCGGAGAAGGACCACAAGGAGGTTCTGGAGTTTGCCCAGGAGACCCTGAAGGACCAGGTGTCCAAGGTCCGGGTGTCCACTATCCTCCAGAGCGGCTCCGTCTGCCTCACCGCCGAAGGCCCCATCTCCCTGGAGATGGAGAAGTACTTCCACAAGATGAGAGGGGACTACCCCATGAAGGCCCAGCGGGTGCTGGAGTTGAACCCGGAGTCCTCCGCCTTCCAGGCCCTGTGCGAAGCCTACGAGACCGACAAGGACAAGGCCGCCGCCTATGTGGAGATCCTGTACAATCAGGCCCTCATCATCGCCGACCTGCCCATCCCCGACCCCGCACGGTACGCCGAGCTGGTCTGCGGACTCATGAAGTAATCCCGGCACAACAAGCGGTATCTGTAAAACAAAAATCCTTCGTATGGCTCTGGCCATACGGAGGATTTTTTGTCTGGTTTGAAATTATGAAGCATCCGACAACTGCCTGAGATACCGGACCCACGCAGAAAGAGGCTCCCTGCTCAGCTCCTTCAGCGCCAGAGAATAGAGGCGAAAGGCCTCCGGGTCTGTCTGCGCCACAAAGCGAAGGGCTTTTTTAGGGCCGTAATAATGAAGCTGTTTCACGTCAAAGTAGATTTCCAGGCTGTCGCACAAAAGCCAGTGCCACCGGTAGTAGCCTTCCGCGTCCCCCCGCAGGGTGCGGGCCAGCATTTTCTCGCACCAATCCAGTTCCTGCTGAATCTCATCCGCTGTTTTCAGGGGCGTCTGGGCAATGTGCTCCAGCACCCGCCTTTGCAGCTGGTGGGCGATTCCGGTCTTGTCCAGGATGATCTTCCCGTCAAAGACCTGCACAAAGTCTTCCGGGTCATATGCCCCCTGGAACACATCGGCTGGATAGACAAACACATCGAGAACCGTGCCGCCAATCACGGAGGAATCGTGGGTTTTGCCGTGATCTGCAATGACCAGCGCGTCAAAATCGCTGTTCTCGTTGGCGCTGCCGTCCCCGAAGGAGCCGTACAGAATGATGGCGGAGGGATCATAGGTGTCAATCAAATAGGTTGTAATCGTATCAACAAGGTTCACGGGCGTTCCTCTCTGTACTGATGAGAATGGGTAGGGCGGGGGCGTGCTTCCGCCGGGTTACAGCGCCAGCTTTTCCCGGATATAGGTTCCCACCTGGTCGCCGCTGAGCTGGAGGACGAAGGACAGCTCGTTTTCGATGAGCCCCTCCGCCCGGCGCATGGCGGCCTCGTCGGCGGCGGTGAGCTTTTTGCCCTTGGCGCTCAGAGCCTGTCCGTGCTGGTAAATGCAGCTGACCAGCTCCAGCAGCTCCCGCAGGTTGCAGGCCTTGATGATGGTCTGAAAGCTGGCGGCCCGGACCTTCCGGTCCTCGATCCAGGGCAGGGCGGACTCCTTGGTGGAGAGGATCAGCGCGTCCACCTCCCCCCGGCTGGGCAGCCGCTGCATCTTGGCCAGCAGAGCGGGGCTGCTGGTGGGGACAAAAATGGTGGAGCCCTGGTCAGCCACGGGCTTGAGAATATAAAATGTTTTGGGTTCGCCTTTGCCGGTGGGTGCGTCCACTCGGACGTCTTCCACAAGGCAGACGCCGTTGCAGGAATAACTCACGTAGTCGCCTTTGCGGTATTCTTCTGCCATAGAGGGCCTCCTTCCGGTCCGGATCAACGATAGGGAAAGGCCTGGCAAGGAAAGGGAATGCCAGGCCACTTATACATTATAGCAAAAATATCAGGCAGAAACCAGGGTGTTTTTCAACAAATAAACGAAAGAGATTTTCGACGGAACCACCAAAAGGTGTTGACATCAGCGGAGAAAGGTGCTATACTTTCGTCAGTGGTTAGCTGAAGCTAACTTGCGTACCGGGGTAGGTACACTTTTTCTTGACAGATTAGTTAGCCTTAGCTAACCGATGCGGGAAGGCCCTTCCTCTGATGCGCACAGAGGGACGAGCGCCCATGATTTTTACCAGCAAGGAGGCTGAGACCGATGAACGAACTTGCAGTCATCTTTTGGTCTGGCACGGGCAACACCGCTTCCATGGCTGCCGCCGTGGTGGAGGGAGCCGGTTCCCAGGCCAAACTCGTGAACGTAAACGACATTACCGCTGACCAGGCTGCCCAGTATGACCGTCTGGCGCTGGGCTGCCCCTCCATGGGGGACGAGGTCCTGGAGGAAGACGTCTTTGAGCCCTTCTTCACCGCCCTGGAGGGGCAGCTCTCCGGCAAGAAGGTGGTCCTGTTCGGCTCCTACGATTGGGGCGACGGCCAGTGGATGCGGGACTGGGCCGAGCGGACGAAAAAGGCCGGCGCCCAGCTGTGCGCCGATCCCCTGATCGTCAACCTGGCCCCTGACGCCGACGGCCTGGCCAAGTGCCGCGCCCTGGGAGCGGCCATTGCCGGCGCCTAATCCTGATTCTTGATTAAAAAATTGAATCCTTTCTTTTCCGTTTACTCCTTTTCGCGGCTATACGCACACCACCGGGGCGATCAAACGATCGCCCCGGTGGTGCTTTTTCGTGTGTTCAGGTGCAGGCGTCCAGCACGTTGAAGTACAGGGCCTCGTCGGTCAGGTTGGGGATGGTCCCCAGCCGCCACAGGGAGACGGAGGTGATGCCGAAGAGCTTGGCCAGCTGGACCTTTTCCCCTACGCTGCGGCTGTCCTCATACCAGAGGAAGATGTTCTGGCCGTTTTCGGTGGTGTAGGTCAGGTAGGGGTTGCGGTAGGTCTCCGACCAGCCCATCACCGCCCCCTGCTGGAGGCGGGAAGCCACCGTGGACATGGCGGGGTGGATGGGCGTTTCGCTCACCAGCTTGCCGCTGCCATCCACCTGCCAGGCGGTGGCGGAGCAGCTGATGGCCAGGGCCAGCTTGGACACATCCTCCACGCCGGTGTCCGGGTCCGTGGCGGCCCGGAGGGAGTCATACACCGACTGGATGGGGGTGAGAGCGGCGTTCTTATAATAGGTGGTCCCCAGGAACCCGGCCAGGGAGGTGGGCTGGTAGTCGTGGGCCATGAGGATGACCTTGTCCGCCAGGCGGCCGATGGCCCGGTAGTCGTAGCCGTCGTAGTAGGCCCCGTCGGCGGTGGCGGGCATGACGGTCACCGTCAGGGACAGACCCTTGGCCTTTAGCCGCTGGGACAGGACAGTGAGAAACTGGACGAAGTTGGTCCGGTTGCTGGAACCAGACAGACCCTCAAAGTCAATGGTGACCCCGGTGTAGGGGGAAGCCCCCAGCTTGTCATAGACCCGGGTGGCCTCGGCCACGATCAGGTCCGCGGCGGTCTCCCGGCTGGCAGCGCTGTTCAGCAGGGCGGTGAGCCCGCCCCCGGTGTTGTCCATAAACACCGAAAGGTTCAGCTGGCAGCCGTTGGCCTGGAGCTGGCCCACTGCGTCCTCGTATCCTGCGGGGATGGCGTAGACGTTGCCCCCGGAGGAGGTGGTGTTCATCACAGGACCCGCCTCGGTGCTGTAGGTCATCCGGCTCCAGCCCAGGCTGACGGCGTCCATGTCCTGGGTCAGGCCGATCTGGGAATAGGAGGAGATGGCGTAAAAGCCGTGGAGCCAGTTGGTTTTTGCGGTGTACTTTTCATACATCCGCACCAGCATGGCGGCGGCCTGCTCCCGGGTGGCGGAGGAGGCCGGGGCAAAACGGGTGTCGGAGACCCCGTTGGTCATGCCGATGTCGTAGGCCACCACGATGTAACCCCGGTTGGTGGTTACGTCGGTGAAGGGCAGGGGATACCCGGCAGCTTTCTGGGCAATGTCCTGGTAGCCCAGAGCCCGGACCAGCGTCACCGCCATGTCCTCCCGGGTGATGGGGGCGTCGGGGCGGAACGCGCCTCCCTGGTCGATGGCGCCGTTCTTCACGGCGGCGGCTAAGTAGGAAGCGGCCCAGTGGCCCTTGGTGTCCGTAAAACCGGGGTCAGCGCCGGCGCTGGTGTCCCAGCCCAGCATCCGGCAGAGAACCGTGACGAACTGGGCCCGGCTGATGGTGTGGCCGTAGCCGAAGACCCCGGGGGCAGTGCCCTCCATCAGGCCGTAATCCTTGGCGGCCTGCACGTCAGAGACCGCCCAACTGTCTGCTGGTACGTCAGAATATCCCGCTGCGGCCAGGGCGGTGCAGGGCATGGCCAGCAGAACCAGGACCAGCAGCAGGGAGAGTCGCTTTTTCATAGAGATTCCTTTCCAGTGGGTGGGTGTTTGCCCGCCTATGATACCATGGAGGTTTATAAAAGTCAATCAAAGGGTCAGTTCTCGACGGACGGGCGCGAAAAGCGATTGACAAAAAAATATTTGACTCATATAATAAAGAAGGATTTCTATGTGGAATCCTAACCTGAGAACAAAGTGAGGTGGAACCCATGGACGCAGGCGGTAGTAACGGCACTTTGGCGGGCCGATATTCCCGGTCAGTGGACGAGCCGCCCATAGGGGCGTCCGTTCGGCCACCGAAGCGATAGATCGGCCACCGGTGTGTCTTACTTCCTGCTTAAAGAAACTGGACGCGTCAAGCGCCCTGACACGAAAACAGCTGGGAGGAGATGCCAATGGCAGAGAAAGCGGTCGTCACCCTGGAGGAAACTCTGGCGGCTCTGGTGGAAGGGAAGAAATACACCACGCTGCGGGACATCCTCGTGACCATGAACGCCTCGGATATCGCGGCGATTTTCGAGGAGATGCCCGAAGCCAAGCTGCCGCTGCTGTTCCGGCTTTTGCCCAAGGAACTGGCGGCGGAGACCTTTGTTGAAATGGAGCCGGAGGCCCAGGAGCTCTTGATCCAGGGCTTTTCCGACAACGAACTGAAAGAAGTCGTCGACGAGCTGTACGTGGACGACGCGGTGGACATCGTGGAAGAGATGCCCGCCAACGTGGTCAAGCGCATTCTGAAGCAGGCAGACCCGGAAATGCGCAAGATGATCAACGAAATCCTGAAATACCCGGACGACAGCGCCGGGAGCATCATGACCACGGAGTACGTCAGTCTCCGGCCGGACATGACCGCGGAGGAGGCCATCAAGCGCATCCGCCGCACCGGTGTGGACAAGGAAACCATCTACACCTGCTACGTTACCGACAACAACCGGAAGCTCATCGGCATGATCTCCCTGCGGACCCTCCTGCTCTGCGAGGACGACGACGTGCTGGAGGAGGTCATGGAGAACAACGTGATCTCCGTGAACACCCTGGAGGACCAGGAGAGCGTGGCCCAGATGATGGCCAAGTACGACTGGTCCGCCATGCCCGTGGTGGACCAGGAAAACCGCCTGGTGGGCATCGTCACCGTGGACGACGCCATCGACGTCTTACAGGAAGAGACCACGGAGGACTTCGAAAAGCTGGCCGGTATGACCCCTACGGACAAGCCCTATCTCCGCACCGGCGTGCTGGAGACCTGGAAGTCCCGTGTCCCCTGGCTGCTGATCCTGATGCTGTCGGCCACCCTGACCAGCATGGTGCTCACCAGCTTCGAGACCTCCCTGGCGGCCTGCACCGTCCTCACCGCCTTCATCCCCATGCTGACGGGTACCGGCGGCAACAGCGGCACCCAGTCCTCGGTGGCGGTGATCCGTGCCCTGTCCCTGGGTGAGGTGGAGTTTGTGGACACCATCCGGGTGATCTGGAAGGAGATCCGGGTGGCGGTGATGTGCGGCGTCACCCTGGCGGCCTGCAACTTTGTGAAGCTCCTGGTGGTGGACCGGATGCTCCTGGGCAACAGCAGCGTTACCGTTCCCGTGGCGGCGGTGATCTGCGTCACCATGGTCTTTACGGTGCTGTGCGCCAAGACGGTGGGCTGCGTGCTCCCCCTGCTGGCGGAGAAGATTCACCTGGACCCGGCGGTGATGGCAAGCCCCTTCATCTCCACCATCGTGGACGTGCTCACCCTGCTCATCTATTTCCAGGTGGCCCGGGCCATCCTGCATATCTGACACAAAATATCCGGCGCAGGACAAGAAGGGTTGTCCTGCGCCGGATGTTTTCTATGTCTGGGTTTGTTCTCATACTAGTTCTTGTTAAAAAGATTGAAAAGCTTTTTATCGCACCGAAGGTGCGTCAAGAACTGCATGAGACGGCTTTTGTGGCAAAAAGCCACAAAAGGGCAACGCGAATCGCGGTGCCTTTTTAATAAAAACCAAAGGTTTTTATTAAAAATTAGTATCAGTATGCCCCGCCCCGGTAAGCCTTGCCGGTGAGCTGCTCCACGTCAATGCGGAGGACGGCGGTCTTGTCCAGGGTCTTGTCCACGAAGGCCAGGCCGGTGTCGATGGCGCCCTCGCAGAAGCGATAGATGAAGGTCTCCATCACTTGGCGGCGCTCGGCCTCGTCCTCCACTTGGGAGATCTTGCCGGTGGCGATCACGCTTTCAAAAGCGGCGGTGACCTCCTGGGGCAGGATCTCGGAACTGAGGATGGTGGAGAAGCACACCTTGCTGTCCCGGTTGATGGCGTCGATCTTGTAGCCTACCTTGGCGGAGTGGATGTAGATCTTTTCGTTCAGATAGATGTAGTTTACGGGGACTGCGTAGGGATAGCCGTCGTCTCCGTTCACGGCCAGAATGCCATGATGGCCCTTTTCAAAGAGAGCCTTGGCCTCGCTGTCGGGGAGCTGGCGCTTGATCTTGTGCATTTTGCGTTCCATAATGGTACCTCCTTGTTTTCCGTTTGCTGGTATCCCTAGGATAGCAGGGGGAAAAGAAAATTTTCTGTTGCGGTTGCATCATTTGAAAAAATAATTTACACTGAAAACAAAAAGGAGGCGAAGGGCATGGACCCGAAGGAACTGGTGAAGAGCTGCCCGCTGTTCCGGGGCATCGACCCGGCGGATCTGGGGGGCATGCTCAAGTGCATGTCCGCCCGGGAGATCGAGCCGGAGCGGGGGGAGTTCATCATGACCACCCCTGGTTCCGCCCCCCTTATGGGCGCGGTGCTGGCCGGCGAGGTGGAGATGATCAGCGAGGACTACTTCGGCAAGAAGTCCCTGCTCACCGTTCTTCCGGTGGGGAGCGTCTTTGGGGAGAGCTACTCCTGCGTGAAGGCCCGGAACCGGACCATCGCCTACCAGGCCAGCGGGAAGTGCCGGGTGCTGCTGCTGGACTATGACCGCATCCTCCACGCCTGCAAGCTGGTGTGCCGGTTCCACCACCGGATGATCGAGAACATGGTGGAGCTCATTGCGGAGAAGAACCTGGAGCTCATTGAAAAGCTGGAGGTCACCTCCCGCACCAGCATCCGGGAGAAGCTGCTGACCTACCTGACCCGCCAGGCCGAGCGGACGGGGAGCGCCGCCTTCCAGGTCCCCATGGGCCGGACGGAGCTGGCGGAGTACCTGTGCACCGACCGCTCCGCCATGACCCGGGAGCTGTCCCGCATGCGGGAGGAGGGCCTCATCGACTTCGACAAGCGAACCTTCACCCTGCTGGATTGGAAAAAGTGAGGGGAGCCAAGGAGGTTGAGAAACCCGCAGGGCCCGTTCGTAGGGGTGATTCACGAATCGCCCACCCCCAAAGGGAACCCGACCACTTCATGCGCGCCCAGCCGGTGGGCGCGCTTTTTTTCTGCCGTCCCGACAAAGGGCCGCAGGCCAAGCAAAACAGAACACACCCCCGGCAGGTTTCCAACAACCAGAGAGAGAATCCAAAGGGGGAGCACCGCTCCCCCTTTGGAAAGAAATGGGGCCCCGCCTTAAGGCGCGAGATCACGCCTCCGTCCGCCTGCGGCGCAGGAAAGCCGCCAGCGCCGTGACCGCGGAGGCGGTAACCAGAAAGCCGCCGTACAAGAGCAGCCCCTCTCCCTCCAGGGGCGCAAACAGGTCAGCCAGACCGAACTGGGACAGGGAAAAGCCGGGCCAGTCCAGCCCCATGCAGAGGGAGCAGGCAGGCACATACAGGACCGATGCGATCACCTGAACGCGGATGATCCGCTCCAGGGCGGTGGGCCAGGGCTTGTTCCAGGTGAGCAGCACAGAGAGGATGGGGAGGAGATGAAGAACAATGGTTGGAATCCAGGAGTATCTCATAATGTTCTCCTTTCCGGACAGCGCCAGGGGTTTTCTTCTGACCCCAGCGTACCACAGGAGAAGCCCACGAACAAGAAAGAACGGATGAAGGATTTCTTTCGATTTTCTTAAGCCCCCGCCGCTTATTCTCCCACTTCCTCCGTGGGCGGCCGCCGCTTCAGCTCCCGGGGTCCCCAATCCCCCAGGGGAAGACGTTGCATGGCGGAGAACACATACTCCTTCAGCTTGGGGTACTGCCCCTCCAGCCGGACGATCAGCTCCTTGACCTCCTGGCGCTTGGTGTACCCGTCGGCGGGGCAGGGGTTGTGGACCACGGGCAGGTCCAGCCGCCGGGCCGCGTCCCGGATCATGGACTCGCTGACGTAGAGCAGGGGCCGGATCTGGGTCACGTCCGACCGGTCCAGATAGGTCACCGGCTGGAAGCAGGACAGGCGGCCCTCATAGAACAGGGACAGGAAGAAGGTCTCCACCGCGTCGTCGTAGTGGTGGCCCAGGGCCACCTTGTGGATGCCTTGTTCCACCAGGGCCTGGTGGAGAGAGCCCCGGCGCATCTTGGCGCAGAGGGCGCAGGGGTTCTTTTCCTTCCGGGTCTCAAAGATCACATGGCTGATCTGGGTGGGGATGCGGTGGAAGGGAACCCCCAGCTCTTTGCAGAAGTCCTCCACCCCGGAAAAGTCCATCCCCGCCATGCCCATGTCCACGGTGAAGGCCTCCACGGTGAAGGGCTGGGGGTAGAACCGGGACAGCCGGGCCAGGGCGGCCAGCAGGGTCAGGGAGTCCTTGCCCCCGGAGACCCCCACCGCCACCCGGTCCCCGGCCTGGATCATGTCGTAATCCTCCACGCACCGGCGGGTCAGACTGAGGATTTTTTTCATAAACCGTACACTCCTAACAGACAAAAATGAAAATTGAAGTTGAGAACGGGAGAGATTGAGAGAGGAAATGCGAGAAAACAAGAGGATTTATCAAGGTAAATTGAAAATCTGAGAAAAATCGTTGACAGGGGACAAACCCTGTATTATAATAAGGTCCGCTGAAAAAACGGCGCTCTCCCTGCGGCTGTTTTCCTTATTATAAAGGTGTTGTGCCCCCTTTGTAAAGCCGCCGGGGAAACCCGTTCACTTTGATAAATCAACATGATTTGGAGGTTCGACCCTATGTCCACTTTTATGGCTAACAAGGGCAACATCGAGCGCAAGTGGTATATCCTTGACGCCGCTGGCAAGCCCCTTGGTAAAACCGCCGCTGTGGCAGCAACCCTGCTCCGCGGCAAGCATAAGCCCGAGTACACCCCCCACGCTGACTGCGGCGATTTTGTCATCGTGGTGAACGCTGAGAAGGCTGTGCTCACCGGCAAGAAGCTGGATCAGAAGTACTATCGCACCCACTCCGGCTATGTGGGTGGCCTGAAGGAGACCAAGTATCGCAAGCTGATGCAGGAGAAGCCCGAGCTGGCTATGAAGCTGGCTGTCCGCGGCATGATGCCCCGCAACATCATCACCAAGGACTCCCTGACCCGCCTGAAGATTTTCCGTGGCCCCGAGCACATCCACGCAGCACAGAAGCCCGAACTGTGGGCCGCAGAATAAGGAGGAGCTAGAACATGTACAAGAGCAAGAAGCCTTACCATTACGGCACCGGCCGCCGGAAGTCCTCCGTGGCCCGGGTGCATCTGTTCCCCAACGGCACCGGTTCCATCACCATCAACGGCCGTGATATCGACGATTACTTCGGTCTGGAGACCCTGAAGCTCATCGTCCGTCAGCCCCTGGACACCACCGGCCTGCTGGGCAAGGTGGACATCAACGCCACCGTCAGCGGCGGCGGCGTCACCGGCCAGGCCGGCGCCATCCGCCACGGCATCAGCCGCGCTCTGCTGGAGATGAACGCAGAGTATCGTCCCGCTCTGAAGGCCGCCGGCTTCCTGACCCGCGACCCCAGAATGAAGGAGAGAAAGAAGTACGGCCTCAAAGCCGCTCGTCGCGCTCCCCAGTTCTCCAAGCGCTGATTTTTTCACCAACTTACAAAAACACCTCCGAAGCCAATTCGGAGGTGTTTTTCCCTATTTAAAAAGGAGGCGTTCCATGAACGGACCCAACGACAAGTTTTTGTTGGCCAACGGGGTGGGTATCCCCTGCCTGGGCTTTGGAACCTACAAGACCCCCGACGGGGCCGAGGGCGCAGCCGCTGTCCGGGCTGCCCTGGCCGAAGGCTACCGGCACATTGACACCGCCGCCTTCTACGGCAATGAGACCGCCGTGGGCCAGGGGATACGGGAGTCCGGTCTGCCCCGGGAAGAGATTTTCGTCACCACCAAGGTGTGGAACACGGACCGGGGCTATGAGAAGGCCAGGGCCTCTGTGCTGGAGAGCCTGAAGCGGCTGGGCCTGGACTACATCGACCTGTGCCTCATCCACTGGCCCGCCGCCCCCCACCAGTACCCGGAAACCTGGGAGCAGCTGAACCTGGGCACCTGGCGGGCCCTCACCGAGCTGTACCAGGAGGGAAAGCTCCGGGCCATCGGCGTGTCCAACTTCAAGCCCCATCATCTCCGGGCCCTGATGGACACGGAGGTGCCCCCGATGGCAGACCAGATTGAGGTCCACCCCGGGCAGACCCAGGAGGAGACCGTGGCCTACTGCCAGTCCCACGGCATCCTGGTGGAGGCCTGGAGCCCCATGGGCCGGGGGGCACTGCTGGAGCACCCGGCGGTGACCGTCCTGGCGGAGAAGTACCGCCGGACCCCCGCCCAGATCTGCATCCGCTGGTGCCTGGAGAAGGGAATTCTCCCCCTGCCCAAGTCGGTGACGCCTGCCCGGATCGCAGAGAACACCGGTGTGTTCTCCTTCCAGCTGGCCCCTGAGGATGTGGTCGCCCTGGACACGGTTCCCCCCACGGCCCGGTCCCATGACCCGGATGAGGTGACCTTCTAAAAAATACAGTGGCGCAGGGCAAATCAATGCCCTGCGCCACGATTTAACAATTTCGTTACATTGGGTTCATGATTTCTGCCGATTTTTCCCATACAATACCTAACAAAGTTAGCAGTCAAAAAATCCTTCCATGTTTACAACCAACTCCTAAACATCTCCATCCTGCCAAAAGGCCGCGGCATTCGTGCCGCGGCTTTTTGGCGTCTGGGGGCGGGGAAAAAGAATGACGGAATCTCCCCTTTTTCTTGCATTTTCGGGGCGGAGCGTTTATACTATAACAATACGTTGCCTGCATGGCGCAGGCCAAATCATCAGATGGAGGCGGAAGACCATGTTTGGACGCAAAAAGAAGAAGGAACAGCGGGAAGAACACAAGAGAGAAATCCGCAAAGGGCTGATATTCTGGCTTCCCGGCGGGGCTTCCCGGCTGGATGTGTACCTGGATTATTGCGTGATCCGCTGCCTGGCCAAGACCAAGATGAAGGAAAAGGAGCGGGTCATCCCCTTCTCCTCCATCAAGGACGTGATCTATACCCCGGCCACCAACTCCCGCCACGCCAGCCTGCAGCTTATCACCAAGGAGATGCCCGACGTGAAGCGGAGCTTCTGGTACGCCTATGAGAACAACCTGGTGGTGGTCCACCCCTCCACCGAGGAGCTGGCCAAGAACATCCGGGAATATATCCTGAACCCCAACGGCTCCAACGTGGTGCCCCCGGAGTACCTGAGCGAACTGAAGAAGGCGGCCAAGCAGGTCCGCCGGGAGGAGCAGGAGGCCAAGGAGGCCGCCGAAAAGGAGAAGAAGGAGCAGGCCCGTGCCGCCCGCGCCGCCGCCAAGGCCGCCGCGGAGCAGGAGAAGGCCGAGGCCGCAGAAGCGGCGCAGCCCGAGGCAGAGAGCGAAGAAGCCCCTGCGGAAACCAAGGAATAACCAAAGAAAACAGCGTGCCTTTGGCACGCTGTTTTTTTAGACAATGGAAGACGCTGTCTGCTGCTGTCCCAGGCGGTCCCGGGCGTTTGACAGCAGGAGCTTGATCCGGTTCTCCTGGTTCACCTGGGAGACGTTGGCGTCGTAATCGATGGAGGTAATGTTGGCCTGGGGGTAGAGGGACTGGAGCCTCCGCAGGGTGCCCCGGCCTACGATGTGGTTGGGCAGGCAGCCGAAGGGCTGGGCGCAGATGATGTTGGGGTAGCCGCCCTCGATCAGCTCCGCCATCTCCGCCGGCAGGTACCACCCCTCACCCATCCGGACCCCCCGGGAGAGGACCTGCTCCCCCTTTCTCCGCATCTCCTGGAAGCTGGGAGGCCGGTGGAACTGGGGGAAGGGAGCCAGGGCCTGGGACAGGGCGTTTTCGTAGATCTGAACGATCCGGCCCAACGCCAGGCTGACCCCGCGGCGGATGGGATTGCCCCCGTAGAGCTCGCAGTCCACGGCGGGACCGGTGAGGCAGTAGTGGATGAACCCCAGCACCCCGGGGAGCATGTACTCGCAGTCCTGGGTCTGGAGGAATTCCTCCAGGTGGTTGTTGGCGAAGGGGGAGTATTTCACATAGATCTCCCCCACAATGCCCACCCGGACCTTCTGTTTCACCTGGGTGGGGATAGCGGCGAAGGCCCGGACCATTTGTTTTATGTTTTTCTTCACCCGGGTGATTCCCGACCGGGTGGTGGCCAGTTCCTCCTGGAGCTTGGCGCTCCACTGGCTGGCCAGAGCCTGGACCTGGCTGGGCTGGCAGGCGTAGGGGCGGATCTGGTTGGTCAGAAGCATCAGCAGGTCCCCGTAGGTCAAAGCCGCCAGCAGCCGCTGGCACATGAGGGGGGTGATGGAAAAGCCGCTGCCCAGGGCCAGGTTGGAAAAGCCGAAGGTGACCACGGGGATCTGGTTCAGCTTCAGTTTCTCCAGGGCCTTTTTCAGCATCATGCCGTAGTTGGAGGCCCGGCAGCCCCCGCCGGTCTGAAACTGAATGAGGGCGATGGAGTCCAGGGGATACTCCCCGCTGGTGATGGCGTGAAGCTCCTGGCCCAAAGAGCACATGGCGGGGTAGCACATGTCGTTGTGGATGTAGCGCAGGGACAGGTCCAGCACCGCCCGGCCGCTGGAGCGCAGCACCTGGACCCGGTAGCCGCTGGCCCGGATGGCCGAGGCCAGAAACTCCATGTGAATGGGGAAGAGGTCCGGCATCAAAAGGGTGTGCTTCTGCTTTTGAAATTTTGGTTCCATGGCCGCTCCCTCCCGCAACAAGTTTTACCAGAAAGCCAAGATGCCCCAATGTGGGTGCTCCGTGAAAATATGACAATCTTCCCCGGGTTGTGGTGTAATCTTTCCTATCCTTGTATTTTACGACAAAATCGGATAAAATGTAAAGACCAAAACGAAAGATAAAGGAGGAACCTCTGCTATGTATCCTCATTTGGCATCGCCGGGCCGCATCGGCGGGCTCACGCTTCCCAACCGGGTGGCCATGACGGCGGCCTCCGCCTCCCTGTCCCAGCCGGACGGAACCATGACCGAGGACATGCTGGCCTATTACGAGGCCCGGGCCAAAGGGGGCGTGGGCCTCATCATCACCGAGATGGTCTGCGTGGACGAGGACCGGGGCGTGCTCTTTTACCGGGAGCTGAACGCCGCCCGGGAGGAGAACATCCCCTCCTTCCGCCGCCTGGCGGACCGGGTTCACCCCTATGGAACCAAACTCTTTGCCCAGCTCTTCCACCCCGGCGCCAACGCCGACCCCAAGCTGAACCCCAGGGATCTGATCTCCGCTAGCCCCGCCCGGGGAAAGAAGCGGGGCCAGGCCCGGGAGGCCACCCAGGAGGAGATCCGGGACATTGCCCAAAAGTTCGGCCAGGCCGCCCGCCGGGTGAAGGAGGGGGGCTTCGACGGGGTGGAGGTTCACGCCGCCCACCACTATTTCCTCCACAGCTTTCTCAGTCCCGTCACCAACCACCGCACCGACCAGTACGGCGGCAGCCTGGAAAACCGGGCCCGCATCCTGAGGGAAATTCTGGAGGCCATCCGGGCCGCCTGCGGCCAGGACTTTCCTATTTTATTCCGGGTGTCCATTGAAGAGTACATCGGAAAGGACGGGTATCACGCGGACACGGGCATCAAACTCTGCCAGCTGCTGGAGCAGTGGGGAGCAGACGGGATCAACACCACCGCCTCAGGAACAGACAGCAAGCTCAGCCAGAGCGCCGAGCCCATGTGCTACCTTCAGGGCTGGCGGAAGCACCTGCCCCGGGCGGTGAAGCAGTCGGTGTCCATCCCGGTGCTCTCCGTGGCCCTCATCCGGGACCCGGCCTATGCGGAAAAGCTCCTGGCGGAGGGGGTGCTGGACTTTGCCGCCTCCGTCCGCAGCCACCTGGCGGACCCGGAATGGGCCAACAAGGCCTTTTCCGGCCGGGAGGAGGACATCGTCCCCTGCATCTCCTGCATGGCCTGCTTCGGAAAGTACGACCAGGAAGGGCACATCACCTGCGCGGTGAACCCGGAGACGGGCTACGAGGCCCAGCTGCCGCCCCTGAAGGCCGACGGAGACAGCCGCCTGGTGGCCGTTCTGGGGGCAGGCCCCGCCGGTATGGAGGCGGCCTGGATCGCCGCCCGCCGAGGCTTCCGGGTGGTGCTGTTTGAAAAGGACACCGCCCCCGGCGGTCAGCTGAAGCTGGCGGCTCTGGCCCCCCGGAAGGAGCGGATTGAGCCCCTCACCCGCAGCCTGGTCCGCCGGTGCGCCCAGGCGGGGGTGGACCTGCGCCTGGGCTGTTCGCCCACCCTGGAGGAGCTGCGCGCCTTAGCTCCCTATGCCATCCTGGACGCCACCGGCGGGGTACCCAAAATCCCCGCCATCCCCGGAGCGGAGGGCCCCATGGTGTGCACCCCGCCGGAGGTTCTCACCGGAGCCGTGGACCCCAGGGAAGAGAGCATCGTGGTGGTGGGCTCAGGCATGACCGGCCTGGAGACCGCCGAGGTCCTCTCCCAGCGGGAGAAAAACAACGCCGTCCTGGTGCTGGAGGCCGCCCCCCGGCTGGCCCCCGGGGTCCAGGGCTCCAACCGCAACGCGGTGACGGCGGTGCTGGAACTCAACAACGTGGTCTTCCTGTGCAGCCGCACCCTGACCCGGGTGGGGGAGGACCGGATCTGGTTCACTGACACCCAGACCGGGGAGGAGTACGTCTACCCCTGCGACCGGGTGGTTCTGGCCCTGGGCACCCAGCCCGCGTCGCCCTACGGAGAGGAGTTGGCGCAGGTCTGCGAGCGGGTGATCCCCCTGGGGGACCGGGTCCAAAGCGGCTCCATCTGGGAGGCCGTCCACACCGGCTACCGGGCGGCCCTGACCCTGTAAAAAATTTCTATTTTTATTAACAAAAGGGTCACCTTTATTACATAATAAAGGTGACCCTTTCTCTGCGAGGAGGTGACGGTTTGAGAATGGGAAAGCGAGGTCCCAAGGAAGAACTTCCCAAGCCCTACCGCATGGCAGTTAAGTATAACGAGGAGTGCAAGCAGATTTTAGAAGCCTACTGCGCCCAGGAAAACGTCAATCGGATGGAAGCGGCCCGGCGGGGGATCAAGAAGCTGAAAGAGGACCTGAAAGAAGAATAAAGGAAGCGGCGCGCCTCCTGCAACAGACTCGCACCGCTTCCCCACAACCAACCATTGCCCGAAGGCAACGGGGCGTAAATACTATATCATACGTGCCGCATCCTTTCAAGGGGACAGGTTTGGGCAATATAAGGAAAGGAGACGGATTATGTATCTTCGTCAGCTGACTGAACAACAATATGACCGCTTTTGCAACGATTTGGCAGCCCGGGCTGCCATTTCGCCTCTGGACCCCAGCTACACTGTTACCCTGGTGATTAACCAGGCGGAGTATCAGGTCAAGCTTCAACCGGAGCGGCACAACACCATCGCAGTCCTTCACGCGCTCCGGGTCTGCCGGGAACCGGACGGGCCCAGCTATGACCTTATCACCCAGAACGCAGTGCTCACAGCATTTTTGGAGCTTTTGCTTTACCAAGGCATCCCCGCCTGATTCCGGGGTGAATTGCCGCCCTTGCAGGGTACTCACTCACCCGATGCGCGCCCAGCCGGTGGGCGCGCTTTGGACAGCGCAGCAACGAGAGAATAGGAACCCACCCAAAGACAAAAAGCACCAATCCATCACAAGGTTCCACTCACCAGAGCGTGGGGGTCCAGGGGGAGAGAACCTCTCTCCCCCTGGTGCTCTTTCCCCCATTTCTCCAGAGAAATGGGGCCCCGCCTTAAGGTGCCCAAAACGCAAAAAAGAAAGACACGAGGTTTCTCGTGCCTTTCTTTGGTGGACGATACAGGACTTGAACCTGTGACCTCCCGCACGTCAAGCGGATGCTCATACCAGCTGAGCTAATCGTCCGTTTTCATTTTTTGTTCCCTGCGGAACGAGTGTTATTCTATCGCATCCCCCGGCTTTTGTCAATAGTTTTTTGAAAAAATTTCTCATTTTTTGTTTTTGCCCCGGAATCGTGGTCCGCCGGTTCGATTGACAAGGGATAGTCTGTCTCCTATAATAAACCTGTGTTAGGATACCCAACCCCGGCCAGGAGGCGAGAACCCATGATTGACCTGAACAACATCATGCGCTACCACGAGAACAACCGGATCGAGGCCAAGAAGGCCGCCGGCGGGTTCCCCCACAGCCTGTGGGAGACCTACTCCGCCTTTGCCAACACCATCGGCGGTCTCATCCTGCTGGGGGTGGAGGAATCCCGGGATAAGCAGCTCACCGTCACCGGGGTGCCCGATGCCAGGGGCTATGTGGACATCGTCTGGCGCACCGTCCGGGACCCGGCCAAGGTCAGCGCCAACGTGCTCTCGGAGGAGGACGTGGCGGTGCACACCATCGACGGCAAGGAGGTCCTGGTGATCTCTGTGCCCCGGGCAAACCGCCGCCAGCGGCCGGTGTACATCGGCGACAGCCCCTTCACCGGCTCCTACCGCCGGGACGGGGAGGGAGACTACCACTGCTCCGCCGACGAGGTCCGGGCCATGCTCCGGGACCGGGACGACGCCCCGGCGGACCTGGCGGTGCTGGAGGGCCGCTCCCCCCAGGACCTGTCCCAGGAGACCCTGCGCCAGTTCCGGCTGCTCATGGCCATGCGCCGGCCGGAGCACCCGTGGAATTTCCTCCCGGACGACCAGTTTCTCCCCGCCGCCGGGGTGTTGGGCCGGGGGAAGGACGGGAAAAGCCTGCACCCCACCCTGGCCGGTCTGCTCCTGCTGGGGCGGCGGAACGCACTGAAAGAGGTGTTTCCCCAATTGAAACTGGAGTACCGGGAGACGGACACCGGCTTCCGGCTGACCACCAGCCAGCCGGGTCCCCCGGAAAACCTGTTTGCATTTTACACCCTGGTCTCCCGGCGGCTCACTGCCGTCTCCTCCCTGCTGGCGGAGGGAAGCCGGGACGAGCTGGCCGCCGCCATGCGGGAGGCCGTCCTCAACGCCATCCTCCACGCGGACTACTTCAGCCGGGGCGGCCTGACGATCCAGCGCACGGACACCGCCCTCCAGGTCACCAACGGGGGCCTGCTGCGGGTCTCCCCCGACGAGGCCCGGGCGGGGGGAGCCGCCGACCCCAGAAACGTGGTGCTCACCCGGCTGTTCTCCCTGGTGAAGCTGGGTTCCGGGGCAGGCAAGGGCTTAAAGGGCATCTATGCGGTCTGGGC
Organism: Clostridiales bacterium; assembly: GCA_004551945.1. Taxonomy (GTDB): domain Bacteria; phylum Bacillota; class Clostridia; order Oscillospirales; family Oscillospiraceae; genus Evtepia. The sequence continues at coordinate 65,020 of SFPN01000011.1, read as the reverse complement.
CCAGCAGGGGTGGAGCGCCCCGGTGCTGTCCGAGGGCTTCAAGGCGGGGATCACCAGCCTGTCCCTGCCTTTGCCCCAGCGGAGCTTCAGCGGCGAGGAGGTGACCCGGCAGCAGATCGCGGAGTACCTCACCGACCAGGTCACCGCCACGGCGGAAAAGCTGGAGACCGCCCTGGGTCTCACCGCCCGGCAGGTGCGCCAGGCCCTGGACGATCTGCTGGACCGGGCGCTCATTGTGGAGGGCGAGGAGGGTTACCGCCTGCGGGCGTAAACGCGCCTTCCCGGCGGGGGCTCCATTTCTTTCAAGAAATGGAGGAAAGAAGACCAAAGGGAGAGAGGTTCTCTCCCTTTGGAAACCCTCTCTCTGGTGGGTGGAAGCCTACCGGGGAGGGGGCGTTTTTTTGCCTGGCCTGCGGCCCTTTGTCGGAACGCCGGCAGAAAGCGCGCCCACCAGCTGGGCGCGCCATCCAGTGGTCGGTTGCCGCAGTCAAAGGCTCCCCTGAGATCATCCCCTCGGGAGCGCTGAAAAGAAACCGCAGCCGGAGTGGGTTGCTCCTATTTTTTTATTGCGGTTCGTTCTGTTCCTTTAAAATGGGCTGGAGATGCATCAGCAGGTCCACCTTGCTGTTGACCTCGAACTTTTTATAAATGTTGGCGATGTGGGTGCGCACGGTGTAGATGCTGATGTGCAGCTCCTCGGCGATCTGCTCGTTTTTCATGCCGGAGGCCAGGTAGTAGACGATCCGCCGCTCCTGCTGGGTGAGGCTGTTGTAGGGGTGGTCCAGGTTTTTGGGGATCTGCTTGGTCTGGCAGGTCACCAGCATCAGGTGCCAGGTCTGGATCAGCCCCGCCGGAGAGGAGGACAGGAAGGTGGTGTGGTAGAAGGTGATGTCCTCCGCCAGGGAGGTGATGCTCTGGCTGCTGCCCCCCTGGGTGCTCAGGCGCTCGCTGATCTCGTTGATCATGGTCTGAACCTCCCGGAACTGGGGGTCCCCCTGGTAGTTGCTGCGAAGGAAGTGGCCCTGGTTGTGGCGGTACTGCTCCCAGAAAATCTGGCTGATCTCCTTGGCGGCGCTGTTGCACTGGACCACGGTCATGTCCTGGTTCAGCAGAACGGCTCCCTGCTTCAGGTCCTGGAAGAACAGGTGGAAGCTGTCCAGAAAGCGTCCCTCGCCGCTGTGGCGGAGATAGTTCTGGTAGTTGGCCTCCACCAGCACCGCCAGGTACTCCAGCAGACTGCGCTCCTCCTGGAGGAAGGGGCCCTCCTCCCTGGAGCGGAACAGGCCCATGGAGCCGATGACCCGGTCCCCCTGGTAAAAGAAGAGCACCGCCTGGTAGTACAGGTCCTCTCCCGCCATGTGGATGCCGTAGGGGGTGCGCTCGTACTCCTCAAAGGGCATCAGGTCGTCGGTGTAGATCACCCGGCGGCCCTTCAGGTGGGGGGGCAGGCTGGAATAGCGGAAGATGTCGTCCTTGTACACCCGCTCCTTATAGTCGTACATGGGGCCGTAGCGGATGCCGTAGGTGATGTAGCTGTTCAGGCTCCACAGCCGGCGGGGGGTGCTGCCGGGCAGAGCCGGGAAGCTGGCGGGCAGGAAAATGCTCCGCCGGAAGCCGAAGTGCTTGTCAAACAGGGACAAAACCTTTTTGGGCAAAATTTCGTTGTCTTTGGCAAGGTCCAAAGAAAAGGCCATCGCCGCAGCGTGCCATTTTTCCGGGATTTGATGCATAGGATGCTCCTTTTTTTTCTGGCGCAGGTATTTTTTGGAGGAAATGAAGCAAAAATTGCACGGCTCCTGGCCCCTTTGGCCAGGGTTTTTCTCTATTATACATAGTTTGCATGAAAAGAGCAAGAAAATCTCCTGCATAAGCACCAGAAAAATTTTGTGCATATTTCTACCGATCCCTTGACAGCGCAGGATTTCGGTGTATAATACAATTGTTTTAGGAATTTGAATTAGTACATTTTTATATAAAATGAACAAATACATGACATGTTTAGGAGGATATCTCACATGCAAACGAGAGAAGTTGTGATCGTCAGCGCCTGTCGTACCGCCATTGGTAAGTTCCAGGGGCAGTTCAAGGACGTTTCCGCAAGAGAACTGGCAATCCACGCTGGTAAAGAAGCCATCCGCCGCTCCGGCATCGACATCAACCTGATCGACGAGATCGTGATGGGCGAGTGCTATCCCGGCATGCAGGGCTCTCTGCCTGCCCGTCAGGTCTCCATGCGCATTGGTCTGCCTGTGGAGAGCAGCGCTGTCACCGTCAACCAGAACTGCGCTTCCGGTATGCGCGCTCTGGAAATCGCCTGCAACAACGTGATGCTGGGCAAGACCGACATCGGCCTGGTCGTGGGCGTGGAAAACATGACCCAGGCTCCCTTCATGCTCCCCAAGGCCCGTATGGGCTACCGCATGGGCGGCATCCCCACCGAGGGCGGCGCTGAGCTGTTCGACTCCCTGATCCACGACGCTCTGTATGACGCTCTGGTTCCCGGCCACATGGGCGTGACCGCCGACAACGTGGCAAAGCTGTGCAACGTCTCCCGTCAGGAGTGCGACGAGCTGGCCGTCATCAGCCACAACCGCGCCTGCGCCGCCATCGACGCCGGCAAGTTCAAGGAAGAGATCGTTCCCTACATCATCCACAACAAGAAGAAGGGCGACATCGCCATCGACACCGATGAGCACCCCATCCGCAACTGCAACATCGAGACCCTGTCCAAGATGAAGGCTGTCTTCACGCCCGACGGTGTCACCACCGCTGCCAACGCCTCCGGTATCAACGACGCCGCTGCCGCCGTGGTGGTCATGACCCCCGAGAAGGCCAAGGAGCTGGGCTGCACCCCCATGGTGAAGCTGATCAACTCCTGCTCCGCCGGTGTGGAGCCCAAGTACATGGGCATCGGCCCCGCTTATGCCATCCCCAAGTGCCTGAAGGGCGCCGGCATGACCTTCTCCGACGTGGACTACTGGGAGATCAACGAGGCCTTTGCCGCTCAGTTCCTGGGCGTCGGCCGCAAGCTGAAGGAAGAGCAGGGCTGGACCGTTGACCTGGCCAAGACCAACGTGAACGGCTCCGGTATCTCCCTGGGTCACCCCATCGGCTGCACCGGCCTGCGGATCATCGTCTCCATGATCTATGAGATGCAGCGTCAGGGCACCACCATCGGCGGCGCTTCCCTGTGCGTCGGCGGCGGCCCCGCTATGGCTTCCCTGTGGACCAGAGACATCTGATCCCACTGACCAGAACCCACTCAAACACCGGCACTGTCACCAGTGCCGGTGTTTTTTACCACGAACCCAATTCCCAAAGGAGGACACCCCATGGACAGCATGTGGCTTGAAATCGTTTTGAACGCAAAATCGGAGGAGCTGGACGACCTGTGCGCCCGCCTCATCGCCAACGGCGTCCCCGGCCTGGCCGTGGAGGAGGAGGAAGAGTTCCGGGCCTTTCTGGAGGAAAACCGCCAGTACTGGGACTATGTGGACGACGCCCTTCTGGAGCAGATGAAGGGGGTCTCCCGGGTGAAGTTCTACGTCACCGACGACGCCGACGGCCAGAAGCAGCTGGCGGGGTACCTGAAGGGCATCGACCTGCCCTATACCTCGGTGCAGCTGCGGGAGTACGACTGGGCCCACAGCTGGCAGAAGTACTACCGGCCCCTGTCCATCGGCAAAAAAATCTACATCATCCCCGAGTGGGAGCGGGATACCGCCCAGGTCCCTGAGGGGCGCACCACCCTTCTCATGAACCCGGGCCTGACCTTCGGCACCGGCTCCCACGCCTCCACCCAGCTGTGCCTGGAGGGCATCGAGAACTATGTGGTTCCCGGCCGGCCCGTGCTGGACCTGGGCTGCGGCAGCGGCATTCTGGCGGTGGCCGCCCTCCGGCTGGGAGCCAGCCACGCCACTGGGGTGGACATCGATCCCAAGGCGGTGGACGTGGCCTACGAAAACGCCGCCCTCAACGGCCTGGGCAGAGACCGGTGCCGGTTCCTGGCGGGGAATGTGCTCACCGACCAGTCCCTGGTGGAGGAGCTGGCCCAGGTCCAGGCCCCTCTGGTCCTGGCCAACATCGTGGCCGACGTAATTATCCCCCTGGCCCCGGTGGTCCCCCGGCTGCTGGCGGAGAAAGGCGCCTTCCTGTGCTCCGGTATCATCGACAGCCGGGGGGACGAGGTGGCCGCCGCCCTGGAGAAAAGCGGCCTGAAGGTCATCCGCCGCCTGGAGAAAAACGGCTGGATCGCCCTGGCAGCCACCCTGTGAGCCGGTCCTGCGACACCCTTGGCCCCCCAGAGGGGGGAGCCAAGGGGTGAGTGATACAAAATTCTTTTTTCTCCCGCCCAAAACCCTTGACTTTTACTCTGTCCGCTGTTATACTTTTAAAGCCGCTTTGAATGGGTGATAAGTGGACTGCGGCTTGTCAGTCCCGGTCCCGCCCCCGACAGCGAGCCCGTAATTAAGGAAAGAGGTGCACACAGCATGCATGCAATCATCGAGACTGGTGGTAAGCAGTACAAGGTCGCAGAAGGCGATGTCCTGTTCATCGAGAAGCTGAACAACGAAGCCGGCGACGAGATCAAGTTCGACAAGGTCCTGGCCGTCCTGGGTGACGAGCCCAAGTTCGGCACTCCCGTGGTGGAAGGCGCTTCCGTGGACGCTTCCGTGGTGAAGAACGGCAAGGGCAAGAAGGTCGTCATCTTCAAGTACAAGCCCAAGAAGGGCTACCGCCTGCGTCAGGGCCATCGTCAGCCCTACACCAAGGTGGAAATCAAGAAGATCAACGCTTAATGACCACCGCATCCTTTGCAACTGACGGCAGCCGCATCGTCTCCTTCACCGTAGAGGGGCACAGCGGTTTGGCCGAATCCGGGGAGGATATCCTCTGCGCCGCCGTCACCAGCGCCGTCCGCCTCACCGAGTGCGCCATCAACGACGTGCTTGGCCTGGAAGCCGCGGTGAAGGTCAGCGAGAGGGATGCTTCCATTTCCCTGAAACTCCCCCGCAACCTGGAGGGAGAGGCCGATCAGGTCTGCCAGACCCTTCTGGCGGCGCTGATGCTCTACTTCGTCCAGCTGCAGGAGGAATATCCCCAACACATTATCGTCATGGAGGTGTAACCTATGCTTCATATCGGACTTCAGTTCTTCGCACATAAGAAGGGCGTTGGCTCCACCCGTAACGGCCGCGATTCCATGGCTCAGCGCCTGGGCGTGAAGCGCGGCGATGGTCAGTTCGTTCTGGCCGGCAACATCCTGGTCCGTCAGCGCGGCACCCACATTCATCCCGGCACCAACGTGGGCATCGGCAAAGACGACACCCTGTTCGCCCTGAAGGACGGCCGCGTCAAGTTTGAGCGGCTGGGCAAGGACCGCAAGCAGGTCTCCATCGTGGAGGCTGTTGCGGAATAATTCTGCCGCATACGCAGTACCCTAAGCCCCGAACGGCAACCCGTTCGGGGCTTTTTTAAAGTTCCACTTTTCTGCCTGCACAGGGAGGTACCCAATGGCAAATACTTTTATCGACACCGCCCGCATTCTGGTGAAATCCGGCGCGGGAGGCAACGGCGCGGTGTCCTTCCACCGGGAAAAATATGTGGCCGCCGGCGGCCCTGACGGCGGGGACGGCGGCCGGGGAGGGGACATCATCCTCCAGGTGGACGACCGCATGTCCACCCTGATGGACTTCCGCTACAAGCGGAAGTACGTGGCCGAAAACGGCGGCAACGGCGCGGGCAAGCGGTGCACCGGCAAGGACGGCGCGCCCCTCATCATCAAGGTCCCCCGGGGCACCGTCATCCGGGACTCGGAGACCAGGGAGATCATCCAGGACATGTCCGGGGACGAGCCCTTTGTGCTCTGCCGGGGCGGCAACGGCGGCTGGGGCAACAAGCACTTCGCCACCCCCACCCGGCAGACCCCCCAGTTTGCCAAGGCGGGCCTGCCCGGCAAGGAGAAAACCGTCCTGCTGGAATTAAAGCTCCTGGCGGACGTGGGGTTAGTGGGCTTTCCCAACGTGGGCAAATCCACCCTGCTTTCCGTTGCCACCAAGGCCCGGCCCAAGATCGCAAACTATCACTTCACCACCCTGTTCCCCAACCTGGGGGTGGTGTTCGTGGACGAGGGGGTTTCCTTCGTCATGGCCGACATCCCCGGCATCATCGAGGGTGCGGCGGAAGGGGCCGGCCTGGGCCACGACTTCCTGCGGCACATTGACCGCTGCCGCCTGCTGATCCACATTGTGGACGTGTCCGGCTCCGAGGGCCGGGACCCAGTGGAGGACTTCGAGGCCATCTGCGCGGAGCTGCAGGAGTACAGCCCGGAGCTGGCCAGCCGGCGGATGCTGGTGGCCGCCAACAAGGTGGATATCCTGGAGGACCGTTCTCTGCTGGAAAAGCTGAAGGCCCACGTGGAGGAGCTGGGCCTGCCCTTCTTCGAGCTGTCCGCCGCCTCCCACCAGGGGGTGCGGGAGCTGATGAAGGCCGCCGCCGGGGAGCTGGCCCACCTGCCCCCGGTGATCGTCTACGAGCCGGAGTACGTGGAGCGTCCGCCGGAGGTGGACACCACCCAGCCGCTGACCATCCGCCACGAGGACGACGTGTGGATCATCGAGGGGCCGTGGCTCCAGAAGATCATGGCCAACGTGAACTTCTCCAACTACGAGTCCCGGAACTGGTTCGACCGGATGCTCCGGTCCGCCGGCCTCTTCGACCAGCTGGAGGAAATGGGCATCAAGGACGGCGACCTGGTGAGCATGTACAATTTAGACTTCGAATATCAGCGCTAATGCCACAAGCCCCGGCGGAATATCCTTCCGCCGGGGCTTTTATGCCTGCCGGAAAAGGCAAGCCTTTTCCGGCAGGAGGGGGATGCGGCCTGCTGCGCGCGCCCTGGGGGGCACACTGGCAGGCCGAGAAGAATTTTTTCCGCCGTACACGCAGCCGGAAAAAATGATTGCACTCCCTTTCGCCGCTGCGGCGGCGAAACTCTGCGAGGCGTCTATCATGCCACAAGCCCCGGCGGAACTGGTCCGCCGGGGCTTGTGGCATGTATATATGGAGCGAGTAGGTGTGTTATCCCGCCACGGCCTCCAGGGCCAGGCGGGGGTGGTGTTCGGCTGCGGCGGCGGGGATGTCTCCCACCCCGTTCAGCACCAGCCGGGGGCGGTAGGGGAAGCGGCCGATCATTTCCCGGTCGGTGACCCCGGAGAGCACCAGGGCGGTGTCCAGGCCGCACTCAATGCCCGCCACAATGTCGGTGTCCATCCGGTCGCCGATGATGGCGGTGTCCTGGGAGTGGACCCCCAGCATGTTGAGCCCCGTGCGCATCATCAGGGGGTTGGGCTTTCCCACGTAGTAGGCGGAGGTGCCGGTGGCCAGCTCGATGGGAGCCACCAGGGCCCGGCAGGCGGGGACGATGCCCGTCTCCGTGGGGCCGGTCAGGTCGGTGTTGGTGCCGATGAGCCGGGCGCCCTTCCGGACGCACTTGACCGCCCGGCAGATGTTGTCATAGGTGTAGCTGAAGGACTCGCCTACAATTACATAGTCCGGGTCGTTTTCGTCAAAGGTGATCCCCTGCTCATAGAGGGCGTTGAGCAGCCCCGGCTCCCCGATGACGAAGGCCTTGGCCCCGGGCATCTGGGTGGACACAAACTGGGCGGTGGCCAGGGCGCTGGTGTAAAAATGCTTTTCGTCGATGTCCAGCCCCATCTTCGCCAGCTTCTGCTGAAGCTCCCGCTGGGTTTTGCCGCTGTTGTTGGTGAGGAATAAAAACTCCTTCTTCTCCCGGTACAGCCATTCCACAAACTCCTGGACCCCGGGCAACAGGCGGTTGCCGTGATAAATGACCCCATCCATGTCGCAGATGAAGCCCTTCTTTTCCAATAATTTTTCCATAACATTCTCCCGGCCTTCCTGGCCTAGTCAATCAAACTTCTTCTTTTCCGTCTTCATTGTACCGGGGGAAGGTAAAATCCGCCAGCAGGTTTGTGTGAAATCTTTGCGTAAAGAGGCCCCGGGCCGGAGAATCTCTCTCCGGTCCGGGGCTGAACCGCAAGGGGGGCTATTCCACCAGCCCGTATTTGATTTTGATCCGGTCCAGCTTTTCCAGCATGGGCTCCGCGGCAAACCACAGGAACAGCCAGGTGGCGGCGGCGTGGACGCAGTCCATGGGAAAGCCGGTGAGGTAGTAGGCCAGGAGAATGCTCCCATTCAGGTCGTGGGTCCACATAAGGGCCGAGGCGGGGTTCATAATGCCCCCGTAGATGAGGATGGCGGACAGGGCCCCGAACACGCACAGGGACACCCGGCTCCGCCGGAGAACCCCCCGGCGGTAGAGGAACCCCGCCAGAAAGCCGATGATCCCGGCGGCGAACATCTGCCACGGAGTCCAGGGCCCCTGGGAGAAGAGGATGTTGGACACCAGCATAATGGTGGACCCCACCAGAAAGCCCGTCTCCCCGCCCAGGGCCACCCCGGCGATGATGGTCAGGGCCAGCACAGGCTTGAAGCTGGGCAGCATGAAGAACACCGCCCGGCCCGCCACCCCCAGGGCGCAGAGGGCGGCCACCAGCACCAGCTCCCGAGCCTGGGGCCTGCGCCCCTCAAAGACCAGGAAGAAGGGGAGCATGGTCTCCAGCAGAATGAGCAGGGAGATAAAGTAATACTTCCGCCCGGACAGCAGGGTTTCCCCCGCCAGCAGGGTCAGGGGGATGAGCAGCAGAATGAGCACCGCTGCCACCAGAAAACGCCGGGACAGAGCCTTTTTCTCCCGGGGCGGGGACAGAGCCGCCTTCTCTCGCCGGGTGACGGCGGCGGCCAGCAGGAAGAGGGACAGGAGAAAGCCCCCGTAGAGGACCTTTTGGTTGGAGGACAGGGTCCCCAGGGCGGAAAAGTCCGCCAGCCCCGTGAGAACAAAAAACAGTACCAGGGCCGCCCCTCCGGCCAGGAAAGCCAGAGCCCTCCGCCACCGGGGCAGACGCTGCCGGGCTGACTCCCGCTGCTGGGGTGTGGGAGGCAAGGGTGTTTCGTCCCGGGTGAGGGCCGGGTCCGGGGGAACCTGCACGCCGCAGGCGGCAATCAGGTCCTCGGGGGTCACCGCCTCCGGCAGCAGCGGCTGGGCCATCCGGTTGGCGGCGGTGGTGTAGAACCGGTTGCCGGAGAAGAAGGCCCGGGGGGAAGCGTCGGTAACGATGCTCCCGTCGAAAAACAGGGCGCACCGGTGAGCATAGCGGGCGCAGAAGGCCAGGTCATGGCTGACCATGAGGATGGTCACTCCCTGGCGGAGAAGGGTCTGGAGAATCCCACCAAAGACCGCCTTGAATTCCCCGTCCAGCCCCTTGGTGGGCTCGTCCAGCAGGAGAATTTCCGGCTCCAGCAGCAGGACTTTTGCCAGGGCCGCCCGCTGGCGCTCCCCGCCGGACAGGTCGTAGGGGTGGCGGTCCAGCAGGTCCTCCAGCCGGCACAGGCGGACGGCTTTGGCAATCCGGGCCTGCCGCGCATCAGAAGAAAGGTCCCGGTCCCGCAGAAGCTCTTCCAGGTCCTCCCGCACCGTTTTCTTCACAAACAGCGCCTGGGGGTTCTGGGGGAGCAGGACGGCAGTTCCCGCGACCTGAAGCTCCCCCCGGTAGGGCTTTTCCAGCCCCGCCAGCAGCTTTAAGCTGGTGGTTTTGCCCGCCCCGTTGCCCCCTAAGAGGGCCAGAAACTCTCCCTTATGAACGGTGAGGGACAGGCCCCGGACCACGTCGGGGGCTTCTTTTTCATACCGGAACCACAGCTCCCGGGCGGAGATCACCGGCGGGTCCGGGTAGTGGTGCTGAGGCTCCGGGGGCAGGGGGGAGAGGGGATGGGAGGCGGCGTACCCGGCCAGCCAGTCCCGGCCCTCCCGAACAGTGACCGGGCAGGGAGCCGTGCTGTCCGTGGCCGCCCACACCCGCATAGGGGTGGGCATGGCCCGGAACATGGGGTGGTTTAACTGCCGCAGGGCCTGACCCGCCTGGCTGGGGGTTCCTTGACACAGGACCCGGCCCTGGTCCAGCACCACCACCTGGGTTGCCAAGGGGAACACCTCCTCCAGCCGGTGCTCGGTGAGGAGGATGGTGGTGCCCAGCTCCCGGTTGATTTTCCCCAGCATGGCCACAAACTCCCCGGCGGCGATGGGGTCCAGCTGGCTGGTGGGCTCGTCCAGGATGAGCACCGAGGGCTGCATCACCATGACGGCGGCCAGGTTCAGCAGCTGCTTCTGCCCCCCGGACAGGTCGGCGGTGTTCCGGTGAAACCAGGTCTGGATGCCGAAGAAGGAGGCCATCTCCGCCACCCGGCGGCGGATGACGGGGGTTTCCAGCCCCAGGCTCTCCAGGCCGAAGGCCAGCTCGTGCCACACCTTGTCGGTCACCAGCTGGGTTTCCGGGTCCTGCTGGACAAAGCCGACGGCGCTGCTCTGGGCCCGCAGGTCCAGGTCCTCCAGGGGACGGCCCTCAAAGAGAATGGTTCCTGACCGGACCCCGTGGGGGGTCAGGGCGGGCTTTAACTGCCGCAGCAAGGTGGTTTTCCCGCAGCCCGAGGGGCCGCAGAGCACCAGGAAGTCCCCCGGCTCCGCAGCAAAGCTGACTTCGTCTAACGCCTTGGTCTGGGCGCCGGGGTAGGCAAAGGAGAGGGAATGGATGGAAAAACTGCTCACAGGGGACCTCCTTCCGTTGGAGAATGGGGGCGGACAAACAGAACCGCGGCGGCAACCGCCAACAGCCCGGCGCTGACCCAGAGGGTGAACGTCCCGGCATGGGGGAGCAGAAGGCTGCCCAGGATGGCCCCGACGGCGAAGAACAGGATGATGGTCAGGTCCACCCGGGCGTCGTGCTTTCCTGCCTGGGAGCCGGTAAAGCCCACCTCCACCAGGCCGTGCAGAGCCGAGCGCAGGTTGCCGATGCACATGGTGGTGGCCACGCTGCTGCCGTCAATTTTGCGGAAGCTCTCCACCTGGGCGCCGCAGGCCAGGGAGATGAGGCTGTTGGCCAGCAGGTTGGCCCTTTGGGGCAGGGGGGCGGCCAGCCCCAGGATGAGAATCTCCAGAATCAGGCAGATCTGGCGCCAGTGGAGCCGCCGCTCCCGGCACAGGTGGCGGATCACCGCCGCGCACCCGATGCCCAGGGAAAAGGCCAGAATGGGGCAGAGGTAGTGAAGGGCGGCTGCCCACTGGCCCCGGGAGAGATAGACGCTGAACAGCAGGATATTCCCCGTCTGGGCGTTGGCAAAAACCTCCCCCCGGAAGAGATAGGAGTAGGCGTCCATGAGGCCGCCGGAAACGGCCAGCAGGACGCCTATGCCCATGCTTTCTGACATTTGTTTGGTCACGGCTCCGTTCCTCCTCTCAGGGACCGCCAGGTCCGGGCCTCCCCCAGGGCCAGCCCCATCGGGGTCAGGCACAGGGCCAGGTAAACCAGCTGAAAACTCACGGGAAAGGCCCCGGCGAGTGCCCCCTGCACCGTGGGGTAATACCGCCAGGACAGCCCTCCGGCGGCCCAACCGGCGGCCACATACAGGCCGCAGAACACCAGCCAGAGAAGCAGAGCCTTGTCCCGGCTGTCCAGCCGGTACAGGGAAAAGGCGGTGCGGCCGGGCAGGCCGTAGCCCCGGCCTTTCATGGAGTCGGCGGTTTCCATGGCGTCCTCCAGGCTCCAGGTGACGACGATGGATAAAACGGTCACCGCCCGGCGCAGCCGCTGGAGCAGGGTCCCGGCGGACACGTCCCGTCCCACGCACCGCTGGGCCTGGCTGACCGTCCGGAGCTGGTGAACAAACCGGGGGATAAACCGGAGGGTCATGCTGAGCACCAGGCTCAGGGCGGGGACCACCCGGCCGAAAAGGTAGACGAACTTGTCTGCCGTCATCACCAGGGTGCAGCAGGAGAACCAGACCAGAACCGCCGCCAGCATTCCGGCGGCGGCCAGCCCGTAGAGAATACTCTCCAGGGTCAGGGGGTTGCCCGAGGGCAGGTAGGCCAGGATGGTGGCCCCCTGGTGGTTGAAGGCGGGGTTCAGCACCGCCGCCAGCAGAAGGATGGGCAGGGTATATCCCAGGCTGCGCACCAGCCCGGCCCGGCCCTTCAGCACACCGGCATAGGCCAGGGCAGCGCACAGAGAGAGGGCCAGGCTCACCGGGTGGGTGAAAAACATGGTGAAGCCCAGCACCAGGGCAAAGTAGAGGGCGTTCACCGCCGGGTGGCAGCGGGAAAAGGGATCGGTCCGGGGGATGGGAATCACATCCAATCGTAAGAAATAGCTGGGGGGATCAGCTGACGGTGCTGCCCCCCACGTCCAGCCCCAGGTCGCAGGTGTAGAGCCACTGGACGTCATCCCCCGCCTGGAGCTGATAGCGGGAGCAGCCGTAGTTGGGGAACCAGCCGTTGACCTGGTACATCCAGCCGGACAGCTCCCCGCAGTCGTATTCGTAGAGGTTGCCGATGCCCTCAATGTAGGCGGAGTTGTAGAAGGGGGTGTTGGTAAACTCCAGGTGGATGCCCGCCTTCTTCATCTCCCGCTGGAGGACGTTAAAAACGCTCTCCCCCTCATAGAAGGTAACTGTGGTGGTGGGGAAGAGAACCCCGTCCTCGGGGACCAGCTCGGTCTTTTCCGGGTCCAGCCAGTCCATGTGGGCCAGGATGCTGTCGCACCGGACGGTGAGGGTGCAGGTGAGGGCGGTGTCGGAAATTTCCACGTCCTGGGGCTCCACAGGCACTGGCTTTCCCGCGGGCACCGGCTGGGTGCTGTACTCGTCCTTGCCGGTGGCAGGGTCGATGGTCATGCCCTGAAGGCCGGAGTAAGCGGCGTCGCCCTGCTGGCTGGAGGTGGTGGTCCCCCCGGCCAGCTCCGCAGCGGCCTGCTCCTTTTCCTGGGCGCTCATGCCCCCCTGGGTGCCCCCGGGGCGGCTCTCCAGCCCGGTTTCAGGCTGGGGCTCCGGTTCGGCTTCGGCGGGTTCTGCTTCCTCCGCCGGTGCTTCCTCCGGCTCCTGAGCCTCTTCGGCCTCTTCGGCGGGCTGGGCGGCGGCGGTCTGGTCGGGAAGCCCCTGGCTGTCGGGGGAATCCCCTCCGTACCAGAAGGCCAGGGCCAGCACCAGCACCACGGCCAGCACCGGCAGGACGGTTTTCCACTTGATTGGCTTCATAGGCTGCCCTCCTGTCTTAAGTCAGAGAAGCTGGGCGCTGCCCAGGAGATTGTACAGCATCTGGGCGATCTCGCACCGGAGAATGGGCACCAGGGGCTGAATGGTCAGGGCGCTGTCGTCCAGAATGCCCTGGCGGTAGCAGAAGGCCAGCTCCTGGCGGGCCCAGTCCCCGGCGGTGACGTAATCGGTAAACTGAGCCAGGGTGTCCCGAACGGCAGCGGCGTCCAACTCGGTGTCCAGCCCGCAGAGCTTGGCGGCCCGGGCCACCATCACGGCGGCCTCCTGACGGGTGATGGTGCCGTTGGGGTCAAAGCGGGTGGCGGACTTGCCCTTGACAATCCCGTAGGCGTAGGCGGAGCCCACATAGGGGGCGAACCAGTCCCCGGCCTTCACGTCGTCAAAGACCTGGGTGGTCTGCTCCGGCAGCCCCAGGCCCCGGACCACGATGGTGGCGAACTGGGCCCGGGTCATGGTCTCGTCCGGGGCGAAGGTGGTGTCGGTCATGCCGTTGATGATCCCCCGGGCGGCCAGGGCTTCGATGGCAGCCTGGTTGGGGTGGCCGGCAATGTCAGGGAAGGTCTTGCCGGGCAGGATCACCGGGGAGGACTGCACGTCGGCGTGCTTGCCGGGGAGCCCCTGGCCGGTCTGGCTCTCACCCGTAAGGTCCCGGGCGTCGCTCATCTGATACAGGCTGTTCTGCCCGCTCTGGGCCCGCTGGAGACTGGCCAGGGCCAGCAGGGCCTGCTCGCAGGTCATCTGGTTAGCCCCGTCCCCGGAGACGGCGTGGACGAAGCCCTGGCCGGGGCGGTAGAAGGTGAGCAGTCCGTCCAGCAGGGTGCAGCCGTTTTTCACAAACCGGGCGTCCTCCAGAGAGATGCCCAGTTCACCCAGAGCAATCATCACCTGGGCGCAGCTCTCCCCGTTGGCCACCCCTTCGGAGGAGAAGGTGCCGTCAGGGTTTTGCAGCCGGGACAGGCAGGTGAGGCCCTGGGAGACCGCCTGCTTTACGTTTGTCTGGTCCTGGTACCTGGCCAGGGCCTGGAGGGCCATGGCGGTGAGGTCCGGGTCAGCCGTTCCGGTTTTGGTCAGGTTCCAGCCGCCCCCCGGCAGCTGGCAGGAGAGAATGTAATCCACATACATCTGCCGGGTGGCCTGGGTCTTGGCCTGGGGGTTCTGGGGCATGGGGTAGTTCCGGCAGTCCAGGGCCAGCAGGGCCCAGATGGGGCCGTTGACCCCCTGCCAGACGGTCTGGTCATAGTCCCCCAGGGCCTTGGTTAGATCGTAGCCTGCCACATCCCGGGCGTCCTTCCCGATGGAGGAAAGGGCCAGGATCACCCGGGAATACTCGGTGTACTTTTTCTCGTGGAGTACGCCGTTGCAGGCCTTCACATAGGCCTCCACGGCGGCGGAGTAGTCCCGGTAGTATTGGGCCGGGACAGTGTAGCCGCTGCGGGCCAGGCCCAGCACGGCCCAGTCCCCGCCGATGGACCCCACCTGGGGGGCCTTGACGGTCTCATAGACGTACTGAGCGGTGCCGGTGAGCGCTTGGGACAGGGAGGGGGTGGAGCCGGCGGCCTGGGTCTGGACCACCAGACCCAGGGCCAGCACCAGGGCCAGCAGCAGGCTGCACCCGCGTTTTGCCATGGATGCCATAGGGAATCTTCCTTTCGTTTGTGGTTATGGGGCGATCTGCTCCAGGAAGCGGACCAGGATCACAGCAGTCTCCGCCCGGGTGGTGGAGCCTGCGGGGGCCAGCAGAGTGTTGGTGCGGCCGGAGATCAGCCCTGCGCCGTTGGCCCACTGGAGGGCCTCCAGAGCCCAGGCGCTGATGCTGCCTGCGTCATTGTAGGCGCGCAGGTCGGCGGAGGCGGTGGTGTCATAGGACTTGTACTGGGCGTAGCGCAGGAGGATGGTCGCCATCTGCTCCCGGGTAATGTCGTCCGTGGGGCCGAACTTGCCGTTGCCGTAGCCGACGGTGATGCCGTGCTGAGCGGCCCAGGCCACCGCGTCGGTGTACCAGGTGCCGGCGGCCACGTCGGTGTAGACGCTTGCAGAGGAAACGGCGGGGGAGCCCTCCAGCCGGTAGAGAATGGTCACCAGCATGGCCCGGCTTAAGGTGGTGTCCGGGGAGAACTGGGTGGCCTTGGTGCCGGTCATGAGGCCCAGGTCATAGACCTTCCGGATGGAATCCAGGGCCCAGTGGCCGGTTACGTCGGTGAAGGGCAGGGAAACGGGGGCGGTGAGGGCGGCATATTCCGCCTCGGCGGCGGTGAGCTTGTGGTAGTTGCTCACCAGTTCCTTCTGCGCGTCGGTGAGCTTGTTATAGGCGGTCCGCGCGGCGGCGATCTTGTCTCCGCTGGCGTCGGTGACCGTGCCAATGGCGGCGATCAGGTCTGCCACCTTATCTGCGGCGGCCTGGTCGGCGGGATCGATATCGCCGTTGGCGTTGGGGTCCTTGGTCCAGTCGTCGGTATAGTAGAGCAGGATGGCGTCCCCGTCGCTGAGGGTGTAGGAGGTCACGCTGACGGTTGGCAGTTCACCATTGACGGTGTAAAGCCAGCCGGAGTTGGGCCCCTTGGTGAACTCCGCCAGGGTGACGCCGTTTTTGGTGATGGAGCGGATGTAGCCCGCTTCCGCGCCCACCTGGGTGATCCCGGTGCCCTCCAGGGCTTGGACAAAGGCGTCGCAGACGGTGGCGCCCTTGCTGACTGTGACGGACTTGGACCGCAGCCAGTAGCCGGTGTCCGCCTGGACGGATACCGTCACGGTGATGGTGTCGTCGGGAGTGGTGGGAGTGGTGGGTTCTTCCGGGTTTGTGGGGGCGGTGGGCACGTCCGGGGTGGTGCTTCCCGTTTCCCAGGCGGGGGAGACGGGGGTGCCGCTGAAATCGTAGATGTTGTAGGCTCTGTCGGCGGCCATCACCTGGGAGGCGGCGATGAGGGCGCGGAAGCCTTCCTCCGTTGCGTACGCGTTCAGGGTTTCGTTGCTCTTGTAGCCAAAGCCGCTGTTATCGTCCAGGGCAAAAAGGAGCAGGCCGTCCAGGGCGCTGCTGCCGTTTTGGATGAACCGACTGTCTGTGTCGGGGTTGATGCCCGCAGCCGCCAGCGCCATGACCACATTTGCGCAGGCATCGGCGTCCGAGCCGGAGCCATAGGGGTCAAAGGTGCCGTCAGACTCCTGCCGGCTGGAGAGGTATGCCACTGCCTTGTTGATGGCGGTCTGTACCTCTGCCTGATTCCGATAGAAGGACAGGCCCATGATCATGTTTGCGGTGGCCTGGATGCTGTCGTCATATTCGGTCCAGCTGCCATCGGCTGCCTGGCTGGCGAGAATCTGTTCCAGCAAAGCCTGCTCATAGGAATCCGTGCCGTAGTCGCCCTGGTTGTATGCCGCCAGGACATAGGGGGCGTTCCAGGCGCTTGAAGAGTGGGTCACGCTGTTCAGCCCTGCCACCAGGTCAATGGGGGTGCTGCTGCTGGCGGGATAGAGCCGCTGAGGGTCATAGCCCAGGCTTTGCAGGCCCACAATAGACAGGGCAAAGGTGGTGTCGGAACCCGCTGTGCCGGTGACGGCGGAGGTGACAAAATTCACATAGGCCTGTTTTGCCTCCGCCGTTGTTTTGTGTGTGGTCTGGGGGTTGAAGTCTTCGTAGGCCGCCATGTCAATGATGACCTTGGAATTATTATAGGTGTTTTCATAAGTGGACGCAATCCCTTCCATAAGAGCGCCGATCCGCGCCAGATCCGCCGGAGCGTCTTCCTGAGGCGGTTCCTGAGTGCCTGCATCCACCGTTACGGTAAAGGTGACGGGCTCACAGCCGCCGGTCTGGTCCCAGGGGGTGCCGGTGACTTCAACGGTCCCGGAGTGCAGGGCCTTGATGGAGTGGGTGGTCCAATGGGACAGGCCGTCTTCGCTGGTCTCAATCTTGTCGGAGACCTCCACGACGCCGTCCTGGCTGTAAGTCCAGGTAAATCGCTGCTCGGTGGCGTTTTCCGGCGTAAAGCTGATGGTGAGGGCCTGCGTATCGCCGGAGTTCATCGTCAGATCCTCCACAGCTGCACGGGTCAGGGGGGTCTTGTACTGGAATGTAACCGTGACCTCCTGGGTAAGCGTGGAATCACTGGTGTTGGTCACAAGGAACTTCGCCGTGCCAGCCTTAATGGGATAAATCCCGGCGCTGTGCAGGTCGGAATGGTTTGCAACCTCCGGGGTCAGGGCTTCCCAGGTCACGTCCCGGTTGGTGGCGTTTTCCGGCTCAAATTCGATGGTATAGCCGGTGTCAGGCCGCAGGCCCACATAGAAGCCGTGGGCGTCCCAATCGCTGATTGTAACCGTTTCAGGAACTACGACCTTCATGTCAGTTGCCAAAACTTCATGGCAGACAGCCTTAAAGGTAGTGGACACCTTCTCGCCCTTCAGGGAAACCGTCATGGTGGCGTTGCCCGCCCGGTTGATGGTCATTTTGTTGCCCACGAACCGGAAGTTGTAATATACGTTGTCGCTGGTGTCATAGTTCAGCGCCTGCACCGGAACGTCAATCCACTCGCCGTCCTTGAGACCCTTGGTGGTGACAGCAACATTGGAGACGCAGCCGGTGACCTCATAGGGGTTGTCGTCGGTAACTTCGGTGCCATCAATATAGGTTTTCAACTCGGTAATACCGGAGATATCCTGATAGTTAATTGTGAAAGTCTGGGTGAAGGTACCCGCAGTCACGGTGATGGGCTTGGTGGGCTGCTGGCCGGAGGGCTGCCACGCGCCGGTTTCCCGGTTCACATACCAGTGGAACGCCACGCTGCCGTTACCGGCGTCAATTTTTTCCTCATTCTCCCACCAGGCTGTGGCGTCGGTATTGGCAACTCTGAAATAGCCTTCATCCAGAGAACTGAGGGTAAAGGAACCGTCCTCGGCCATGTACTGCTTTTCGCCGTTACTGTATTCAAAGTAGACATAGGGGTCCGTGCTGGGCTCCGCACTTTCGGAGACTGTAATGCTGACCTCTGCACTGACCGTGTTGTTGGCCTTGGCGGTCAGGGTCGTGCTGCCCGCGCTCACGCCGGTGACAACGCCGGTTGTGTCTACCGTGGCAACGGAAGAGTCTGCCACGCTCCAGGTCACGGTGTCAGTGGTATTAGCAGGCGTCAGTTCTGCGGTGACCGTGGCGGTGCCGTCGACGCTCAGAGTCAGCGTTTGGGGCGAGAGGGTAATGCCGGTGGCAGGAACCTGGCCGGCGGTGCTCAGAGCGTCCAGTGCCGCAGCCACATCCGCCGCCGTGGCATTCAGATCCAGCACCGTATCCAGTGCATCCTGATACGCAGCGGCTGCGGCAGAGCCCTCGTCAAAATCCCCTGCGGAGTATCGGGACAGAAGTTCAATGAGGTCGTCCTTGTTGACATTCATGACCCCTACCGTGCCCCATCCGCCCGAACGCAAATCAAATTCGGAACCATCGCCGGAAGTGGAAAAGACAATACGAAGGACATCGATTTCACTTCCATAGAAATAGCTGACATCATCATAGCAGGTTCCGTTGACAGACGCCAGCCACTTGGAGGAGTCTGTAATATCGCCGTTGTTCAACCATCCATCACTTTGCGTGCCGTCAACGTAGCCGGTGATATATGAGTAATCCTCAATGGTAATGTTACCGCTGCCAACGGCATTTTGAATCCACCGGTATGCATAGCTGGTGGTGCTTCTCGTCACCCGCGTCGGCGGCAGCAAAAAGGTACCGTTGCCGTCTTCGTCATACTTTTCCACGGTGACGATCTGGTCGGTGTCGTTGTAGTCGTTGGTTGCCAGCGCGCCCATGGGCAGCAGCCCAAGGGCCAGCACCAGCGCCATGACCAGAGACAAAATTCTCTTTTTCATAAAAAGCCTCCTTACTGAAATTCTCTATCCAAAACGCCCGCAGGCGGAGAACAGGGTAAGCCGGCTTTCATAAAAAAGCGGATGCGATGCTGCATCCGCTTTTGTCTCTCACAAGAATAAAGGCATGGCAAACACCCGTCTGTGGAGACGGGGCAGCCCTTTTGTAGGTCTTCTGACTGACATGTTCAGAGGGGGAACCCTCAGCGCGCCGCCCTCGCCTTCCCAGCTTTCGCCAGTGACCCGCTTTCGCGGAAAAGGACGGCGCTCCATGCTTACAGCACAGCGGGACAAAAAATCCCGCCGTGTCCAGGTTTTGCACCTGGTTCCCTTGTTCAGCGAACAAGAATGCGTGTCCCGCCCTGGGTGAAAGGCGGGGTCGCGCATTTGCCACAAAAGCCGGAGCGCTATGGGATTATCCGGCGCTCTGCCCTCACCGAAGTCAGGGCAGAGTCACCTATCCTTTACTATACCCAATGGGTAGGAAATGTCAAGAGCTCCGGCAGCATCTTTTGCAAAAAACCGTGCCGCGGCAACAGAACGTCAAGCCGCGATCTGCTCCAGGAAGCGGACCAGGATCACGGCAGTCTCCGCCCGGGTGGTGGAGCCTGCGGGGGCCAGCAGGTCAGCAGAGCGGCCGGAGATCAGCCCCGCGCCGTTGGCCCACTGGAGAGCCTCCAGAGCCCAGGCGCTGATGTCCCCCGCGTCGGTGTAGGCGCTCAGGTCGGCGGAGGCGGAGGTGTCATAGGTCTTGTACTGGGCATAGCGCAGGAGAATGGCAGCCAGCTGCTCCCGGGTGATGTCGTTCAGGGGGCCGAACTGGCCGTTGCCGTAGCCGCCCACAATGTCCTGCTGGTCGGCCCAGATGACCGCGTCGGTGTACCAGGCGCCGTCGGCGGTGTCGGTGTAAACGTTTTCACCAGAGACAGCGGGGGCGCCCTCCAGCCGGTAGAGAATGGTCACCACCATGGCCCGGCTTAAGGTCTTGTCCGGGGCGAACAGGGTGTCCTTGGTGCCGGTCATGAGGCCCTGGTCATAGACCTTCCGGATGGAATCCAGGGCCCAGTGGCCGTCCACATCGGTGAAGGGCAGCGCTTCCTCCTGGGGGCCGGAAATGGCGTCGTTCAGGGCCTGGATCAGGGCTTCCACAGTGCTGGTCTCCGAGTCGGGGCCGTAAATGGTGACGCTGTCCAGATAGGCCTGGTTGCTCTCATAGGCGGAAATCTCTGCCAGCTTGGCTTCTGCCTCAGTCAGAGCGGCGGCAACGGCCTCTGCGTTGTCCCCCTGGTACTCTGCTGCCTGGGCGCAGGTCTCCGCCAGCTTGTCCACCAGGTCAATGAGGTCAATGTCGTAGCCATAGGTGAGGTAGGTGTAGCAGAAGCGGACCGAGTCCCCGTCCTTCAGCTCAGGCAGGGGCCAGGTGTTGTGGTCGTCGTTAAGGGCCACCATCCAGCCGCTCTGGTCGCCGCAGCCAAAGGCGGAGAAGTCGCCGATCCGGGTCACATACCCGGCGTCTGCGCCCTCCACGGTCAGGTCCAGCTCTTCAGCCACCCGGGTGAGGATGGTGTAGACGGTGTCACCGGCGTACAGCGCTTCCTCCATGGGCTCTACCAGATAGCCGCCGTCAATGGTCTTGGTCTCGATGGAAACGGTCACGGTTCCGATGGGGTCCTCTGCGGCCAGGGCGCTCATGGGCAGCAGGCCAAGGGCCAGCGCCAGGGCCAGGAACAGGGCAAATACTCGCTTTTTCATACAAAAGCCTCCTTATCAAAATTCTCTATGGGAACGCCCGCAGGCGGAGAACAGGGGAACCCGGCTTTCAGCAAAAAAAGCGGATGCTCTCTGCATCCGCTTTTGTCTTTCACAAAATAAAGGTACGGCAAACACCCGGCCGCAGGGACGGGGCAGCCCTTTTGTAGGTCTTCTGACTGGCATGTTCAGAGGGAGGACCCTCACCGCGCCGCCTTCGCCTTCCCAGCCTTCGCCAGTGACTCGCTTTCGCGAAAAAAGGACGGCGCTCCATGCTTACAGCACCGCGGGAAACGATGTCCCGCCGTGTCCAGGCTTCTCACCTGGTTCCCTTGTTCAGCGAACAAGAATGCGTGTCCTGCCCTGGGTGGGGGCGGGGTCGCGCATTTGCCACAAAAGCCGGAGCCATATGGGGTTGTTGGGCGTCCTGAGGACGCTTACTTTCATGATACCCGTCCGGTAGGAAATGTCAAGAGCCCCGGGGGTATCTTTTTCAGAAAACCCCCTTTCTTGACAGAGCCTTGCCCCCTGCTTTATACTGGGAGCGAGTAAAAAGGAGGGATCAGCCATGTATGAACCCATTCTGCCCCAAGGGCCCCAGGCGGCCCTGATGCCCGGCGCGGCCTACAGCGTGCCCGGGCTGTTTCTCTATTCCTCCCTGGTCTGCCAGTGTCTGGACCAGGTGGAGGCAAAATTCGGCTACCGCATCCCCGTGCGCTACCTGTACGGCTCCCCCCAGGCCCGGTGGAACTGCGGCCGGCCCATCATCGTGGACCACGGGTACACCATGGAGGATATCCAGGCTGAGCTGCAAGGGGTCCTGGACCGGGGGATTACCCCCTTGCTCACCTTCTCCATGCCCAGAATGACGGAGCGGGACCTGGAAGACCCCCTGGGCAACGCCATCCTGGACCTGCTGAACCGGCTGGGCGGGGGTGTGATCGTTTCCAGCCCGCTCCTCCGGGACCATATCCGGGCAAACTACCCCAACATTGAGCTGCACGCCTCGGTGATCATGACCTCCTTTGAGGAGAACCGGGACGAAGCCTATTACAAAACTCTGTCCCAAAATTACAGCCGCTATGTGGTCCACCCGGACGACAACTACGACTTGGATCTGCTGGCCCGGCTGCCCAAGGACAGGGCGGAGATTATGCTCAACGAGCGGTGCGTCCGCCACTGCGCCCAGCGGGGGGAGCACTACCTGACCAACACCCAGGACCAGGCGGTGGCCCTGGCGGGCACCGGTCAGTACACCGGCTTTCTCCGCCGCTGCCCCTTTGTGCCCGACTATAAGCAGCAGACCACCCCCGCCCGGAACATCTCCCTGACAGCGGCGGAGGCCAAAGCCCTGGCGGATATGGGCTTTGGCCTGTTCAAGCTCCAGGGGCGGCTGGATATCCCCTACGCGTTCTTCTTCGACTTCCTCCGGTACACCCTGGAAAATGAGGTGGCTTTCCCGGCCATGTACCCCCCCTTCTGCTTTGCCATCCGCGCCTGGGAGCGGGAGAAGGCCAAGGGCCGGAAAAAGTGACCCGGGACCTGACCCAAGGGAGCATTCCCAAGGGGCTGCTCTGGTTTGCCCTCCCCCTCATCTGCGGCAACCTGTTCCAGCAGCTGTACAACCTGACGGACACCTGGATCGTGGGCCGGTTCATCGGGGAAGGGGCCCTGGGGGCGGTGGGGTCGTCCTACACCCTGCTGACCTTTCTCACCTCCATCCTCCTGGGCCTGTGCATGGGCAGCGCGGCCTACTTTTCCATCCAGTTCGGCCGGGGGGACATGGCCCGGCTGCGGCAGGGGATTTTCCAGGCCTTCGTCCTCATCGGCGGGCTGACCCTGGTGCTGAACATGGCGGTGTACCTGCTGCTGGGGGGCTTTCTCTGGCTGCTCCGGATTCCGGCGGAGGTGGCGGGATTAACCCGGACCTACCTGCTGTGGATTTTCGGGGGCATTGCCGCCACCTTCTTGTATAACTTCTTCGCCAACCTCCTGCGGGCGGTGGGGGACTCGGCCACCCCGCTGGCCTTCCTGGGGGTGTCCGTGGGGCTGAACATCGGCCTGGACGTGCTCTTCGTGGTGCCCCTGCACCTGGGGGTCATGGGGGCGGCCCTGGCAACGGTGATCGCCCAGTACGCCTCCGGCCTGGGGCTTATGGCCTGGGCCTGGAAAAAATACCCCGCCCTGCGGGTGAGGCGGGAGGATATGGTGTGGGAGCGCCGGTCTCTGAGCAACGTGTTCAGCCTGTCCTTCTTCACCTGCCTGCAGCAGTCGGTGATGAACTTCGGCATCCTGCTGGTCCAGGGGCTGGTGAACAGCTTCGGCACTGCGGTGATGGCGGCCTTTGCCGTGGCGGTGAAAATCGACACGGTGGCCTACATGCCCGTTCAGGACTTCGGCAACGCTTTCTCCACCTTTGTGGCCCAGAACTACGGGGCGGGGAAACGGGACCGCATCCGAGCGGGGGTCAAGTGGGCGGCGGCCTGCGTGATCGTGTTCTGCTTGGCGGTGGGCGGGGCGGTCTGCCTGCTGGCCCCCAGGCTTCTGGCCTTCTTCGCCGGGGCGGAGGCGGCAGAGGTCATCGCCATCGGCACCGGCTACCTGCGTATCGAGGGGTCCTGCTACTTAGGCATCGGCGTTCTGTTCCTGCTCTACGGCTATTTCCGGGCGGTGAACCGCCCGGCGGTGTCCCTGGTGCTCACCATCTGCTCCCTGGGCACCCGGGTGGCTCTGGCCTACGCCCTGTCGGCCCTCCCGGCCCTGGGGGTGACCGGCATCTGGCTGTCCATCCCCATCGGCTGGTTCTTCGCGGACACTGTGGGAATTGTCCTGTGGAGACGGGAGAACAGAAGGGGACTGCAAACGTGACATAATAAAAAGGAACAGCGTCTGCTGTTCCTTTTTGTTATGTGGGAGTCGATTTTGCGATGCTTGCAATGTCTCTGCCGCCATAGACAATACGGATAACAGTGACCGTCCTTGTATCAGAGCTGACGGTATAAAAGACCACAAAGTGATCCACCGGGACTTTGTGCATCTGCATGCTTTTCCAAGGCTCCCAATCTACCAAAGCGTAGCGTGCCGGCAGAAAGGAAAGGGAACGGATCTCTTTCCGAATCCGGTTCACCTGATCCTGCGCTGTGTCGGGAACGAGAAGCTCATAGGCAAGGTAGGCGTAAATGTCTTTTAAATCGTTCAGCGCTTCCGGAGAATAGACCACGCTGTAGGGATCGCTCATATGCCAAACTCCCTGGCCAGGACGGCGTCAACCTCGTCGGCGGAAGAGATGTTTCCGGTGTTGAGCGAGTCCAACCCTTTTCTGAGTTCCTGGTCCAGCTCTGCGCGGTTCATGCCGCCGATTTCCACAGGCTTTCTCGATGGAAGGTGGAGGTCCAGGGGCAGCCCTCTTGTCAGCACGATCTGGCTGTAGAGCATTTGGATTGCGCTGGAGGGGGAAATGCCCAGCTGCTGCAGGATGCTTTCCGCGTTTTCCTTTAGGTTCGTATCAATGCGGGCATAGACAGCGGATGTGTTTGCCATGATAATCACACTCCTTTGCCTGTAGTATACGCAATATTGCTTGTAAATGCAAGCGATTGCAGACAAATGTAAAAAGAAGGGGATGAGGCGGGATGGCCCGGCCTTTTGATTTCTTGACAAGAGACTTTTTCCGGCTGTAGAATGCTCATACAGTGAAAAAAGGAGGGCTATCCATGAAAAAAGTGATTGCCATGCTGCTGTGCCTGATCCTCTGCATCAGCGTGGTTCCTGTGGGGGCGCTTGCCGCCAGCCGGGACACCACCTACGAAGAGACCCTGGCATCTGATCTGAAAACCCTGGGGCTGTTCCAGGGGGTGTCCGACACGGACTTTGCCCTGGGCCGGGCCCCCACCCGCACGGAGGCTCTCATTATGCTGATCCGGGTTCTGGGGAAGGAGAGCGATGCGCTGAACGGAAGCTGGAACCACCCCTTTACCGACGTGGCCGGGTGGGCCGACCGCTATGTGGGCTACGCCTATGAAACCGGCCTGACCAAGGGCGTTTCTGACACCCAGTTCGGCACCGGGACGGCCAATGCTGCCATGTACCTGACCTTTGTCCTGCGGGCGCTGGGCTACTCCGACCAGACCGGCGGGGACTTTACCTGGGACAACCCCTTCTCCCTGGCAAAGCAGGTGGGGATTCTGCCGGACTGCGTTCAGACAAGTTCCTTCCTGCGGGCCGACGTTGTGCTGGTCTCCTACGCGGCCCTGCCGGTTCGCCTGAAGAATTCCCCCCAGACCCTGGCCCAGAAGCTGATGGACGAGGGGGTCTTTACCCAGGCCGCCTTCGACGCCTGCTATGACCGGTCCGCCCTGGATACCTATCCCTCCGGCGGCGGCAGTACCTTCTCCGTCCACTTCATCGACGTGGGCCAGGCGGATTCCGCCCTGGTGGAGTGCGACGGCCGGTACATGCTCATTGACGGCGGGAACAAGGCGGACTCCAGCCGGATCTACTCCGTGCTCCAGAGCACCGGGGTGGAGAAGCTGGATATTGTGGTGGGCACCCACGCCCACGAGGACCACATCGGAGGCCTTCCCGGCGCCTTCAGCTACACCACGGCGGACATGACCCTCTGCCCGGTCACCGATTATAACAGCGACGCCTTTGCAGACTTTGCCCGGTACGCCCAGGAGAAGGGCGGCGGGATCACCGTCCCCTCCGTGGGAGACACCTACTCCCTGGGCAGCGCGGAGGTCACCATTCTGGGGGTGAACGGCGGCAGCGATACCAACGACACCTCCATTGTTCTGAAGGTCCAGTACGGGGAGACCTCCTTCCTGTTCACCGGAGACGCGGAGCGGGAGGCGGAACAGGCCATGCTCAATGCGGGGGCAGACCTCTCTGCCACCGTCCTGAAGGTGGGACACCACGGCAGCGACACCAGCACCACCTATCCCTTCCTGCGGGAGGTCATGCCCCAGTACGCGGTCATCTCCGTGGGGGCGGGGAACAGCTACGGCCACCCAACTGCGGGCGCGCTGAGCCGTCTGAGAGACGCCGGCGCCACGATTTTCCGGACGGATCTCCAGGGGGACATCTTTGCTGTTTCGGACGGGAAGACGGTGACCTTCACCACCAGCAAGCAGGCTTCCCAGGAGGAGATCCTCCAGGGGGCGGGCAGCACCTCTTCTTCTGACCCCGGCCAGCAGAACCCCATCTCTGCCACCTACGTTCTCAACACCAATACGATGAAGTTCCATTATGCCGATTGCAGCAGCGCGCAGAAGATCAGCGACAAAAACAAGGGTTACTACACCGGTAGCAGAACCGAACTGATCCAGCTGGGGTATTCCCCCTGCGGGATCTGCAAACCCTGAGTCCGGGCAGCAGCCAAGCGAAAAGCCAGGGCCTCTTGCGAGGCCCTGGCTTTGTTATGCGTTGTGTTCCGCAGCCTGCGGATTTTTGGATTAGTGCTCGTACCAGCCGGGTGCGCCGGGAGTCAGGTTGATGTTAACCTGCTTGATCTCCTGGTACTCCTCCAGGCCGTGGACGCCCAGCTCGCGGCCGACGCCGGACATCTTGTAGCCGCCCCAGGGAGCTTCGTTGAAGGTGGGGTTGAAGGCGTTGACCCAGGTGATGCCGGCGCGGACTTCCTTGACCACGCGGAGGGCTCTCTCCAGCTGATGGGTGAACACGCCGCCGGCCAGACCGTAATCGGTGTCGTTGGCCAGAGCAATGGCCTCTTCCTCGGTCTTGAAGGTCTGGATGGTGACCACAGGCCCGAAGATCTCTTCCCGGACGATGGTCATGTCGGGGGTGCAGTTGTCGAAGATGGTGGGACGCATGAAGTAGCCCTTGGCGCACTCACCCTCGGTGTAGCGCTCGCCGCCGCAGACCAGGGTAGCGCCCTCGTCCACGCCCTTCTTGACATAAGCCAGCACGTCGTTGAGCTGGCCTTCGCTGACCATGGGGCCCATGTCGGGGTTGTCCAGCGGGTTGCCGATGGTCATGGCGTTGGCACGCTCGGCAAACCGCTTGACGAAGGCATCGTGGATGCTCTCCTCAATGATGATGCGGGAGCCTGCGCAGCAGACCTCGCCCTGGTTGAAGAAGATGCCGATCATGGCCCACTCCACAGCGGCCTCCAGATCCACGTCGGCGAAGATGATGTTGGGGGACTTGCCGCCCAGCTCCAGGCCGATCTTCTTCACGTTGCTGGCGGCGCAGCGCATGATGCTCTGGCCCACAGCAGTGGAGCCGGTGAGGGTGACCATGCCGATGTCCTTGTGGGAGGCCAGAGCCTCGCCCACGGAGCCGCCCGGCCCCAGAATCAGGTTGGCAGCGCCCTTGGGCACGCCGGCCTCTTCCAGGATCTCGAACATCTTCACGTTGGACATGACAGCGTTGGAGGCGGGCTTGAAGATGATGCTGTTGCCGGCGGCCAGAGCCGGGGCGATCTTCCAGGAACCCATAACGAAGGGGAAGTTCCAGGCGCTGATGAGGGCCACCACGCCCACGGGCTCGTGGATGGTGAAGGAGTGCATCTTGCCGAAGCCCTCGTTCACGTCATAGACGCCGCCGTAGGGGGCCTTGATGATGCCGGCATAGTAACGATAGCAGTGCAGGGCGTCGTCCACGTCGCCCTCAGCCTCACGCAGGGGCTTGCCCATGTCCATGGACTCGATGCGGGCCAGCTCATCCCGGTTCTTGTCGATCAGGTCGGCGATCTTCAGCAGGATGTCGCCTCTGGTCTGGCTGTCCATGTCCCGCCAGTCGCGGGTTTCATAGAAGGACTTCTTGGCGGCGGCTACGGCGCGCTCCACGTCCTCCAGGTTGGACTGAACCACCTCAGCCAGAATTTCGCCGTTGGCAGGGTTATAGGTAGGCGCGGTCTTGCCGCTGACGCTCTCGACCCACTCGCCGTTGATGTAGTTTTTGCAAATCTTCATAGAAAAATCTCCTATCTGTTACAGAGCGGAACGGGCTACCCATCCAGAGAGCCGGAGCTCTCTGGATGGGAGATGTACATCATGAAATGTTATGAAGGATTCTCTGCCTGAAAACGGCTTAGAGGCCGAAGACTTCCTTTGCCTTGGCGGCTGCCTTGTCGGAGGCGTCCAGGATCTTGGCGATCTCCTCGTCGGTCAGGGATGCGGGGGGCTCATAGCGGATGGTCTTGGAGTTGTTCAGGGTGCCGGAGATGATAACGTGCTGGTTGTACATCTCCTTGGAGAACTCATAGCCGTACTCGTCGGAGAAGAACTCCACGGCCATCATCAGGCCCGCGCCGCGGACGTCCTGGATGACGGTGGGATACTTTGCCTTGATGGCTTCCAGGCCGGCCTTGATCTTGGCGCCCTTTTCGCGGGCCTGGCCGGGGATGTCGTTCTTCAGCTGGAAGTCCAGAGCGGCGATAGCGGCGGCGCAGCAAACGGGGTTGCCGCCGAAGGTGGTGGAGCCCAGCAGATAGGGGTTCTCGATCAGCTCTTCACTCCACATGCAGGGACGGCAGATCAGGCCGGTGATGGGCATCACGCCGCCGCCGAAGGCCTTGCCGAAGGTCATGATGTCGGGGACGATCTCCTCGGCGTCGCAGCGCCACAGGGTGCCGGTGCGGCCCATGCCGGTCTGGATCTCGTCGATGATGAGGATCACGTCCAGCTCGTCGCAGATGGCGCGGACTTCCTTCAGGTAGCCAGCGGGGGGAATGATAACGCCGGCTTCGCCCTGGATGGGCTCCAGAACCACGGCGGCGATGGACTCGCCCACTTCCCGCAGGTTCTCAATGGCGGTGCGGATGGCGGCTGCGTTGCCGTACTCCACGTGCTGCACCTGCTGGAGCAGAGGCAGATAGGGCTGACGGTAGATGCCCTTGGCGGTCAGGGACAGGGAGCCGCCGGTCTTGCCGTGGAAGGCGTGGGTGGTGGAGATGAACCACTTGCCCTTGCTCTTGAAACGGGCCAGCTTCATGGCGATCTCAACAGCCTCGGTGCCGCAGTTGGTGAAGAAGCACTGCTGCAGATCGCCGGGGGTACAGTCGGCCATGGCCTTTGCCAGGTAGCCGCGCAGGGGGTCGATCAGCTCCTGGGAGTGCAGGCCCTGGCGGTCCAGCTGAGCCTTCACGGTGTCGATGATCAGGTCCTCGCTGTGGCCGGCCACATAGATGCCGAAGCCGCCCATGGCGTCCAGGAACTTCTCGTTTTCATACAGGCCGCGGAAGTAGGAGCCGCCGTCTTCCCATTCCAGAACGGCGTTGCCTTCGGTCTCGGAGGAGACGCACTTTCTGTAGTTGATCCAGCCGGGGCTCACGCAGGTGTTGAAGTGCTCCACGGTCTCCTTGACCATCTGGGCCTTCTCTTCCTCGGGGATCTCGTCGGCCTTCATGTGGATGAGGCGAATGACTCTGTCCAGATCCTTTACGACCTGGTCTCTGTTTTTCTCGTAGTTGTACATGAATAAATCCTCCTTGTTCTAATCATTTATGAAACCACATTTCAGGGGGAAAACCCGCCTGCCTTCTTTTTTGCTGAAAAGCGTCAAATGATTTCGTCCGATTGCAGATGGCTTGCTGATGGAACGCGGCGGGGCGCCGGTTCCTCCGGGGACTCCCGACCGCCGGCCGGGGAATGGGATGGGGCCTGTTCGGGTGTCGTCTGGCGTCTGTGGAGGTGTTCTTTGGGGCCTGTACGTATTTTTTGGGAATTACGAATAAAATTTCGAAAGACGAATATTTTATCCAACTTTATTATACGGGATTTTTTCGGTACTTAAAATTCTTTTCTTCTTCTAGATATTACCTAAAAAGTTGTAGTTTTACATGTTTTTAAGTATATTCTTTTCAAATATCTTCGATTATACTAGAAGAAAATAAGAAATCGAAGAAAATGCGGTAAATTTTGGCAGTTTCCTGTAAAGAAAGTAAAAAAACAAAGAATCGGAGCAAAAAATGGGGAGAGATTGCCTGTGGTGAAGAAAAATGTCTTTTTCATCTTCAACAATGTGGTCTGTGAGCTGTACCGCTGCCAGACCTACGCAGATCTGGGACAGTTCTTCCTGCCGATGGTCCGGATGCTCATTCCTTACCGCTATGCCAGCATCATGCGCCGGGAGAACACGGAAGCCCGCATCCGGCTGGTGGACCCGCTCTGCGTCCCTGCCGAATTTGTAGAGGCGGAGCACAACTACATGCGCTTTGCCGACGATGATTACACCGGCTGGCTCAACTGCTGCCGGGAGCCCACCATGTTCCGGGAGAGTGACCTGGTGGGAGAGCAGCAGCGCCTGCGCTCCCCCATCTATCAGAAGTGCTACCAGAAGTACGGGGTTTACGACTCCCTGTACTACGGTATGGTCTCGCACAGCAAGCCCCTGGGGGTTCTGAGCCTGTTCCGCTGCCGGGAGGACGGTCCCTTCACCGACGACGAGCTGTTCCTGCTCAACTCCCTGGGCATCCACATGAACCAGCACATGGCCACCCTGCTGGACAGAATGTACCGCCGCCAGGCCGCCGCCGGCTATGACCTGCCCGCGGTGGCGGTCAAGTACGGTCTGACCGCCCGGGAGACCCAGCTGCTGGAGCTGCTGACCCACTTCCGGGACAACCAGGAGATCGCGGAGGCCATGCAGGTGCGGGAGTCCACCCTGCAGAAGCATTTCCAGAATATCTTTCGTAAGTTCGGTGTGTCCTCTCGCTGGGAGATCATGCGCCTGCTTCTGGAGGGCGATCCCAGAAGCTGAAACAGAACAAGACAGGAGGGGAAGCCGCGGGCATCAAAGAGGCCCTGACAGAATAGAATAAAGTTCAAAGGATACGTTGACAGGCTGATTCGTTTTGTCCCACAGCAAAGATCATATGCGAGGGCGCTATTCGTTATGCCCCTGCCCCAGTGACCTTCGCAGAAAGGAGGAGTATTCAATGGATGCGACCTACGGAATCATCAGCATCGTTCCCGTCATTGTTCTTATCGCAGTCGCACTCATCACCAAACGTACCTTTGAATCCCTGCTCGTTGCCACTTTGCTGGCGCTGATCATCGGCTGCAAGGGCGGCTGGTTTGCCGCCTTTGTGGAGCAGATGCAGACCGTCACGGCAGAAAACATCTGGGTTCTGCTGGTGGTGGGCCTGCTGGGCGGCCTGGTGGGCGTGCTGGAGAAATCCAAAGCGGCTATGGGCTTTTCCGGCCTATTGTCCAAGTTTGCAACCACCAAGAAAAAATCCCTGCTGGCCGAATGGGCGCTGAGCGTGGTGCTGTTCGTGGATGACTACCTGAACATCCTCACCACCGCCTCCATCACCAAGCGGCTGAACGACTCCCACAAAATCCACCGGACCATGACCGCGTACATCATCGGCTCCACCTCGGCCCCTGTGGTGGTTCTGATCCCCCTGTCCTCCTGGTCCATCTACTACGCCAGCCTCATTCAAAGCACGGGCATCGTGCCGGAGGGCGGCAGCGCCACCGGGGTGTATTTGCAGTCGGTTCCCTTCATGTTCTACCCCATGTTCTGCCTGCTGGTCCTGCTGCTGGTGATCGCGGGGATCATCCCCCTCTTCGGTCCCATGAGGAAGTATCAGAAGCAGGCGGAGGAGACCGGAAACCTCTACCCCGAGGGACTGACCCCCGAGGAAGAGGTGGAGGAAGCGGCAGACCCCAACGCCAAAACCGGCGGCGTCATCGACTTTGTCCTTCCCATCGTGGTGCTCCTGGCTGCCACCATTTACTTTGACATCGACGTGCTCACCGGCGTCACCGTGGCCCTGGCCTTCACCTGCGTCATGTACCTGGTGCGGAAGCTCATGAAGCTTGCCGACTTTGTGGACACCATCTGGGAGGGGTTCTCTACCATGGTGTCCGTGCTGGCCCTGCTGGTTATCGCCTTCATGTTCAAGTCGGCCTGCGAGAGCCTGGGCATGTCCGAGTACATCATCGGCAAGGTGGCCCCTCTGATGAGCGGTTGGCTGCTGCCCTTCGTGGTTTTCCTGGTGGCCACCCTCATGACCTTCGCCCTGGCCAACGCCTGGGGCGTGTCCGCCATCATGGTGCCCCTGGTGATCCCTCTGGCCCAGGCCATGGACGCCAACCTGGCTGTGGCCATCGCCGCCATCTT
This sequence comes from Clostridiales bacterium, assembly GCA_004551945.1. Classification (GTDB taxonomy): domain Bacteria; phylum Bacillota; class Clostridia; order Oscillospirales; family Oscillospiraceae; genus Evtepia. Next base: position 33,145 of record SFPN01000011.1, on the reverse strand, counting down.
CTCCGGGTCGGTGTTCGGCACCCAGCTGTGCTTCTATTCCGATAACTCCATCCTGATCGCCCAGGCTACCAACATCCGCCCCCTGGACCACGTGAAAACCCAGATGCCTTTTGCTCTGTGCGCCGGGGTTCTCACCTGCATTGCCTACCTGGTTTACGGCTTTGCGTTCCTGAGCTGATCTGACATCCTTTCATCAACAAAACAACGCGACGCCACAAGGCTTATCCCGCCTTGTGGCGTCGTTGTTTGTCGGGCCGGGGGAAGGGCGCTGCCCGTCTGCTGCCCGTCTTAATAAAATCTTAAGCATTCCCCACGTTGTTTCTTAATCCCATCTACGATATCATATACCCAGGAGGTGGCGGTATGTACAACATTTTGGTATGCGACGACGAGAAGGATATCGTCTCAGCCCTGACGATCTATCTCACCACCAGCGGCTATCAGGTGTTTCCCGCCTACGACGGGAAGCAGGCCCTGGCGCTGCTGGAAAAAGAGGACATACACCTGGTCCTGCTGGACATTATGATGCCCAACATGGACGGCATCACCGCCATGACCAGGCTGCGGGAGACCTCCAACGTCCCCGTGATCCTCCTCACTGCCAAGAGCGAGGACACCGACAAGATCCTGGGCCTGAACCTGGGGGCGGACGACTATGTAACCAAGCCCTTTAACCCGGTGGAGGTGCTGGCAAGGGTCAAGTCCCAGCTGCGGCGGTACCTCCAGCTGGGGGGCGGGGCGGTGAAGCCAACCTCCCTCGCCATCGGGGGCATCGCCATGGACGACCGCACCAAAGAGGTTACCCTGGACGGGGACCCGGTGTCCCTCACCCCCCGGGAGTATGAAATCTTAAAGCTGCTCATGCAGAACCCGGGCACGGTCTTTTCCCCCAAGCGGATCTACCGGGCCGTGTGGGGGGAGGAGCCCTACGGGGTGGAAAACGCCGTGGCGGTGCACATCCGCCATTTACGGGAAAAACTGGAGATCAACCCCTCGGACCCCCGGTACATTAAGGTGGTCTGGGGCCAGGGGTACAAGATGGAAGGAGGGAAACCATGAGAAACCTGCGGACCAAAACCTGGGCCAAGGCCCTGGCCTGCGTGCTGTGCGTGGCCTCCCTGACGGCGGCGGTGTTCAGCTTCCCCTTCGTGGTGAAGCTGGCGGAAGATGGGGCTTATCAGAATAGCTGCCAGGCGTATATCAGCCAGACGGAAGCTGCCATTCTGGACGACCTGACCTTCTATGTGCGGGACCGGTACCAGGCCCAGCAGCAGGGGGAGATCTGGACCGACGGCCCGGACCGGCTGAACGACCCCAACTTTTTCTACACCATCAAGGACAAAAGCGGAAAGACCCTGGACGCCAGCGAAGAGCTGGGGGACTACCGGGCCAAGTATTCCGTCACCGAGCAGATTAAGACCGGCCAGGAGCGGCACATCACCCGGACCTTTTCCACCGAGGAGGCCTGCTACGCCGCCATCCGGGACCTGGAGGAGAAATACACCGATGTAAGCACCGAGATTTCCGTGGATACCACCGCTCAAGATAATGAAATTTACCGCCTCACCGCAGATTACACGGAGGGGGGAGGGACGGTGACCGTTACCATCACCGGTTTCATCCGCTCGAACCTGAGCAGCAGCGGCGACATCTACCAGACCATCCACCAGGCGGAGAACCATTATTTCGCCCGGAACCACTACCTGTGCCTGTTGGTCGGGGGGCTTCTCCTGGGGCTGCTGTGCCTGGCCTTCCTTGCCTGGAGCGCCGGACGCCATGAGGACCAGGAGGGCGTGGTCCTCCACTGGGTGGACCGGGCCATCCCCCTGGAGCTGATCCTGTGTATCTTTGTGCTGCCCATCCTGCTGGGGCTGGGCTTTATGCAGGACTCCTTGTTCTTCAAGGGGCAGTCCCTGGCGGGCATCGCCTGCTGCGCCATCTTTGCTCTGGCGGGCTGCCTCTCCCTGGTCCGCCGGTGGAAGGCGGGGACCCTGGGGCAGAACCTTCTGGTGCGCAGGCTGGCCAAGCCTCTCCGCCGGCTGGGGCATGCCCTTCACCGGGGGGGCAGCAAGCTCATGGAAAAGCTCCCCCTGTTCTGGACCGCCGCCCTGGGCTGCCTGCTGCTTTTCTTCCTGGAGGGGCTGTGCATCTACGCCGTCTGGTGCGGCAACGGCTTGGAAGGGGTCTGGTTCCTGCTGAAGGTGCTGGAAGCCGCCATCGTGATCTACGCGGTGATCTCCATGCGGGAGCTGCAGCGGGGCGGCCGGGAGCTTGCCGCGGGGAACCTGGACTACAAGGTGCCCCTGGAAAAGCTCCGCTGGGATTTTAAGGCCCACGGGGAAAACCTGAACAGCATGCGCACCGCCATCCAGGCCGCCGTGGAGGACCAGATGAAGTCCGAGCGGATGAAAACCGAGCTCATCACCAACGTATCCCACGACATCAAGACCCCCCTTACCTCCATTGTCAGCTATGTGGATCTTCTGAAAAAGCAGGAGATGCCCACTCCCGAGGCCAGGGAGTATCTGGAGGTGCTGGACCGGCAGTCTGCCAAGCTGAAAAAGCTCACCGAGGACCTGGTGGAGGCGGCCAAGGCCTCCACGGGGAGCATGACGGTGAACTTCCAGCGCACAGACGTGAACGTGCTGCTCACCCAGAGCGCCGGGGAGTACCAGGAGAAGCTCCAGAGCAAGACCCTCCAGCTGCTGCTCACCCCGGCCAAGGACGCCCCGGCCATCTCCGCCGACGGGCGGCTGCTGTGGCGGGTGTTTGAGAACCTGCTGAGCAACATCTATAAATACGCCCTGCCGGGCACCCGGGTGTATTTAACCTGCGAGAGCGACGAGAACACAGTGACCATCACCTTCCGGAACATCTCCGCCACCCCCCTGAACATCACTGCCGACGAGCTCATGGAGCGGTTTGTCCGGGGGGACGACTCCCGCCACACCGAGGGCAGCGGGTTAGGATTATCCATCGCCCGGAGCCTGACCCAGCTGCAAAAGGGCACCTTCGATCTCTCCATCGACGGCGACCTGTTCAAAGCCGTCCTGACTTTCCCCAGGATTTCGTAAAAACCCGCCGTCCCCCTGGAAACTTCCGCTTGGTTCTGCTATACTAAAGGGAAAAGAAAACCCCGGGACAAAGTGAGACTGTTGAAACAGTCTCGCAGAGTTCGCTGCCCGCAGGCAGCGAAAGATATGAAATCATGTTCTCCGGCGGCGCAAGGTGAATTGGCCAAAGGCCAAGAGAAGGTGGCCTGGGCCATGTACGTCGGAGAACATACTTCTCAGGCCGCAAGTGTGGAATCTGTGCGCTAAGGGCGCACAGATTTTGCGCGCAGCGGACTGCTATCCCCTCGTGTTGAAAAAGGCTTGCCTTTTTCAACACGTAAATAAAAGGAGCGACCCTGTTGGAAGAATCTCTGCTCATGCAATGTGCCGCCACCATGGGGGTGGCCATGGTCCCCGTGCTGGAGCTGCGGGGGGCCATCCCCTTCGGCCTGGCGTTGGGGCTCCCTGCGAGCCTGGTCTATGTGATTTCGGTCATCGGGAACCTGATCCCTGTGCCCGCCATTATGCTGTTTATCCGCACCCTGTTCCGCTGGCTCCGCCGGCGGCCCTGGTGGGGGGAAAAGATCGACAAGCTGGAAAACCGGGCCCACCTGAAGGGCCGCATGGTTCGCAAATACCGGATTCCCGGCCTCATCCTCCTGGTGGCCATCCCCCTGCCCGGCACCGGCGCCTGGACGGGGGCCCTGGTCGCCACCCTCTTTGACATCCGCATCGGGGTGGCTCTGCCCGCCATTCTGGCGGGGGTGCTCATCGCCGGCGGGGTTATGACCGCCGTCTCCTGCGGTGTTCTCTCCCTGTTCTGACCCATATGGAGCAAGAAAAAACCACGTTCCTCGGAACGTGGTTTTTGTCTTATCATGGGGGTTGTTACTGGTTTGCCACCTTCTCGCAGTAGTTCATGAGGACGGTGGCCACCTGAGCCCGGGTGGCGGTTCCCTTGGGGGCGAGGGTGGTTGCGTTATTGCCCTGCATCACGCCCTGGTCCACGGCCCAGTTGAGGGCGGGAACAGCGTAAGCGGAGATCTGGTCCTGATCGGCAAAGCCGTTCAGGGTTTCTTCCTGGGTGTCAGTGTCAATTCCCTTAAACTGGGCGTAGCGGAAGAGGATCGTGGCCATCTGCTCCCGGGTGATGGGGTCGTTGGGGCCAAACTTACCGCTGGAATAGCCGGACACCAGCTGGTTTTCCGCCGCCCAGTTGACTGCGTCTGCATACCAGGCACCCTCCGCCACGTCGGAGAAGGAGGAGCCGGTGGAGGCCGGCTGGCCCTCCAGGTTGAAGAGTACCTGCACCAGCATGGCCCGGGTCAGGGAGGAATTGGGGGCAAAGATGCGGTCCTTGGTGCCGTTCATCAGGCCCCGCTGGCTGACGTAGGCCACGGCGTCTGCGTACCAGGCGGAGTCTGCCACGTCGTCAAACTGGGGGGTATCCGCAGGAATCTCCATGTCCATGGAGTAGGAAGGCAGCTTGCCCTCGGTCAAAACGGTGGGGACGAATACATCTTCTTCGGTCAGCTCCCCGGCCTCATCCGCTTCGATAAAGGCCAGCAGCTCGGTGAGGATGCTCTTGGCGTATCCGAAGGCCTCTTCGGTGACGGCCTTGCCCAGGGCAGTGGCCTTCTCCTGGGCCAGGGCGGGGCTGGCGGCGTAGAGCTCTGCCATGCCGGCGTCTACTGCGGCCTGCTGCTCAATGAGGGCCTTCTGGTACTGCTCCCAGAACACCTTGACGTTGGCCCCATAGCGCTCCCGGTCGTTGTCGCACAGGTCGTTCAGGGCGATGAACACCCACTGGATGGAGTCCTCCGGCCAATCCTCCTGGGCCATCAGGGTGGTTACCTCATCGTAATAGATGTCGTAGTAGTGGTTGTACTCCTCGTCCACGGTAAACCCGAACTCCGTCTGGAACAGATCGGACGTGTCGGTCAGCAGGCTGGAGTAGAAGGGGAGGTACACGGAGTACTCCGCCCGGGACATGGCCTGCCACTGGATGGTGGCCAGGGCCTCCGGCAGGCTGTCGCGGATCTCAAGGACGTGGCACTCTGCCTGATATTCGTTGCCGATGGCGTAGCAGTCGGTGGTGTTGGCGTCACAGTCCGTGCCTTCGCCCCGGTAGGCCAGCAGGCGGAGCACCTCGTAGGTGGTCAGGCTGTGGTCGGCGTCAAAGAGCATGTCGAAGGGACCTTGGGGGGCTTCCCCGTCCTCGCCGTAGGCAATGGAGACCTTCTGAGCCAGGGCTTCGTTCAGATAGTTCACGCCCTGCCAATAGCGCTCATACTGGCTGGAGCCGAAGTCCTCCGCGCCGTAGGTGGCGGCAATGTTAATCTTTGTGACTTCCGTCTCTGCCGGGTCCTGGGAGGAGACCAGGAAGCCGTTTTCCAGGGGCAGGGAGATGAGCTCCGCCGAAGCGATGACGTTCTCGGCGTCGGAAACGTCGATCTCGCCCATGACCACCATGTTGGGGTTCACTGAGACCTTGTCGGCGGGCAGGCGCAGGGCGGCGTACTGGTGGCCGGAAAGGATTTCCACGTCCCAGACCTCGTTGGCGTCGCTGATGGTCAGGGAGTTGCACTCGCCGGAGCCGTACTGGTCCAGCAGGGCGGCCAGCGTTTCTACGCCGTCCCGGGCGGAGTCTGCCTGCATCAGAATGACCGAGGCCAGGGAAATTTCATAGAGGCATCCGTCGTAATCCCCCAGAGGGTCCGCTGCCTCTGCCGCGGCGTTGTAGTCGGTGGAAACCGTGGCGGTGACGGAGACCCCCTTCTCGTTGATGCCCACTTCTCCGTAGGCCTCAATCAGGAGATTGCCGTCCTCATCGGTGATGGACTCGCTGGGGTCCCAGGCCTGGATGGAGTCCCGCAGCATGGTGTAGCGGTAGGTATGGGCGGGATAGGGCATGGAGAAGCCGTAGGCGTCCTCGTAGAGCTCGCCCTCCTCGTGATCGGCGGCCTCCTTTACCTGGAACACCTTGTCATACAGCTTACCGGCGTCCTCAGAGCGCCCCACATAGGTGGAGCCGTTTGCTGCGCTGGCTTTGCCCACATACAGGCCGGTGCAGGCACTGGCGCTGACGATGCTGCCCGCCGTCATGGCGGTGACCAGCAGGGCGGCACAAAGCCGCTTCCAAAGTTTGTGCTTCATAATCGTTCCTCTCTCTTCCTTGAAAATTTATTCCGTGCAAAGGAAAAATTCTCCCATAATATACCACCATATCCTGGGAAAATCAAGGATAAATATACAGGGCGTCCGGTATAAAATCCCCTGCTGCGGGACATGGCTAGCCATAAGAAATACAGAGCAGTCCCATAACGGGCAAGGAGGGTATGCCATGGAATCCATTTGGTCGCAGGGGTGTCAGATCCGGGCACGGGAGCCCCTTTCCGGGGATCTGGAATGTGAGGTGGCGGTGGTGGGCGCCGGGATGGCCGGGGTCCTGATCGCCCACGCCCTGCAGGAGGCCGGCCACCAGGTGGTGGTGCTGGAGGCCAACCGGACCGGCAGCGGACAGACCGGAAACACCACCGCGAAGGTCACCGCCCAGCACGGCCTGATCTATGAAAAGCTCATCCGGACCCTGGGGAAGGACCGGGCGCGGCAGTACGGCCAGGCCCACCAGGCGGCCATCCAGGCCTACCGGGACCTGATCCGGAGGGAGCGCATCGACTGCGGCTGGCAGGATTGCAGCGCTTACGTCTACGGCAAGGACCGGGAACAGCTCCAGGGGGAGGCAGAGGCTGCGGCCTCCCTGGGCCTGCCCGCTGTCTTTACCCGGGACCTGCCCCCCTGGCTTCCGGCGGAGGGTGCGGTCCGGTTTGACCACCAGGGGCAGTTTCACCCCCTGCAATTTCTGCGGGCCGTGTCCGGCCAGCTAACCATCTATGAGAACACGCCGGTGCAGATAGCGGAGGGGGATCTGCTGTACACAACCCGGGGCAAGGTGCGGGCGGAGCACATCGTTTTCGCCTGCCACTACCCCTTTGTGAACGTCCCGGGGCTGTACTTTGCCCGGATGCACCAGACCCGCTCCTATGTGCTGGCCCTGGAGCATGTGCCCCGGCTGGATGGCATGTTCCTCGGCGTTGGCCCGGACAGCATCTCCCTGCGAAATCACGGGGACCTGCTCCTGCTGGGGGGCGGGGGACACCGGACCGGGGAGAACCCGGAAGGGGGACGGTATGACTTCCTGCGGCAGGTTGCCGGAGCGTGGTTTCCCGGCAGCCGGGAGGTGGCCCACTGGTCCGCTCAGGACTGCATGACCCCGGACGGGGCAGCCTATATCGGCCCCTTTGCCCCCAGCCGCCCCCATTGGTATGTGGCCACCGGCTTTCAGAAGTGGGGAATGACTGCCTCCATGGTCTCGGCGCTGGTGCTGCGGGACCTGATCGACGGGAAGGAATCCCCCTATGGGGACGTGTTTGACCCCGGCCGGCTGGAGGCGGGGCTTCTCCCTGGCCTTGCAAAAGAGGGCGGTCCGGCGGTGAAAGGGATCATGAAGCAGGTGTTCCAGCGGCCGAAACTCCAGGCGGACCAGCTGCCCGCCGGTCACGGGGGAATTGTGAAGCTGGACGGGAAAAAGGCGGGGGCCTACAGGGACGAGAACGGGGACCTGTACCCCGTGGCGACCCGCTGCCCCCACCTGGGCTGTCAGCTGGCCTGGAACCCGGACGAGAAAAGCTGGGATTGCCCCTGCCACGGCTCCCGGTTCGACTGCCGGGGAGAGCTCCTCTCCGGCCCTGCCCAGAGGGGGATCTGCCATGGGAAGGGGTGACCATTTCTGCGGCTGGTACCTCCGGTGCCAGGGGGAGCTGACCCTGACGGCGGCCTTTGAGTATGCGTATCCCTGAGAGAGAAAGACGGCAAGCCCCTTGGAAAACCGGTCCGGATGGCGTATAATACCATTCTATCAAGAAAAGGACGGCCAAAGGGGGAACCGGAAAATGGACCAACAGATTGATTTACACATGCACAGCGCCGCCTCCGACGGCACGGATAACCCGGCCCAGCTGGTGGAGAACATTCAGAAGGCGGGCATCCGGACCTTTGCCCTCACCGACCACGACACCATCGACGGGTGCAGCCAGGTGGAGGCCCTGGTGCCGCCGGCGCTTTGCTTCATCCGCGGGGTGGAGTTCTCCTGCATCACCAGCGCGGGGAAGTGCCACATTCTGGGCTATGGCTACCGGCCGGAGGCCCCCTCCATCCACCAGGCCCTGGAGGCCGGGCGGGTCCTGCGGCAGGCCAAGCTGAACCGGCGGCTGGACCATCTGGAGAAGGTCCACGGCATCCGGTTTTCTGAGGAGGAGCTCCGGTGGCTGGCTGGGCTGAACAGCCCGGGCAAGCCACACCTGGCCCAGCTGATTCTGGACCGGGGTCTGGCGGACACCCGGGAGGAGGCCATCACCCGGTATATTAACGGCTGCAAGGGCGGGGACGCCCGCATTGACGGAGCCATCGCCGTCCGCGGCATTCTGGGGGCCGGGGGGATTCCGGTCTGGGCCCATCCCCTGGGCGGGGAGGGGGAGCCCCACCTGACCCGGGAGCGGTTCAACGCCCAGCTGACGGTGCTGCTGGGCCTGGGGATTCAGGGGCTGGAGTGCTGCTATTCCCGGTACACCCGGGAGGAGGTGGCCTTCCTGCTGGACCAGGCGGAGAAGCACGGCCTGCTGGTCAGCGGCGGCAGCGATTATCACGGTACTGCCAAGGACATCCCCCTGGGAACCCTCAACGCCTTTGGGGACAGGGTGCCGGAGGAAACCCTGACCATTCTGACCCGGCTGAAGAAATGATACTAGTTCTTGTTAAAAAGCTTGAAAAGCTTTTTATCGCACCGAAGGTGCGTCAAGAACTGCATGAGACGGCTTTTGTGGCAAAAAGCCACAAAAGGGCAACGCGAATCGCGGTGCCTTCTTAATAAAAACCAAAGGTTTTTATTAAGAATTCGTATGAACGCAGAAAAAAACCAGAGCCTTTGAAAGGCTCTGGTTTTTTATGTGTCTTGTTCCGGGGCGTCGTCCTCCCCTTTGCGCTTTTTCCGGCTTCCGTAGCCATACCCGTAGGAGGAATAGCCCCCGTAGCCGTATCCATAGTAGCCGTACCCATAGCCGTTGTGGTTGCCCTCCACGCCGTTGAGGACGCAGCCCAGGATTTTCGCGCCGCTCTCCCCCAGAAACTGGAGGCCGTCCAGCACGTGGGAGACCTGGGCGACGCCGGCGCGGATCACATAGAGGGTGCCGTCGGCCAGGGTCGCCATGGCGCCGCTGTCGGCCAGCAGGCCGCAGGGCGGGGTGTCCAGGATGATGTAGTCGGCCTCCTGGCGCAGCTCGGCCAGGATGGCCCGGAGCCTGCGGGAGGCGGATTTTTTCCGGGGATTGTCCGCCGGCTGATCCCCGGCCAGCAGGCGCAGGGAGGTGCCTTCCAGCCGGATGAGCTGCTCGACGGCATTTCCGCCCTTGGACAGCAGATACTCTGCCCCCCGGGAGGGGACCTTGATGCCCAGGTTTTTCTTTACCGAGGGCTTGCGCAGGTCCAGGTCCACCAGAATGACCCGGACCCCGTTCTGGCTGAGGCTCAGGGCCAGGTTGGAGGCGACGGTGGTTTTGCCCTCGCCGGGCAGGGTGCTGGTGACCATGAGAACCTGGGCCGAAGCGGCCTCCGCCTCCCGGAGGAGCTTCACCCGCAACCGCCGGACGCCCTCCTGAAAGGAGCCGGAAATCCGCCGGTTCTGAATGGAGACGATCTCCTGGGTTTTCCTGGTGCGGCGCTTGAAAGAGACCTGGGGCAGGCTGCCCAGGTAAGTCTGGTTCAGCTGGCTGCGCACCTCCCGGGAGGAGCGGATGCTCCGCCGGGTGGCGGCAAAGAGCAGGATCAGAACCAGGCCCGCAGCGCAGCCTAAGAAGGCGCCCTTCACCGCCGGCCGCAGAAGGGACAGCTGGTTGCAGGGGGAGGTGGGCACGGAGGGTTCCGTGAGAAGGTTCATAATGGTGCTGCCGATGACATAGTCAGCCACCCTGGGATAGACCTGGATGACGGATGTGAGGATATCATAGGCGCTCTGAGGGCTGGAGCTGGTGGCCTGGAGGGAGAACAGGTTGGTGTTCTCCACCGTCTGGGCGGTGAGGGTGCCGTTGAGGGACTCCACCCCCAGCTCCTGCCGGAGCATGTTCTGGAGCAGCTCGGAGCTGATCAGGTAGGGGAAGGTTTTGCTGAGCTGCTCGGCGGCCGCCTTGTCGTAATAGGTGCTGCCGCTGCTGATGTCCCCTGTGCTTCCGCTGGTGGGGGTCTGGATGGTGAAGGTGACCTCCGCCTGGTACATGGGGGTGTAGCTCCACCAGGCGCGGAAGGCGAAGAAGGCGCAGCACAGAACGGCCAGACAGACCGGCAGCCAGAACAGCCGCCGGAAGGCCTTCCAGAATTCGGCCAGCAGGCGGTAGAGGTCGATCTTTTCCTCGTCGGAAGGGGATGCCTCCCGCGCGTTGCGATCCAGCTTATGCTCGTCCATTTTCTCCCTCCTGCTCCTGAGACTTTCTGTGGCGGCGGCCCTGGCGGTAGCCGCCGTAGCCATACTGGTAGCCGTACCCATAGCCGTAGTATCCGTAGCCGGGATGGCTGCTTGAGAAGGGGGCGCTGCTCACGTCGTTGAACACGCAGCCCAGGAAGTCTGCCCGGCCCTGCCGCAGCGCGTCTGCCATGTCGTTGATGGCGGCGGCGGGCATGGTGTCCTGCCGGACCACCAGAAGAGACAGATCCGCCTGTCCGGCCAGAATCTCCACGTCAGAGAAGGGAAGCATCGGCGGGGTGTCGATGATGATGTAGTCCATGCTCTGGCGGCAGGCCTCCAGCAGTTGGGTCATCTGGTCGGAGGCGAGAAGCTCCCCGGCCTGCTTGTCTGTCTTGGTGGAAAAGAGGGCGTAGAGATTGTGCTGGGGCAGGTGCTCCAGGGCGGCGGGTGCCTGCCCCCGGAGCATGGCGGACAGTTCCGTCCTTGGCTTATATCCGAAGATCTTGAACTGGGCGGCCTTGTGCAGGTCCGCGTCGATGAGCAGGACCTTTTTCCCGCTCTGGGCCAGGGAAAGGGCCAGGTTCGCCGCCACGGTGGACTTGCCCTCGTTTTCCGCTGCGCTGGCAACGAGAAGGACCTTGCTGCCCCGCTTCTGGGCCGCGTACTCCACCTTCATAGACAGCCGGCTGACTTCCTCGGTAAAGAGAAAGCCTGCTGCCGGCATGGTGATAAGCAGACCCTTGTTGGCCCGCTTGAGCTTGGTTTTCAGGGTTTTGTTCTTCACCTCGTGGTGGAGAACGGCGAAAAGCCGGGCGTCGATTTTATGCCGGAAGGCGGCGGTGGTCTGCACCGTGTCGCTCCGGATGGCGAAGAACAGAAGCATGACGATCATCAGCCCGGCTCCCAGAAGGAACCCCTTCTTGCAGACGCTCATCAGGTTCACCGGGTTGGAGGGCGCGGTGGGGATGGTGGGGCTGTTGAGCTCTTTCAGGATGATGTTCTGAAAGGCGTGCTCTGACAGGGTGTCGTAGTTTTCCAGCATCAGCTGAAGGGTTCGGTAGGCGTCCGTCGGGGAGACGGCGGTGACCTGCAGAACCAGCAGGTTGGTTTCCGGAATGACCGACGCGGAGAGGGTGCCGGAGAGGGTCTCGGTTTCCAGGCTGCTGCTGACCAGCTTGCGGAACATATCGCTCTGGAAGAGCTGGGTGAAGGTGCTGGCAATCTCCGACGAGGCGGACAGGTCGGCCAGCACCGCCGAGTAGCTGCTGCTTTTTACGTTCACCGCCAGGGTGGCGCTGGCAGTGTATTCATCCTCATGAAAGGTTTGCAGAGCCGCTGCTGCCAGCATCACCACAATGAGCCCTGCCATCAGGATCAGCAGGAAATTTTTGCCCAGGCGCAGGAGCAGGCAGAGGGGGTTCAGCTCCGACCAGCGAAAGACCGATTCGTTTTCCATGTGCATACACCTCACTCTGCAATCACGTACAGGATGGTGGAGCCGACGGCGTTATTGACGCCCGGGCAGGTAAAGACCACCTCGTTGGTCCCCTGAACCAGTCCCCCGGTGGGCATCTGGACGGAGACGCTGCTGGTGCTGCCCATGGCCACAGAGTGCAGATAGACCATGGGGTCAAAGTCCTCGCCCAGCTTGGTGTAGACAATGTACTGGGTCAGGTAGATCTGGGGAACGTTCAGGCCCTCCTCCTGAATGAAGATGCTTGCGGTGAGGGTGGAGGTGTCGCCCAGGCTGTTGGTCACCTCGAAGGTGACGGGGTAGCTCCCCGGCACGGTGGAGACCAGATTGGTGCTGGTGATTTTGATCTGGCTGGACAGGTCTCCGTCCACCGCGTCCATGGCAGTCAGGCGGTCCCGGATGTTAATGGGGGACCCGACGGTATACCGCAGGGCCTGGCTCAGGTAGAAGCGAGGGGAGGTATAGTCGGTGTAGTGCAGGGTCCGTGTGGCGGTGGCCACGTGGTTGTCGCTGTCCGTCACGGCGTAGGTGATGGTGGCGGTGCCTCCCTGGCTGGCCTTGCTGATGCTCTGGACAAAGATCTGGTTGGTGAGATCCCCGTCCTTGCCGTCGCTGGCGGTGACGTCCTCCAGAGCCCGGGTCTGGGCGTCCTCATAGACGGACAGGGACAGCGGGGTCTCCGGGCACTGGATGACCGGGAGGGTACGATCCTTGGTGAAAAGGTTGAAGGCTGTGGACGCCGCCAGCAGAAGGGCGGACAGGATGAACAGCACAATGACAACGATGCGAAAGCGTCTCATAGGATTCTCCTCGGACAGTTAAAATGCGTCCAGAACCGCCGGGATGGGCTGGTCCTGGAGGATACGGGCAGGGTTTTCCTGGAGCAGGAAGTCCGCTGCCTCGGGGGCGATATAGTCGGCCACATAGTCCCAGACGTCAGACAGACGGGGGGTTCTGTGGTAGGGGCTGTGGGCGTCGCTGCCGATGAGGTGCACGCATCCCTCCGACAGGCACCAGTGGGCGGTGCGCTGGGCCCTCCGGCCGAAGGAGCCCAGCAGGCTGCCCTTGTTCAGCTGAAGGCCCACCCCCTGGCCGGTCCAGCGGAGCAGGCAGCTGGGGTCCTCCTGGACAAAGACATAGCGCTCCGGGTGGGCCACGATGGGAATCAGCCCCTCCTTCCGGATGGCGTCCAGGGTCTCCTGGGCGAAGGACAGGGAGCCGCCAAAGGCAAACTCCACCAGCAGGTAATGGCTGCCCCCCAGGGTCAGAAGCTTCTTCTCCCGGATAAGCCGGGGCAGATCCGGCGTGGCAAAGACCTCCGCCCCGGTGTGCAGGCGGATGGGGAGGTTCTGCTCCTTGATGAGCCGGGCCATGGCGAGAAAGCTGTCCCGAAGCCGGGGGGAGAGATAGTTGTCCACCCGGCCGGGGATGTTGCAGTGGGGGGTGGCGGCAATGGCGGTCACCCCGCTGTCTGCCGCCATCCGGGCCATGAGGCAGCTCTCCTCCAGGGAGGCGGACCCGTCGTCGATTCCGGGAAGAATGTGACAGTGCAGGTCAATCATACGATCGTCTCCCGGCCTCAGCCGTTCTGGAACTTCTGGACGTAATAGGCCTTTTTCATGCTCTTTTCCGCCTGATAGGTCTCCTCCACCTGGTCGGCGATGGAGGTGTCCTGCCCGGCCTGAGTCAGAAGCTCCCGGAGGCGGGCAGTCACCTCGGCCACCTGCTGGTCGCACTCCTTTTCCAGGGCGGTGAGCTCCTTGAGCTTGTCCAGGAGGACGCTCTGCTTGTTCTGCCCGCTGTTGTAGGCCTCCCGGGCAGAGTCCACAATGGCGTCCAGCTTGCCCTCGTAGGAGGCCCGGAGGACATACATGGTGGCGATTTCCTGGCGGATGGCCTCGTTCAGGCTGTCGCCGGGGTTGGAAACGGGCTGCTGGTCAGAGGGCTGGGTGTCCGGCGTCTGGCCGGCAGAGGAAGACGAAGCGGTTCCGCCGCTGTTCTGGAGCATGGAACTGGCCAGCTGTTCAGGGGTGATCTCGCCCCGCACCAGCTGGTCGATCTCCTCCTGGGTAAATTCCTTCTGGGGCACGCCGTACTGGTCCATGGTGTCGGCGAATTCCTCCCGGCTGCTGTCCAGCTCCACCTGGATGGCGGAGGGGTCCATGTTCATGCCGTCCCGCAGGGCGGTGAGGTTGTCCCGCTGCCATATGGCGAGGGCAGCCACGGCGATCACGAGAAGAACCAGGATAACCAGAATGATTTTCAACAGTTTTTTCATAAGCAAACCCTTTCTTATTTCGCGGGAATGAGGCGGGCGGCCTCCGGCATGGGATGCAGGGGCTGCGCCGCCGGCGGGGCGGGTTTCTCCTCTGCCTGAAAGGCCTGGATGGCCTCGGCGTTCACCTCGTCAGGGGTGCGGAAGGTGGGAACCAGCCGGTGGAGGTAGCGGAAGATGTCTGCCCGGGTGCCGGTCTCCAGGGTCTCGGAGAGGTACTGGAGATAGTTTTCCAGCTGAGAGGTGGGGATGGGGAGGCGCTCCTCCACATAGATCTTTTCGTTTTCCGTCCGGCGGAGGTTGGCGTTGTCGGTGAGCAGCTCCTCAAAGAGCTTTTCTCCCGGCCGCAGGCCGATCTCCTGGATCTTGATGTCCCCGTTGGGGGTGTGGCCGGACAGGCGGATGAGCTTTTCCGCCAGCTCCAGAATTTTGACCGGCTCCCCCATGTCCAGCACAAAGACCTCGCCGCTTTTGGCGAAGGAACCGGCCTCCAGCACCAGCTGGACTGCCTCGGGAATGGTCATGAAGTAGCGGATGATCCGCCGGTCGGTGATGGTCACGGGGCCGCCGTAGGCAATTTGCTTTTTAAACAGAGGGATCACCGAGCCGTTGGAGCCCAGAACGTTGCCGAACCGGACGACGGCAAACTCGGTGGAGCCTTCGTTTCGCAAACCCTGGAGCACCATTTCGCACAGCTGCTTGGTGGCCCCCATGATGTTGGTGGGGTTCACGGCCTTGTCGGTGGAAATCAGGACAAACTTCTCCGCCCCGTAGGTCCGTGCGGCCAGGGCGGTGTAATAGGTGCCGAACACGTTGTTCTTCACGGCCTCCTCGGGGCAGCTTTCCATGAGGGGAACGTGCTTGTGGGCGGCGGCGTGGAACACCAGCTCCGGGCGGTAGTGGGAGAAGAGCCGGTCGATCTTTTTCCGGTCCCGGACGGAGGCAATTTCCACCGCCAGGGGGAAATCCTCCCCGTACTGGTGGAGCAGATCGTGCTGGAGCTCATAGGAGCTGTTTTCCGCAATGTCCACCACGATAAGACGGCGGGGGGCATATCCGGCGATCTGCCGGCACAGCTCCGAGCCGATGGAGCCGCTGCCGCCGGTGACCATGACGGTTTTGCCCCGGATAAATTCCGCGATGCGGGGGTTGTCCAGCTCCACGGGCTTGCGGCCCAGCAGGTCCTCGATCTGGACCTCCCGGACATTGGCGGCCAGGGAAGCGCCCTTTTCCCGCAGCTGGGACACCGGGTCGGAGAGGATGTGCAGGCGGCAGTTGGTCCGGGCGCACAGCTCCAGAATTTCCCGCCGCCGGGCGGGGGTCAGGTTGGTGATGGCCAGGATGATCTCTGACACGGGGGTGTTCTGGAGCAGCTCCTGCATCCGGTCAATGGGGCCGAACACCGGCACGCCTTGAATTTTTTTGTTGCGCTTTTCCGGGGCGTCGTCCAGCATGCAGAAGGGGATGTACTGGCTGCCGGCGCTGCCCAGCAGATCCCCCAGCAGGGTGGCTCCGGTGGAGCCTGCGCCAATGATGGCCACGTAGCTGCGGCCCTCTGCGCTGCGGCCGATGCGCCGGTAGCGGTAGATCCGGTAGGAAAACCGGATGGACAGCATAAGAAGCAGGGCCAGCATGGTGCCGGTGACAGCCCGGGAGATCCAGACGGGGCTGGCATGGATGAGCAGATTGATGGCGGTGTACAGGGTCAGCCCCAGGGCATTGCCCACCAGCATCACCAGGTATTCCCGGCTCTCCGCGTACCGCCAGAGACTGTCGTAGATCCGGAAGATCAGCTGGAACACCAGCATGCACATGGTGAGCAGACCGATATGGGCGCACAGGTTCAGAAGGAGAATATCGTCCCGGAGCAGATGGGGAAGAAACAGAATGAAATTGCAGAAAAAGACCAGAAACAGGTCCATGAGTAAGACAATTTGGCTGCGGTAGCGCCGCACAGCGATCAATCCCTTCTTGCTGTGATGAGAAGCCGGGGAAACGAAGGTCTCATCCCGGCGTCATTTGCGGTATCCGTTGGGGTTTTTCCGCTGCCAGTTCCAGGAAGAGGCGCACATGTCGTCCAGATCATACTGTGCCTGCCAGCCCAGCTCCTCCCGGGCCTTGGTGGGGTCTGCCCAGCAGGCGGCGATATCCCCGGGGCGGCGGGGGTCCATAACGTAGGGGAGGGGCCTGCCGCAGGCCCGCTCATAGGCGTGGAGCACATCCAGAACGCTGTACCCCTTGCCGGTGCCCAGGTTGCAGACAAAAAGGCCGCAGCCGGACTCCAGCTTCTTCAGGGCGGACACATGCCCCCGGGCCAGATCCACCACATGGATGTAGTCCCGGACGCCGGTGCCGTCGGGGGTGGGCCAGTCGTCTCCGAAGACGTGGAGCTTCTCCAGCTGGCCTGTGGCCACCTTGGCGATGTAGGGCACCAGGTTGTTGGGAATCCCGTTGGGGTCCTCCCCGATGAGCCCCGAGGGGTGAGCGCCGATGGGGTTAAAGTACCGCAGCAGGGCTGCGTTCAGGGACGGGTCGGCGGCGCAGCAGTCGGTGAGGATCTGCTCGATAAACAGCTTGGTGCACCCATAGGGGCTGGTGGCCGACCGGGGGGCGTCCTCCCGGACGGGGACCTGCTGGGGGTCCCCATAGACGGTGGCGGAGGAGGAAAAGACGAAGTTTTTCACCCCGTACCGCTTCATGGCGTTTAAGAGGGAGAGGGTGGTGACCAGGTTGTTGGTGTAATAGTCCAGAGGTTTTTCCACACTCTCGCCCACAGCCTTGAGGGCGGCGAAGTGGATGACCCCGTCAATGTCGGGAAAGTCCCGGAAGAGGGCATCTGTCTGGGCGGGATCACACAGGTTGGCCTCCACAAAGGGAACCGGCCTGCCGGTGATCTGGGCCACCCGATCCACGGCCTGGGGGCTGGCGTTGATCAGATTGTCCGCCACTACCACGTCATAGCCCGCCTGGAGAAGCTCCACGCAGGTGTGGCTGCCGATGTAACCGGCGCCGCCGCTGACTAAAATCGACATGACTTTCGTCCTCGCTTCCCTTCGGGTGTTATGGGATCACCCGGTATTTTTTCAGAAGAGCCACCCGCTGCTCGCCGATGGCGACGCTCTCCCGGGCGGCGCTGCCGCCCCCCTCCCGCAGGTAGGTCCAGATCCGCTGGCCCCAGGCCGCGGGCAGCAGCCAGCGGTGGCGTTTGAGATAGGGGTAGGTTCCCGTCAGGTCCTCCCTGGGAGGAAAAAGAGTCCGGAGCAGGCGGTGGTCCCGTCCGGCCCGGTCTGCCTGGGAGACCGCGTTTAAGGTGATCCGGCTGCTGTGCAGGCGGGTCTGGGTGCTGCCGCCGTAGATGCCGCCGGAGAGAAGATCCGCCAGCAGGTCGCCGCAGTCCAGCCCGTCCTGCCAGCCATCCAGCCAGGCCTGAACCCGCTCGGGGTACCGGGTGAAGCCCAGATGGCGGCGGCCGATCTCCAGCAGGTTGGCGGCAAAAAGATCCGCCCGGGCCTGGCCCAGGGCGTCGCTGACCCGGTCCCATGGGATCTCCTGCCCGTAGGTCTGGGCAAACAGGCAGATGTCGCACACCTGCCGGATGCCGAAGCCGGAGTGGAGAAAGTGCTTGAAGCTGTGCAGGACCAGGTAAAGAAAATGATCCGGAGGATTTAAGGTGAGAACCATACGCGAATCCATGTTCATGGGGAAAATATGGTCGAACGCTCCGTCAAAAAAGCGGTTCAGCCCGCCGTAGGCCTGGGAGGCAGGGGGAAACAGGCTCCGGTGAAGCTCCAGGTACAGGCCGGTTGTTCCGTCCCGGCAGGGGATCACCTGCTCGCCGTCCTCCCGGGCGGCTTCAAAGCCCCGGGCCCGGAGCAGCTCCAGCACCTCCGGCAGTTCTTCGGGAAGAATCAGCAGGTCCTCGTCCGCGGAGGGGCGCAGGTCGGGCTTGGGGTAAAGACTCCGGCAGACAGCGCCCTTCACCACCAGGGGCCGGAGACCGGCCTGTAAAAGATCCTGATAGAGGGTGAGGAAGGCCTGATTTTTTTGCAGCTGAACAGCGGTGCTCCGCAGCACCTGGGTGCGGACCCCGGGCAGAGAGGCGGGGGCTGAACCGGCCCGGGTCAGGGCGGGGGCCAGAACGTCCACCACCATGGGCAGGACCTTTTGCTCCTGGCACAGGACCCACAGGCGCTGCCAATCGGCTTCCTCCGTGAGAAGAAGGGGGGCCGGAGCATGGAAGAGAAAGGCCCGCAGGGCTTCCAGCATTTGCCGTTCCCAGTTTCTCACAGGCTTCCCTCCTCTTCGACAGATACACCAATATTATATCACGATCCCCAAACACTGTCTACCTGGAAAACAACCTGAAAACGATTGTTTTTCAAGGTTTTTTGACAAAAATCGCCCCCGGGAAAGGGGTGCTTTCCCGGGGGCGGCGGATGGAAAAAACAGGGGGGTTACTGGGCGGTAACTGCGTCAAAGCGCATGAGCATGGTGGCCATCTGGGCGCGGGTGGCGTTGCCCTTGGGCACCAGGTTGTCCTTGATGCCGTTGATTATGCCGGCACCCACGGCCCACTGCATGGCGGGGATGGCGTAGGTGCTGACGGTTTCGGCATCCCCATAGCTGAGGATGTTGGTGTCCTCACCCACGGAGACGTCACAGCCCTTGTACTGGGCGTAGCGATACAGGATCGCGGTGAGCTGCTCCCGGGTGATGTCCTTGTTGGGGGAGAAGGTGGTGGCGCTGGTGCCGGTGACAATGTCGTTGGCAGCGGCCCAGGCCACAGCCTCTGCGTAGTACTGGTTGGCGGGCACGTCGGTGAAGGCGCTGCCGCCGGAGACCGCGGGCTCACCCTCCATGCGGTAGAGCATGGTGACGGCCATGGCCCGGGTGGTGGTCTTGTTGGGGGAGAAGGTGGTGGCGCTGGTACCGTTCATGATGCCGGCCTGGACGGCGTACTTGGCCGCGTCATAGAACCAGCTGCCGGTGGTCACGTCGGTGAAGCTGGCCATGGGGTCGTCCACGGGGATGGAGGCGCTCACGGTGCTGTTGTCCAGGGTGATGGTGTAGTTCTGGGTGTAGGCGGCCTTGCCGGGTTCGTAGGCGTAGACCACCAGAGCCAGGGAGTGGCCGGCCTCCACCTCGTAGAGGTTGGGCTGCAGGTACAGGGTGTAGTCGTAGAACTGGCCTTCCTTCAGGCTGACCTTGCTGGCGGCGGAGGCGGAGTCATAGCCTGCGCCGGGGTTGCACAGGTCCATCCAGCCCCGGGCAATGACCTTGTAGCTGACGTCGGTGGTGTTCAGCTCCACCAGCTTCAGGTTCTGCAGGCCGCCGCCCTGCCAGGCGCCGTCCTCCTGGATGACAGTCTTGTTCACATAGGTGGGGGCGGTGTTGCAGGCGGGGAAGGTCTCGCACTCGGGGGCGATGTCCACCAGCATGGCGCTGACCATCAGACCGTCCCGGTCAATCAGGTCGGCGTTGGGGGTGGAGACGGTGGCCCCTTCGTTCCCGGCGTTCACTGCGGGGTTCACAAAGTTGTCGTGATCCAGGCTGCTGGGGTCGATGAAGGTGTCGTGGTCCACGGCGGCGGCAGCGGAGGTTTCCCCTCTGGGAGCGGTGACCTCTTCGCCGTTGGTGGTGGCGGCCCGGAAGCTCACGGCCACGGTGCCCTTGATGACGGTGTCGCTGGTGACGTCCATGGTGTACATGGCGCTGGAGGCGGTGGAGCCGGCGGTGAAGACGTCCTTCCAGTTGTTCCGGTCCACGCCCAGGGCGTCGTAGTCGCTGCTGATGGTGGAGGTGGCCTCGCCGGCGTTCTCACCGGTGAGGGTGACGGAGGCGTCGGTCTTCCAGTCGGAATAGGTGTTCCACTGCTTGGTGTCCAGGTTGCTCTGGGCGGTGACGGCGGGCAGGTTCTCCACGTCGTTGTCCACGCCGTACAGGTAGTGGCTGAACCACTGGTTGAGCAGCTCGTCATAGGACTGGCCGTTCACCAGGAAGGAGATGCCCTGGGAGGGATAGGTGGGGGTCAGGTGGCCGTCCTGATGGAGCAGGAGCTTCACGGGGACGCCGGCTTCCTCATAGGCCTGGTACATCAGGTCAAATTCCTTGGTGCGGACGTTGTCGTCGTTCAGGCCGTGGACGATGAGGGCGGGACACTGAATGTTCTCGGCGTTCAGGGTGTAGTCGCGGGTGGCCCAGTGGTCACCGTAGTTGCCGTTCAGGGCCAGCTGATCCAGCTGGAGCTGATAGAGGTAGTTGCCGTACTTGCCCTGGATGGTGGCCCAGTCCAGGGGGTCCAGATACCGGCCGGCGCAGTAGAGGGCCAGGATGTCGGAGTAGGCGGGGTTGCGCCCGGTGGAGATGCCCTGGGAGTTGGTGTACTCATACCAGCTGGCAATGCCGGCCACGGGGACGATGGTCTTGAGGCCTTCCACGCCGGTGGTGGCCAGGCCGAACTGGGTGGTGCCGGCGTAGGAACGGCCGGTCATGCCCACGCTGCCGCTGGACCAGTCAGCCTCGATGGGGATGTTGCTCTCCTTGTCGGTGTAGGCCACCCGGTCGCCGTGGAGCCATTCGATGACGCACTTGAAGGCGTCGATCTCCAGGTCGGTGCCGCAGGTCTCAAAGCCGTCGGAGCCCAGGGTGCCCAGACCGCCGCACTCCACCACGGCAAAGCCGCGGACCAGATAGTAGTCATACCAGTCCAGGTCCTCGTAGTCGTACATGTCCTCGTACTCGTTCCAGTAGTACCACTCGCTGGAGTCTGCCTGAGCGGCGTGGTCCAGGGTGGAGACGGCCTCGCCGGCGGGGGTCCGGGCGGCGGGCTGGTTGTAGAGGCTGTCGATGTCGTAGCCGTCGGTGCCGTACTCGTCGGTCTCACCCCAGAAGGGGGTGCAGCCGGTGATATAGGGGCGGGCCTCATAGATGGTGGCGGCCTGGTAGTCCCCTTCGGCGGCAGCCCGGGGCAGCTGGACCAGAGCCTTCACCAGATCCAGCTTGCCGTCGCCGTCGGTGTCGTAATTGGTCTCCACGTAGACGAAGAAGCGGATGATGTCGCTGGTTTCATTGCTGTAGCCCTCTTCCGCGGCGCCGGAGGTGTAGGGGAAGATGGGCTGAGCCATGCCGTTGAGGAACAGGGGCTCCAGCTTGTCGGCGTGCAGGGCGTCGTAGAGCTGGTCGGCCACAGCCTTCATGGCGGTGAGGCTCTCCTGGGTGCAGGCGGCCTCGGGGTCGTAGGTCATGCCCAGGCTGTCGGCCATGGAGTTGTAGTCAGCGGGGTAGGCACCCAGCTGGCTTTCCTCCATGCCGGCCCACAGAAGCAGGGCGGCGGCAGCCTCCTGGTTGGTGATCCCGTCGGAGGCGGAAGCCCCTTCGGGGAAGGTGGGGGCCTGTCCCAGAAGCTGGGTCAGGGTGTCGGCGGTGACGCCGGAGGCGCCGTCTGTCTCAGCGGCCAGCGCGGGGCTCACCAGAGACAGGGCCAAGACCAGAGCCAGCAGCAGAGACAGAAGCTGTTTGGTTCTCTTCATGGTGCGGTTCTCTCCTTTTCTATAAGTTATTTTGTGATTATACGCTCTGCTTTGGGACTTTACAAGGTTAAATCTGCATGAAATTCAGCTGAAAATCGATTAAATATTCACTTTTAGCCGCAGAAAAAGGACCCCGGAATCTTCCGGGGTCCTTGGGCTTGGCTTTGTGCTGTTGGAGGGGGCGGTTACCGCACCACTTCGCCGGGGTTGGCGGCGGAGTTGGCGTCGGACCAGGCCTTTTCGAAGGCAACCCAGTCGCGGACGGGCAGCAGCTCGGTCCAGATTTCGTACTCGGTGCCGTCAGAGGCGGTGGCCATCTGGTACTCGTGGGAGTTGGTGGCCTCCTGCACCTGGGCGTAATACCACTGGGTGGTGTCCATGTTGTCGGGCCACTTCAGCATGTCGTCCAGCAGGTGGTCCTTCTCGGGGGCGCGGCCCAGGGTGCGGTTGACCATGGTCATGGCCTCGGCGCGGGTGATGAGCTTCTGGGGCCGGAAGGTGCCGTCCTCATAGCCGGTGACGATGCCGATGGCGGCGGCCTCGTTGATGTACTGTCTTGCCCAGTGGCCGCTGATGTCGGGGAAGGCGTCCGCGCCGCTGACGGTCACGTCGAAGAACCGGCTGGCGATGGTGGCGAACTCAGCGCGGGTGATCTTGCCGTTGGGCTGGAAGGACCCGTCGGGGTAACCGGAGATGATGCCGGCGTTGGACAGGGTGCAGACGGCGTTGTTGAACCAGTTGTTAGCCGACACGTCGGAGTAGCTGCTGGTCTGGCTCCAGTACTCGTTGCGGGCCTCGTCGGTGAGCATCCGGAAGAAGATGGTGGCCACCTCAGCGCGGGTGATCTGGCCCTGGGGCTTCACGGGCATCTTGGTCTGGTCGTCGGTCTTTTCGCCGGTGTAGTAGTCCACGGGATAGCCCACAATGTAGGCGAAGTGATCCTCGGTGTTCAGCAGGGGCGGGGGAGTATAGCCGCCGTCATCCTTGGAGACAGTGTAGGACAGGGAGGGCTCAGGGAAGGGAAGGCTTTCCGGTGTCTGCGCATTAGGATCGGGGGTCAGGGAAGCGGTCTCGTTGGTGGGAAGGACATACTTGCCCGGGACGGTGCTGCGCTTGCCGTCCAGCTTCAGGTCGTAGGACAGGGTGAGCTTCTGCCCGGTCAGCACGGGAACGTTGAAGGTCCAGGTGAAGGAATCTCTTTCTGCGTCATACTTGACCACATAGGCAGGGGTCTGGTCGCCGTTGTTGGCGTAGAACTCGACGGTGGTATCATCAACCTTTTTGGCAACATACGCCTTGCCGTCCACCGTCAGCCTCAGGGTATTCACAGAGACGAAGTTGAAATCTTCTCCTACCACGTCGGTGACAATGGCGCCTGCGGGGATAATGGTGGTTACCGTGCCGGCAACCACAGAGACTGCGGCGTTCAGCTCGGTGGTGCTGGAAACGTCAATGTCGATCTTGGAAGAGACAGACCGTCCTGCCGCGTAAGAAACAAAGTTTCCGGCCAGGGCAGTGAGGTTTGCGAGCCTGGATGTGTTCTTGTAATAAGGGAAGCCAAGGGTAATCAGGTTCACGCCGGTGCCGGCGATGGTATCCACTTCATTTGCAGCAGACACGATGGCCTGCTCAAAGGTGGTGTCAGCCGCTGCGGTGAAGTTGCCGTCGGAATCTCTCACCTCGTCAAGGGTTTTGGACACGAGTTCCGGGGTATCACCGGCTTCATTGTATTTGCCGATTAACGAGCCGGCGTCGTTATAGTAGAAGAAGCTGCCGCCGTCGGTGACCAGGACGAGATAGCGGTCAGCGCCGGCGATCGTGCTGTTCTGGAGGTTTGCTAAACCGGTGCGGATGCCTGCCTGCACGTTGGTGCCAACGCGTTCTGCGGCGAAAGTATAGGTGTCGCTGACAAGCTCGGAAATCATAGCATCAGAAATGGACTCAGCCAGAGTCGGCTCTAACCCGGTTGTTGCCTCCGTAGAGAAAACCGTCACGCCCACATAGATGTTCTTGTTGGACAGCTGATCCCGCATGCTGGTGACAAAGGAAGTCAGGGGATCAAGAGAAGGGGGCGTTGCGCTTGCTGCGTATTCCAGATACAGCTGCAGGCTCTCCGTGGCGTCCAGAACAAATTCCACGATAACCGGGTTGTTTTCTGCGGGCGCTTCCACGGTAAGGGTCACGGTGGTCTCGTTGTTTTTGGACAGGGTGCTGCCGGTGCCGGTGGCAGTTTTGCCCAGCGTAACGCCGTTGTCATAGGAAATGGGATCGGGCGTTGCGTCTGCGGTCTTGCTTCCGGCCGCCAGCGCCGTGGCGGGAATCATGCTCAGCGCCATGGCCACAACCAGCGCGCAGGCCAATAATCGATGTTTTCGCATAGTACTACCTCCATTATTGTAAATATCAGGAAGGGCCGGCAGGGTGGGGTGGAGATAGCAGCCTGCCAGGTCACAAACCGAAATCATGCCGGAATAGGGCATGTGCAAGTATAGACATTATAGCATAGCCGTTTTGGAAGGGCAACCCAAAAACGACGGGAAAACCAGGATTTTTCTTTGCGCATCAAGGATTTTTTCGTCGTATTGCTATGGCGCAGCTTCTTGAATTTGGAAGAAAAATATGATATACTGGCCAAAAGTTATGTCAGTGCGCTCTTTTTTAAGGGGGAACAATAGTTTCAATACCTCCAAAACCTTCCGCCCGGCCGGACCGGGCGGGGGAAAAAAGAAAGGAAAGCGCACGAATTTTGTCGACGATGCCGCTGGTTTTGTGAATACCGCGAAGCTTTGTGCCCAGCCAGAATTTCGTCGCAATGACCAAGAGAGAGGAGAGGGCGCATTGCGGGCAAACCAAGAACTGATCCTGCGAGAGATCGCAGGGGAGCATATTCTCATCCCTGTGGGGCAGACGGCCCTGAAGGTCCACGGCATGATCACCCTCAGCGAGAGCGGCCTGCTTCTGTGGAACCGCCTGCAGGAGGACTGCACGGAGGACGACCTGGTGGAGGCCCTTCTGGCTGAGTACCGGGTGGACCGGGCCACGGCAGAGGCCGACGTACGGGAGTTTTTAACCCAGATGGACCAGGTTGGCATTCTCTGCGGCCGCCCCGGGGAGGAAACCCTATGACAAAAGGAACCCGGCGGGTAAAATACCCGGACCCCAACCGAAAAAAGCGCCGCTGCCTGATCGCCATCGTGGTGGTGATCATTGTTGCCCTCACCGCCCTGCTGTGGCGGCTGTCGGCGGACGAGCGGGTGGTCACCTTCCCCTATTTTGTGGAGGGGGACAAGATCGAAGTGACTTCCCTGTTCCAGTACAGCGGCCCCAACCCGGACTGCGGGGAGGAGGCAGGGGAGGACATCGCGGCCCTTTCCGTCACCAACCGCTCCGGCAAGCATGTGACCCAGGAGACCCTGACCCTGAAGCTGGCCACCGGCGAAAAGCTGGTCTTTGAGATCCAGGACCTTCCCGCAAACGAAACCGCCTGGGTTTTCGCCAGCGACAACACCAGCTGCACCCAGGACGCGCAGGTCACCTCCCTGCGCAGCTCAGCGCGGATGGAGAGCGACGACCAGCTCATGAGCGACAAAGTGGCGGTAAGCGTAGAGGAAACCGCAGTGACCCTGACCAACCTGACCGCTGAAGACCTTCCCGGCCTCACCGTGTTCTGCCACACCCGGTTTGACGACGCCTTCTTCGGCGGCTTGGTGTACAGCTACCCCGTAGACAACCTCCCGGCGGGGGAGAGCGTGACCATCCAGGCGGAGGACTGTTACCTGGGCGAGGCCGCGGTGGTCCGCATCGCCCAGGAATCGTAAGGTTGACATATTTATAATAGTGTAAAAAACAGCCGGGCTCCGGCCCGGCTGACGAAAAATAATGAGAGGAGAAGCGTTTATGAAAGAGTATGTGAAGCCCGAGCTCTATTATGAGAGTTTTGAGTTGTCCCAGCATATTGCAGGATGCAATTTAACTATGACTGATGCTGACCCAATGAATTGTAGCGCAAGCGGCATGATTGGTGTGGACGAGAATCAGGCTTGGTTTATTGAGGGGAATATGAATTGCAGTTTCAAACTCCAGGGTTATTGCTACACCAACAGCTCAATAAATCTTGCCACCATTAATTCCTGAACGTGCCCCAAACCAACTTTACCTTGGCCGGGTGTACTATCAGTCTGGACACCCCTCGTCCCATCCAAATCACGGACAACTTCCGCCTCTTCCTGGGCGAAACCGGCACCCGCTGCTTTGACGTGACGATGCAGGAGGTGGACCGGCTGCCAGCCTTCCCCACCCCTCCGGTGTTCACCAACTACGCCTTTTCTGTGTTCCCCGAGGGAGACGGATTTCTCCGCCGGTACCACGACCACAAGGAGGACGACCGTCCCTACGCCGTCGGGCGTCTGAAAGAAGACCGGGAAACGGTGGAGTACCTGGCCCAGGACCGATTGTTCTTCTCTGAAAGCCAGAACTGCTTTTCCCACATTGCCCTGGAGGAGATTCTGCTGCACTTCGACCGGCTGATCCTCCACGCCGCGCTGGTGGAGACCCAGTGGGGCGGCCTGCTCTTCTCCGGCCCTCCGGGAATCGGCAAGTCCACCCAGGCGGCCCTGTGGGAGCGGGAGGAGGGCGCCGTGCAGCTCAACGGCGACCGGCCCATTCTCAGTCGGGACTCCGGCGGCTGGACCGCCTGGGGTTCCCCCTACGCCGGCTCCTCCCGGTGCTTTGTGAACCGGGGTGCTCCCCTCCGGGCGGTGGTCATGCTGGAGCAGGGCCCCGTATGCCGGCTCACCCGCCTGCCCTTGGCTGTGGCCTTTCAGCGGCTTTACGCCCAGACCACGGTGAACGCCTGGAACCCGGCTTATGTCAGCCGGGTGTGTACCCTGCTCACCCAACTGGCGGAGGAGATCCCCATCTATCATCTCGTCTGCACGCCGGACCGCCGGGCGGTTGCCTGCCTGCGGGACCGGCTGCGGCAAGGAGGCGGATAAATGGACCTGAAAGAGGTGCGATACGAAGCGCCGCTGACCCAGTTCCTGTTTCAGAAAGCCACCCGGGGGCGCGTTCCCCTCAGCGGCACCTTTGAGCTGACCCCCCTGTGCAATTTTTCCTGCCCCATGTGCTACGTCCGGCAGACGGCCCAGCAGGTGGCGGACCATCCCCGCCCCATGCTGACCCTGGATCAGTGGCTGAAGCTGGCGGAGGAGGCCAAAGAGGCCGGGATGCTCTATCTCCTGCTCACCGGGGGAGAGCCCTTCCTGTGGCCCGACTTCTGGCCTCTCTATGACCGGCTCATTGAACTGGGTTTTCTGATTTCCATCAACTCCAACGGCTCCGCCATCGACGAGGCCGCCATCGAAAGGCTCCGCCGCCGTCCTCCCACCCGCATTAACATCACCCTCTACGGGGCGGGGGAGGAGACCTACCGGGATCAGTGCGGCGTCAGCGGCATGTTCGCCCGGGTGGACCGGGCCATCACCGGCCTGAAGGCGGCGGGGGTTCTGGTGAAGCTCAACTGCTCCCTCACCCCATACAACGCCAAGGATCTGGAGGCCATGAACCGCTATGCGGAGGACCGGGGCCTGATCCTGGAGGTCAACACCTATATGTTTCCGCCCCTCCGCCGGGACCCCGGCCAGGTGGGCCGGAACGACCGGTTCACCCCCCAGGAGGCAGCCTGGTACCACCTGAAGCGGTACCAGATCCAGTACGGAGAGAGACAGTACCGGAAGTTCCTGGCGGACGTGGCCGCCGGTCTGGCGCCGCCCCCGGGACTGGACGAAACCTGCACCGACCCCCAGGACGGAAGAATCCTCTGTCGGGCGGGAAAAGCGGCCTTTTGGGTCACCTGGGACGGGTACCTCACCCCCTGCGGCATGATGCCGGAGCCGAAGATTGACCTCACCGGCCAATCCTTCGGGGAAGGCTGGCGGCAGCTGGTGAAAAAGAGCGAAGAGCTGGTTCTCTCTGGGGTGTGCACCCAGTGCGAAAACCGGGACATCTGCCATTCCTGCGCCGCCATGGCCCTGGCGGAGACCGGCTCTGCGGCGGGCATTCCCAGATACCTGTGCGAGATGGCCTTGGCCATGAAAATCCAGGCACAAGCCGAGCTGGCCGCCCCGGCGGCCCGGCCGGAATAACCTGTTAATATTTTATATTAAAATAAAAGGAGAAAAGTTTTGAGGAGGTAATGTAATGAGTAGACTCAAAAAAGGGTTGGCCTTGGTCCTGACCCTCTGCATGATGCTCTCTCTCATGCCGGTGATCACACCCAGCGCGGAAGCGGCTGGAAGCGGCAGCGGCAGCAACTTCTACCGCATCTTCCATCTGGATGCCGGCCGGAAGTATTTCAGCGTGGACCAGATCGAAGCGCTCATTGACACCCTGGCAGAAAACAACTACACCCATATGGAGCTGGCCGTTGGCAACGACGGCCTGCGGTTCCTGCTGGACGATATGTCGGTGACGGCCAACGACACCACCTACACCAGCGACGCCGTGAAGGCCGGCATCCAGGCGGGCAATAAGGCCTATTATAATGCCGGCACATATAATGAGTTGACCGAGTCCGAAATGGGTACCATTATTTCGTATGCCGATGGCAAGGGCATCGAGATCATCCCGCTGCTGAATTCGCCGGGACATATGGACGCGATTCTGGACTGCATGGAAGCGGTCGGTATTTCGAACCCGGCATATAGCAATTCTGCGCGCACCGTTGACGTGACCAACACCGCCGCCGTGAACTTCACCCTGGCCCTGGTCAACAAGTATATCCAGTACTTTGCCGGTAAGGGCTGCACCTACTTCAACATGGGCTGCGACGAGTACGCGAACGACGTGAGCAACAGCGGCTTTGCCGGTCTGATTTCCAGTGGCGAGTATGGCGACTTTGTTACCTATGTCAACAACATGGCCGCCCAGGTGAAAGCTGCCGGCATGACCCCCATGGCCTTTAACGACGGTATTTACTACAACAGCAATACTTCTTTCGGCATCTTTGACACCAATATTGCAATTGCCTACTGGACCTCCGGCTGGCCCGACTACAGCCCCGCTTCCGCTGCGTTCCTGGCTCAGAAGGGTCACAAGATCATCAGCACCAACGACGCCTGGTACTATGTCCTGGGCCGGCAGGCTGGCAACTCCAGCGGCTACACCATTGCAACCGCCCAGAACGGCGTGCAGAACACCGCCTGCACAGACATTCCCGGCGACAATGATCCCACCGCCGCAGGCTGCATGATCTGCCTGTGGTGCGACACCCCCAGCGCTTCCTACAGCAGCACGGAAGTCAGCAACGTGACGGGGCTGCTCACCACCTTCGCCACCAACAACCCCACCTACTTTGCGGCTGATTCCGGTGAAACGGCCCCCGATTCTGGTGAGACTATTGAAGTTATTTACACACCTACTATCACCGTGACCGCCGGCAGGACTGCCACCGCCACCATCAACGATTACAATTTTGCGGGCACCTATACGACGGAGGATCCTTCTATTGCCACCGTTGAGGTGACCGGTACGGATGCGACCGAAGCAACCACCACCTACCTCCAGGCCTCCGTCACCTGCAACACGCTGATCAGCTCCGACAACAATAACTGGACGGCTGTGTCCGACTACTACTACACACCGGACGGAACCAACTATTATCCTGTCTACGCGAAGAGAAGCAGTGAGAGATTCTTGTTCTGGTATACTTACACTTACACCTGGGGCTACTCCACCACCAGCTCTACCAACAACGTAACTCAAATTGACACTCAGGAGACGGATAGCACCAGCACCACCCCCAACATCACCGTCTACACCAAGTCCGGCACGGACGGTACCCCTGCTTCCACCACCGTGACCTTCACCGGCGTGGCCGTGGGCACCACCTACGTCACCGTGGGCAACACCCGCTATACCATCAATGTTGTCGCGGAAGACCTGAACAAGGTCACCCCGCTGACCGTGGAATACTGGATCACCAACCTTCCGGTCACCGCAGATGGCGCGACTTCCAAGAGCATTTCCGCGCAGTCCGTTTATGGCGAAGCCGGCGTTGACATCTCCACCTTGGTTCCCGCTACCGGCACCTACGCTTACGGCAGCGTGGTCTACTGGAAGGGCACCGTGCTGGACTCCTCCAACAAGCAGACCACCGCCAGCGGCGCCGAAAACGATAAGACCGGCTCCGGCAAGGACTTTAACCGGATCCGCTACTATAACGGCTCTTGGCAGTATTTCTATGAGGCGGACGGCACCTGGAACACCATCTCCAGCACCGATCAGGTGGTCATCTACTGGCTGCAGCCCACCGAGGTCACCAAGGAGATCACCACCCTGGTGAAGGACTGGGGCTATGCTCCCAGCAATCAGCAGGGCGACAACAACAACAAGGTGGCCCTGACCGTGGCCGTTGTCTATCCCGACGGCACCGTGTCTCCCGCAGAAGGGGATATGTACTCCACCTCCACCACCCTGTTTAACTATTGGGAGAATCGTGACATCGGCCTGGTGGCCCCCATCAACAACTCCGATTACGAGATCGCCAAGATCACCGTGACCAACGGTACCCGCAACCAGTCCGGCACCGGCAAGTGGGGCGTAAATGACACTATCACTTGGAAAAAGGTCACCAATGAGGCTGGCGAGCAGTGGTACAACGAGACCACCTATTGGGATGAAACGGTTGGCGGCACCCCCATGGTCAACGGTGTCACCAGCAACATCACCTGGTCCAACTACAACACCGCCAAGCTGGTGCTGATCTATCTGAAGCCCGTCCACTATGACACCAACCTGATCGTCAACTGGGTGGACGACAGCGCCAGCGGCGCCCTGATCTCCACCATGGAAGTGGCCGTCTCCTCCGACGGTACCCCCATCACCTTCTACAACGGCCTGAAGCAGACCTCCGCCCTTCCCACCGAAGGCGCGGGCGGCACCTTCACCCTGGACGACGACGCTTATGTTACCAACAGCTCCAACGTCAACCAGACCTTCAACAAGAACATTTCCACCGTCCCCGGCGTCGCCGATGTGTATAAGACCGGCCTGTATCAGTATGTCAGCGCCGACCTCTCCGCCGACGGCATGACCCTGACCCTGCACTACAACATTGATAGCTCCAAGCTGTCCAAGCAGTATGTGGTGGACTTTGGGCTGCCCGTCAACGTGCCCCTGAGCGACTTGATTGAGAATTCCCAAAATGTTAAAACGGTCGAGATCACCGGCGGCGACGCAACTGTGAACAATGATAACTCCATCACCTATCAGCCCAAGGCCGTGTTGACCGGTACCGCCACTGTCGGCGTGAAGCTGACCTTTAGTGATAATACTACACAAACGGTCAGAATCGGCTTCGTCCCCGCCACCACCGTGTATTACGAGGAAGGCTTTGCTTCCTACACCGGAAGCTGGACTGATACCGGCAGCAAGGGCACCGCTACTCAGGCTGCAGAAGCCAAAGATACAAAACTTAATGTTTACGGCTATGACGGCGCGTATAATTCTGTTGGTTCCTCCAACAGAACTGAGGCAGTCAGCAGCGCTACCGGCAGCAAAGCCACCTTTACATTCACCGGTACCGGCGTGGACATCTATGCCAACTGCACGGATCAGACTGGCAACGTGATGATTCGGGTGACTAAGGATGGTACTCTGGTTGACCTTCTGTATGTTGATACCAAGATGGCAGCTGGTACTGAGAGTTTCACCGCAAGCCAGGCTGTGATCGCCTATAATGTTCCCATTGCAACCCTGTCCTACAGTGAGCGCGCCACCTACAAGGTAGAAATCAGCCACGTGAAAGCAGGCAGTGACCAGGCAAACCGCACCGATGGCGTGAAGCTGGACGGCTTCCGGGTCTACGGCACTCTGGCAGATCAGAACAATCCCGTTTACAAAGCCGACCTGGAAGACAACCCTACTTTCATTGAACTGCGTGATGAAGTCCTCACTGCGATGAGCGTAAACGTTGATAGCAGCGAATATGCATCTCAGGTTGCAGGACAGGTTTACAGTAAATCTGAGACTACCAAAGACGCACAGATCCTTCTTGTGAGCGGTAATGACACTATCTCTGCTGATGATCTAACTGACCTCCTGGACAACGGCCCGAAGAATGAGATTTATCTTTGGGGGCAGCAGTCCCTTGTCTTTAAGGTTAATACCAACCGTGTGGTTCAGGTTGGCCTGAAGGCACTGAATAGCGCAACCACTTACCAAATCACTGTTGAAGACCAAAAGCTTTACGATACTCCTGTGTCCCTCACTTCCAGCACCGACATGTTCTACACCGTGCTGAACAAGGGCACTTCCGATGAGCAGACCATCACCATCACCAACAAGGGCGACGGCATCCTGTCCATCACCAAGCTGAAGATCTGCGACGATCCCAACGCTGCGTTGGGCACCCTCACCGCCGATGATCTGATTCCCGCCCTGGTCAGCCTGGGCTTCAAGGCCCCCGAGGGTGAGGAGGGCAGCTCCGGCACCGACACCCCCACTACGCCGCCCACCACGGATCCCGGCGCCGAAACTCCCACCACCCCGGCTGATCCCGAAACCGGCCTGCCCTTCACCGACGTGGGAAGCGGCGACTGGTTCCTGGAGAACGTGAAGTATGTCTACGAAAAGGGCCTCATGAACGGCACCAGCGACACCACCTTCTCCCCCAAGAAGACCACCAACCGGGCCATGATCGTCACCATCCTCCACCGTCTGGAGGGCACCCCCGCCCCCGACGCCCAGGCGCCCTTCACCGATGTACCCGCCGGCCAGTACTATGCTGAGGCCGTGGCCTGGGCCGCTGCCAACAGCATCGTCAACGGCACCAGCGACACCACCTTCGCTCCCCTGAACAACATCACCCGGGAGCAGATGGCCGCCATCCTCTACCGGTACGCCCAGTACAAGGGCTATGACGTGAGCGGCTCCGCCGACCTGTCCGCCTTCACCGACGCTGCCTCCATCAGCGATTACGCCGTCTCCGCCCTCCAGTGGGCAGTGGACGCCGGCCTGATCAACGGCAAGGGCAACGGCATCCTGGACCCCAAGGGCAGCGCCACCCGCGCCGAAGTCTCCGCCATCCTCTCCCGCTTCTGCGAGAACATCGCTGGCTGATTCTTCCCAGTAAACCCACAACCCCCGCCCGAATCCCGGGCGGGGGTTTTCTTTTAGCTCCCCCAGCGGGAGAGGTGAATGGCGCAGAATAAATATCCCCCGGCCAAGCCGGGGGTATTTCACATGCGGGCAAAGCCCTCTGTTCTTCGCGGACGCGTAAACGCGTAAGTGCGGCCTGTCAGC
>SFPN01000010.1 GCA_004551945.1 Clostridiales bacterium | reverse complement strand
CTGCATGAGACGGCTTTTGTGGCAAAAAGCCACAAAAGGGCAACGCGAATCGCGGTGCCTTCTTAATAAAAACCAAAGGTTTTTATTAAGAATTCGTATCAGGACGAAAGGAGAGCGGTGCCACGAAAAAGCGATGGATTGTTTTGGTGCTTACGCTTGTGCTTGCTGCCGGCGTCCTTTGGGCCGGCCATTCCTATTTTTCTTTTGTCTCCCGGACGATTTACACAGAGAGCACGGCGCACCTTGTGGAAACCTTTCATCAGGCCAATCAGACCCTGCATAATCTGGTCTCCATCAACTGGAGCCGTATGCGGATGTGGGAGCCTTACCTGGGGACGGCGGAAAGGGAAGAGGATATCCGGGCCTATGTGAACCAGGCGCAGGAAGAAAGCAATTTCACCGATTTCTATTTTATCTCCCGGGACGGCGAATATCTCACCCTGGAGGGACAGCGGGGCTACCTGGATCTGCGGGAGCAGCTTGGGGATTTGATTCTGGAAAAGCAG
This sequence comes from Clostridiales bacterium, assembly GCA_004551945.1. Classification (GTDB taxonomy): domain Bacteria; phylum Bacillota; class Clostridia; order Oscillospirales; family Oscillospiraceae; genus Evtepia. The sequence goes on along the minus strand of SFPN01000010.1, from coordinate 60,541 downwards.
CCTGTGGTCGCCTGTTCCGTTGTCCCGGATCAGCCGGAAATCATCGTGTTTGCCATTCCCGCCTCCCCGGGCCGCTACCGTGACTTTGACTATGAGGCCATTGCCATTACCTTTAACAACTCCGACCTGGTGGAAGCGCTCCGAATTTCTGCCTTCGACGGACAAGCCAGCACCTTTGCGGTGCTGGCCGACGGCCGGGTGGTTGTGGACAACGGCAACCAGGAGCTGAAGGATATCCACAATTTCTTCGCGCTGCTGGAACAATCAGAACGCCTGACCGACGAGGAGATTGCCGCCCTGCACCAGGACTTTCTGGCAGGCCATTCCGGCGCCATGGTGTTTGATGTCAGTGGAAGGCCCTACTATTTGGTCTATGAGTCTGCCAGTTTTCAGGGCTGGACCATTCTGGGGGCTGTGCCCACCGACGTGGTCAATGCAAGCATGAGCAAGCTCCAGTCCGCCACCACGATGGTGGTGGCAGGCATTGCCATTGCCCTGGCCATGCTGCTCCTGCTGCTGGTGATTCTGCAAAGCCGGCAGATGCTGAAACGGAAGGACCATGAGCTGCTTGCCCGTGACGAGCTGTTCTCCAAGCTGTCGGTGAATGTGGACGATGTGTTCCTGATGCTGGATGCCCAAAGCCTCCGGGTGGATTATGTCAGCCCCAACATCGAAAAGCTTCTGGGCATCCCGGAAGCACGGGTGCGGGAAGATGTCCATGTGATCGAGGGGTTCGCCAGAGAGAACGAAATCACCCGTGTTCTGAACCAGCTTTCGGAGATCCGCCCCGGCGAGCAGATGGAATGGGACCGAGAGTACATCCACCAGCGAAGCGGCCAGGTGAGCTGGTTCCATGTGGTGGCCTTTTGCAGCGACATCCAGGGGGAGAAAAAATTCATTCTGGAGATGTCTGACCGTACCGACGACAAGAAGATCCATCAGGAGCTGGAAGAGGCAGTCCATGCTGCCGAGAACGCAAGCCGGGCCAAGACCACCTTCCTGAACAGTATTTCTCACGATATCCGGACCCCCATGAACGCCATCATTGGCTTTACCAACATCGCGCTGAAACAGGACCCCAAGCGGGAGGTAAGAAGCTGTCTCCACAAGATCCAAAACAGCTCCGAGCATCTGCTGACCCTGATCAACGACGTGCTAGACATCAGCCGCATCGAAAGCGGAAAAATAAACTTCGAGCCGGTTCCCGTGGATATTACCGAGGTGGCAGATACGGTGCTCAGCATCATGTACGGCTTCCTGGCCGATCGGAACCTCACCTTCCGGACCAGTCTGCCCGTGCCGGAAACGCCCTATGTGCTTGCCGATTCCGTGCGCATCCGGGAGGTGCTGGTGAATATTCTCAGCAACGCGGTGAAGTTTACAGAGGACGGCGGCAGCATCACCTTTGAGGCCAGCTACCATCCCGGCGGGGATGACCGGCACATCCTGGTGAGCTATCGGGTCACAGACACCGGCGTGGGCATGAGCGAGGAATTTGTCAAGGATATCTTCGATGCGTTTTCTCAGGAGGAAAACGGCGCACGGACGTACTATAAGGGCACCGGTCTGGGCATGGCCATCACCAAGCGGTATGTGGATCTGATGGGCGGCGCCATTTCTGTGAAGAGTATCAAGGGTCAGGGCTCTGTCTTCACCGTGGAGCTTCCCCTGGAGCTGACCGATGCCATCAAGGCTCCGACGCAGGAGCCTCCCTTCGTTCGGCCATACCTGAGGGGCGTGAAGATCCTGCTGGCGGAGGATAACGATCTGAACGCGGAGATTGCAATGGTGCAGCTGGAGGAGCTGGGCATTCAGGTGACCCGAGCCGCCGACGGCAATGAGACAGTAAAAATTTTTGCCGAGAATCCGCCGGACACCTTCCACATGATTCTTATGGACATTATGATGCCGGAACGGAACGGCTATGAAGCCACAGCGGCCATCCGCGGCATGGAGGATCGCCCGGATGCCCGCAGGATTCCCATCATTGCCTTGACCGCCAATGCCTTCGCGGAAGATGTTCAGGCATCCTTCGACGCAGGGATGAACGGGCATTTGTCCAAACCAATTGTCATGGAAGAGGTTGTCAAGGAGATTGCAAGAAATCTGAACCGTTCATACTGATTCTTGATTCAAAAGTGGAATCAAGAATCCCGTGTGCTGCGCACACGCGCGTCGTGCTCACGCACGCTGCGCCGTCTCATGCAGTTCTTGATAGAACTAGTATAAGTCTGCCATGGGCAGCAAAGGGAGGCTGCAGGATATCTGCAGCCTCCCTTATCATTCATTGGCCCGCTGACCCAGCCCCTTTTTCCGGGCGGCCTGGAGGATTGCCTGGGCGGCCAGAGTGTCGAAGACCCCCATGCCCACGGACTTGAAGTACCGGGTTTCCCCCAGGGGCGGGGGAGTTCCCGCCGCCTTGTCCGCCAGGAAGTCGCCGAACAGACGGACCCGATCCCGGGTCAGAACGCCGGAGGCCAGGGGCTGGCTCAGGTCCCCGCTCTCCTGGCAGGCATAGGGCAGCTCGATGAACACCTCCGCCCCCGCGGAAAAGACGGCGTCCGGGATCTCCCGCATGTCCGGCTGCCAGGACCCGATGGCCAGGATGCACTTGCCCCGGAACAGGGCGGGGTCGTCGGAAAACAGCGGCTGCCGGGACGGGGTGGCAGTGATGACGATGTCGCTGTTTTTCAGCACGTCATCCGCCGACGGACAGAGCACGATCTCCGGCTGCCGGGGGGAAATCATGGCCCGGAGCTGCCGGATAAATTCCGTGAGGTCCCGTCCCGGGGTCTGGCGGAGATAGATGGCGTGAATCTCCCGTTCTGCGCACACAAAGGCCAGCTGGTGCAGCCCCTGGACGCCGCAGCCTACCAGACCGGCGGTGTGGGCGTCCGCCCGGGCCAGGTGGCGGGCGGCCACGCCCCCCACCGCCCCGGTGCGCAGGGCGGTGACGGCAGCTCCGTCCAGAATGGCCGCCAGCTGCCCGGTGTCCGCCCGGTTCAGCAGAACCACCCCGTCCAGGGCCGGCAGGCCCCGGGCGGGGTTTTCCGGGCAGGAGGCCAGGATTTTTGTGCTCACATACGCCCCGGCAAAGCAGGGCATGTACAGCATGGACAGCCCCCCGTGAGAGACCGCCACTCGGTCGGCCATGACGCACTGGCCGGCGGTGAACAGGCGGTAGGCCTCCTCCACCGCGGCCATCATCTCCTCCGGGGAAACCGCCTGGCGGATCTCCTGCGCATTCAAAAACAACATTTCCGTTCCTCCCGTCTGGGCTGCCGGGCCGTGCCCGGTGCCTTTTTTCTCCTATTTTACCATAGGTCCGGCGCTCTTGTCACCGCCGGCGTGCCAGGGTATAATAAACCTTACAGAGGAAAGGAGCGGAACCATGAGAATCATCACCACAGAAGAGCACCTTGCCGGCACGCCCATCCACCGGCATCTGGCAAAGTACGCGGCGGAGGACGCACCCTACGGGGCCATGGCCCGGATCAAGGGCCGCCCCTTTGACCCGGACCCGGTGCTGTTCACCGACCTGGACCAGCGCATCCGGGACCTGGACCGGCACGGGATCACCATGCAGATCCTCTCCTGCCCGGTGAAGTCCCAGCTGCTCCCCCCGGGGGAGGCCCCGGCCCTGGTCCGGGAGACCAACGACTATGTCTGGGCCGCCGTCCAGCGGCATCCTGACCGGTACGGAGCCTTTGCCCTGCTGCCCTGGTCCGCCCCGGCGGAGGCGGTGAAGGAGGCCCAGCGAATCAAGGGGCTGGGCTATCACGGAGTGGTGCTGGTGGGCCGGGCCTCCAGGGACAGCGAATTTCTGGACCACCGGCGCTTCTGGCCCATTCTGGAGGCCTGCGAGGCCCTGAACCTGCCGGTTTTCGTCCACCCCGGCGCACCCCTGAAGGCGGTGCAGGAGCCCTACTACGGGGGCCTGGGAGAGGAGGTCAGCGCCCGGCTCTCCATGCACGGCTGGGGCTGGCACAACGAGGCGGGGGTCCAGATCCTGCGCACCATCCTGGCGGGGGTCTTTGACCGGTTCCCGCGGCTCCGGCTGATCGCCGGCCACTGGGGGGAGATGCTGCCCTTCTTCCTGTCCCGGCTGGACCAGTCCCTGCCCCAGGGGGTCACCGGCCTGGACCGGACCATTACGGAGACCTTCCGGGAAAACGTATACGTCACCCCCAGCGGCATGTTTGACTATCCGCAGCTCAGGTTCTGCCTGGAGGTGCTGGGAGCCGGGCGCATCCTCCACGCCGCGGACTGCCCCTTTCTCAGCAACGAGGGGGTGCGGGCCTTTGTGGAGCAGGCCCCCATCCCTCAGGAGGAGAAGGAGAAAATCGCCTTCCGGAACGCGGAAGCCCTCTTCGGCCTGTCAACAGAATAAAAAACCAAACGGGACCTGGTTTTCACCAGGTCCCGTTTGGCAAATAAAAGAGGATCAAAGGGGATAGGAAAAATAGCAAAGGAAAGGTCAGGCTGCCTTGGCCTTCTTCTGGGCGGACAGAGCGCGAACGCCCTCCACCACCAGGACGATGGCCAGGACCACCAGCAGGATGGCGATGATGCCGCGGACCCAGAACCACACCACGTCGGGGCCGCCGGCGGCGATGCCGGCAAACTGGGCCTTGATGGTGAAGCACAGGGAGGTCAGGGTGACCACCAGCATGAAGAACATGGGGATGTAGAACATCTTGTTGTTCCGGCCGATCTTGCCCAGCCAGCAGCACACAGCCAGCAGGCCCAGGGCGGCCAGCAGCTGGTTGGCAGCGCCGAACAGAGCCCAGATCTTGGCGTAGCCCGTCATGCCCAGGGCAACGCCCAGGACCACGGTGATGATGGTGGCAACGATGGGCTGGGTAATGGTCTTCTTCCAGCCAGTCAGGTCCTCCCGGGTCTTGCCGGGCTCCACGAAGAACTCCTGGAACATGTACCGGGCCAGACGGGTGGCGGTGTCCAGAGAGGTGAGGCAGAAGGCGGAGACCGCCAGGATCAGGATGGAGTAAACCACGCTGTAGGTGGCTTCGCCGAAGATGTTGGAGAACATGGAGGCCAGACCGGTGGCGAACACCACGGTGGGGGTCACGGTCTCGCCGGCGGCGTAGGAGGACCAGATGTAGCCCACGGTGCAGACGGAGATCAGGGCCAGAGCGCACTCAATGAGCATGCCGCCGTAAGCGATGGGCTTGGCGTCCCGCTCCCGGTCCAGCTGTTTGGCGGTGGTGCCGGAGCCCACCAGAGAGTGGAAGCCGGAGACCGCGCCGCAGGCGATGGTGACGAACAGGGCGGGGAAGAGGTAGCCCAGGGAGGTCCCGGTGGGGGCCAGGGTATCCACGAAGCCGGTGAAGGCGGGCATGTCCACGGTGGGGTGGCAGCCGATGATGCCGATGACCGCCAGGATCATCATGCCGTAGAGCAGGAAGGAGCTTAAGTAGTCACGGGGCTGGAGCAAAATCCACACCGGGGTGACCGAGGCGATGGCGATGTACACGCCCACGATAATCATCCAAGCGTTGCCGCTGAGGTAGATGGGATGCCAGTTCAGGCCGATGACCATGCACAGGATGATGGCGGCCACGCCGATCACCGTTGCCACGCCCAGAGGGGCGTTGCGGCGGTAGACGAAGAAGCCGAAGATGATGGCCATCACGATAAACAGGATGGAGATCATGGCGGTGGAGGCGTTGGCGGCGGAAGCGGCCAGGTCCAGAGCGCCGGTCTCGGTGAAGGTGGCCTTGAAGGTGTTGGCCACGATGGAGGCGAAGGCGGCCACCACCAGGATCAGGGTCAGGTAGGCGAAGATGATGAACAGCTTCTTGGCCCGGGGGCCGATGGCAGTGGCAATGACCTCGCCGATGGACTGGCCCTTGTTGCGGATGGAGGCAAACAGGGCGCCGAAGTCATGGACACCGCCGAAGAAGATGCCGCCGATGAGGATCCACAGCATCACGGGCACCCAGCCGAATACAGCGGCCTGGATGGGGCCGTTGATGGGACCGGCGCCGGCGATGGAGGAAAAATGGTGACCCATCAGCACGGGGGCCTTGGCGGGACAGTAGTCCTTGCCGTCCTCCATCTCATGGGCGGGGGTGACGCGGGAATCGTCCAGCCCCCATTGCTTGGCCAGCCATCTGCCGTAGAAAATATAACCCAACAGCAGAACAGCCACGCCAACGATCAGGAACAATGCAGCATTCATAAATAGGTTCTCTCCCTTCTCTTGAATCGCAGTTTTTTATGAAACAGCGTTGTTGCCAACGTCTGTGCTGCGCTGTGTCCGCTGGGGTTGGCGGCGGTTTTGCCGGTGCTCAGCTCGGCAAGGCCGGTGTGAAAGTCCATCCAGCCCCAATACGAGAGACGATAGCTTTTGTAGTGGCGGCACCGCTTCAGGGCCGTCCGGGCCTCGGGGTCGCAGGTGTCGCAGAGGAAGAGAGCAGTAATATAGGTATACATGTGGTTGGGTCCCGGCTCCACCCGGGCCATGCCCCGGTCATAGGCCAGCGCCTCGCAGGCGGAGAAGATCTCCTTGGTCAGATGGGGGACGCTGAAGAGATAGACGTACTCGTGGCTGTTGGCCTCCCACAGAGTGGCCTTTTTGCTGAGCACATATTTGGAGGTGTGGGCATGAAAGGCCATTTCCGCCACCAGAGGGGCGTCCTCCGCCGGGGATTGGGTGATGTCGAAGTAACCGGCGTAGCAGTCGCACAGGCGCTCCGCCGCCTGCTGCCGGGTCAGGGTCTGCTGGGTCATGGGGAAACCCTCCTTGCTCCCTTTGGCATTCTGACGAAAAAGGGGACCAATTTTGAAAGTATTCTTAAAAGCGTTTTCATTTTAGACACAGAGCACGAAAAAGTCAATTTGAAAATGACAAAAATAAGTACAAAATCCATGAAATTTTGGTAAAATCTGCTGTTGTATTCCACAAAAACAATTGCACGTGAAATAATCTCAGAAAATACGGGGTGAAGGAAAGAAAGAAAATCCTTGCAGAACCGTCTTGGCTCCCCCTCTGGGGGAGTTGTCTTCGGGCCCGCAGGCCCGAAGACTGAGAGGGCAGAACGGAGGAAGCCCCAACGCCTGTCGGGCGGGGGCTTGCTCCCGCCGTTTGCCCCTTCGCCTTTTTTTCAAAAACTTGTGAAAACCCTCTAGGCAAACCGGGAGATTTATATTAAAATAAAACAAACACTGAATTTCTGCGCCTTGGCGCCGGGAGGTTAACAAACTATGGACAAACCAAAGTATCGCCGGGTCCTGCTGAAGGTCAGCGGAGAGGCCCTGGCGGGTGAGCCTGGCCGCGGCCACGACTTTGCCTTCATCGGCCAGGTCTGCGCCGTGGTGAAGGAGTGCGTCCGGCACGGGGTCCAGGTGGGCCTGGTGGTGGGCGGCGGCAACATCTGGCGGGGCCTGAAGGACGGCGGCGACAAAATGGAGCGCAGCCGGGCCGACCAGATGGGCATGCTGGCAACGGTGATCAACAGCCTGGCCCTCCAGGACGTGCTGGAACAGCAGGGGCAGCCTGCCAGAGTCCTCACCTCCTTCGCCATGGGCCCTGTGGCCGAGCCCTATTCCCAGGCCGCGGCAGACCGGTACTTAACGGAGGGCAAGGTGGTCATCTTCGCCGGAGGCACCGGCAACCCCTACTTCTCCACCGACACGGCGGCTGTCCTGCGGGCAGCGGAGATCCACGCGGATATCATCCTGCTGGCCAAGAACATCGACGGCGTGTACAGCGCCGACCCCAAGAAGGACCCCACCGCCGTAAAGTATGACGCCATCAGCTACGACCAGGTTCTGGCCGGCCATCTCCAGGTGATGGACCTGCCCGCCACGTCCCTGGCCCTGGAAAACCACATCCCCGTTATGATTTTCGCCCTGAAGGACCCGAGGAACATTCTTCGCGTCGTGATGGGGGAGAGAATCGGCACCATTGTAGAGGAGGAAACGAAAGTATGAACGCAGTGTACCAGGAATATGATGCAAAGATGCAGAAAACCATCGAGGTCGTCATGAGCGACTTTGCCAGCGTCCGGGCAGGCCGGGCCAACGCCGGCGTGCTGGACAAGATCACCGTGGAGTACTACGGCACCGAGACCCCCATCCACCAGGTGGCCAGCATCTCCACCCCTGACCCCCGCACCCTGGTGATCCAGCCCTGGGACAGCACCCTGCTCAAGGCCGTGGAAAAGGCCATCCTCACCTCCGAGCTGGGCATCAACCCCCAGAACGACGGCAAGGTGATCCGCCTGGCCTTCCCCCAGCTCACCGAGGAGCGCCGCAAGGACCTGTCCAAGCAGGTGAAGAAGTACGGGGAGAACGGCAAGGTGGCCATCCGGAACATCCGCCGGGACGCCATGGAAAAGTTCAAGGCCCTGGAGAAGAAGTCCGAGATCACCGAGGACGACCTGAAGGAATACGAGAAGGAGATGCAGAAGCTGACCGACAAGCGCATCAAGGAGATCGAAGAGCTCACCGCCAAGAAGGAAGCCGAGCTCATGATGGTGTAAGGTCGGCCCATGGCATTCTGGAATCGAAAAAAAGGGAATCCCAACCAGGCGGGGGAGGCCGAGCTGGACCTTTCCCGCCTGCCCAAGCATATCGGCATCATCATGGACGGCAACGGCCGCTGGGCCAGGAAGCGGGGCCTGCCCCGCACCGCCGGTCACGCCGCCGGGGCGGAGACCTTCCGCACCATCGCCTACCACTGTCGGGACCTGGGCATTCCCTATCTCACCGTCTACGCCTTCTCCACGGAAAACTGGAAGCGTCCCGCGGAGGAGGTTTCCGCCATAATGGACCTGCTGCGCAAGTACCTGCTGGAGGCCCTGGCGAAAATGGAGAAGGACGGCTTCCGCATCCGCTTTCTGGGGGACATCACCGCCCTGCCCCCGGAGCTCCGGGATCTATGCCTGGAGACCCTGGAGACGGGCAGCCATGTGGACGCCAAGTATCAGATCAACGTCTGCTTAAACTACGGCGGCCGGGATGAGATCATCCGGGCGGCCAAGGCCTGGGCAAAGGACGTGGCGGACGGCCGCGTCCAGGCGGAGGACCTGACGGAGGCGGACTTCTCCCGGTATCTGGACAGCCGGGGGGTGCCGGACCCGGACCTGGTGATCCGCCCCAGCGGAGAGCTGCGGCTGTCCAACTTCCTGCCCTGGCAGTCGGCCTACGCAGAGTTCTACTTTACCGACGTGCTCTGGCCGGACTTCAGCCCCCAGGTTCTGAACCAGGCCATCGCGGACTTCCAGCGCCGCCAGCGGCGCTTCGGCGGTATTTAAAGTCCGGCAACAACGGAGAAAGGAAGGTCCTTCCTATGAAAAATCGAATCCTTGTGGCGTGCGTAGGGGTCCCGCTGATCCTGGTGGTGCTGTTCCTGCTGCCCAAGCCCTTTACCCCCACCCTCATTGCGGTGCTGGCGGCGGTGGGCACCTATGAGGCCCTCCGCGCCATCGGCATGAACCACCCCCGCATCGCCCTGTACACCGCCATCCTGGCCATTGTCATCCCCTTCTGGGTGTACGCCGGGGAGAGCCGGTACGCCGCCCTGGCGGCTCTGCTGGTCTACCTGATTCTGGTCTTTGCCGAGGCCTTTGCCAGCGGCTTCCGGGTGAAGATCGACCGGGTGGGTGCGGGCTTTTTCTTTGCCTTTGTGATCTCCTATTGCCTGTCCTCCGTGGTCCGCATCGGCATGATGGAGGATCAGATGCGGCTGAGCTACATCCTTCTGCCCATCGCCCTGCCCTTTGTGGCGGACGCGGCGGCCATGATTACAGGCATGTTCTTGGGCAAACACAAGCTCACCCCCAACCTGTCTCCCAAGAAGACGGTGGAGGGGGCCATCGGCGGCCTGGTGGGCGCGGTGGTGCTGTGCATTGTCTACGGCATCGCCTTCCACTTCATCGCCAAGGTGGACGTGAACTACTACTTCCTGGCGGTTTACGGCATCCTGGGCGGCGTCATCTCCGAGGTGGGGGACCTGGCTTTCTCCTACATCAAGCGCACCCGGAAGATCAAGGACTTCGGCCATGTGCTCCCCGGCCACGGCGGGGTGCTGGACCGGTTCGACAGCGTGATTTTCTGCGCGCCCCTCATCGAGCTGCTCATCCATTGGCTCCCGGCATTCAGCGCGTAACGAGGCAAAGCATATGAAACAGCGAGCGATTTCTATTTTGGGCTCCACAGGCTCCATCGGCACCCAGACCCTGGACGTGGCCGAGACCTGTGGGGTCCCTGTGGCTGCCCTGGCAGCCCATAAAAACGTGGACCTGCTGGAGCAGCAGGCCCGAATTTTTCATCCCCACCTGGTGGCGGCGGCGGACTCTGCCGCCGCCTCTGCTTTGAAGCAGCGCCTGGCGGACACAGAGATCCGGGTCCTGGCCGGGGAGGAGGGGGTGAAGGCCGCGGCCAGCCTGCCCCAGGCGGATACTGTGGTCACCGCCCTGGTGGGCATCGCCGGGCTGGAGCCCACCCTGGCCGCCATTGACGCGGGCAAGCGGGTGGCCCTGGCCAACAAGGAGACCCTGGTGTGCGCCGGTCCCCTGGTGATGGCCCGGGCGAAAGAGAAGGGGGCGGAGATCGTCCCTGTGGACTCGGAGCACTCGGCCATCTTCCAATGCCTGCAAGGCAGCCACGGGAAGGAGGTCAAGCGCATCCTCCTCACCGCCTCCGGGGGGCCCTTCTTCGGAAAAAGCCGGCGGGAGCTGGCCTCCGTCACCCCCGCCAGGGCCTTAAAGCACCCCAACTGGTCCATGGGGGCCAAGGTGACCATCGACTCGGCCACTCTCATGAATAAGGGGCTGGAGCTGCTGGAGGCCATGTCTCTCTTCTCCGTTCCCCCGGAGCAGATCCAGATTCTCATCCACCGGGAGAGCATATTGCACTCGGCGGTGGAATACTGTGACCATAGCGTCATTGCCCAGCTGGGCGCGCCGGACATGCGCCTGCCCATCCAGTACGCCCTGTTCTGGCCCAACCGGGTCCCCGGACCTGCCCGGGAGCTGGACCTGTTCTCCTGCGGGAGCTTGTCCTTTGCCCAGCCGGACCTGGACACCTTCCGGTGTTTGGCCCTGGCCATCCAGGCGGCAAAAGAGGGGGGCACCGCCCCCACCATCCTGAACGGGGCCAACGAGGTGGCGGTTTCTCAGTTCCTGGAGGAGAAGATCGGCTTCCTGGACATTGCCCGGGCGGTGGAACACGCCCTGGACGTGGTTCCCCGGGAGAAAGCGGATACTTTGGACGCCATCCGCCGGGCCGACAAGCTGGCCCGGGAAGCGGCAGAGGACTTCTGCGCAGCCAACTGATCCCACCCCTTAGCTCCCCCTCTGGGGGAGCTGGATTCGGGCCGCAGGCCCGAAGACTGAGAGCCAAGAAGTCTGCAAAGCCCAATCACGCTCAAACACCCAACCCACGCGAGGTGACCAATTTGCTCTATATCATCATCGGCATTCTCCTCTTCGGCCTGCTCATCGCCGTCCATGAGGCGGGGCACTTTTTCGCCGCCAAGGCCCTGGACGTGCAGGTCAACGAGTTTGCCATCGGCATGGGTCCCGCCCTGTTTTCCAGGCAGCGGGGGGAGACCCTGTACGCCCTGCGCATCCTGCCCATCGGGGGCTACTGCGCCATGGAAGGGGAGGACGGGGAGAGCGACAATCCCCGGGCCTTCTCCCGGAAAGCCCCCTGGAAGCGGCTGATCATCCTGGCCGCCGGGTCGGCAATGAACCTGGTGGCGGGGTTTCTCTTGGTGGTGATCCTCTTCACCGCCGCCGGCAGCTACGCCGTGCCCGTGGTCCGGGACTTTATGGAGGGCTTCCCCTGCGCCGGGGAGACCGGCCTCATGCCCGGAGACCGCATTCTGGAAATCAACGGCAAGACCGTCCGGGTCTATTCCGACGTGTCCACCTATCTCTCCGCCGCCGGGGAAGGCCCCAAGGACCTGGTGGTGGAGCGGAACGGGGAGAAGGTCACCCTGAACGGCCTGCCCCTGAACCCCCAGGAATACACGGTGAACGGCGAGACGGTGACCATGTACGGCCTGTACTTCGACACCGAGACCGCCACCTTCCCCGGCGTTGTGAAGCAGAGCTGGAACACCTGCCTCTACTTTGCCCGGGCGGTGTGGCAGAGCCTGGGGATGCTGGTCACCGGCCAGGTGGGCCTGCGGGATATGTCCGGCCCGGTGGGCATTGTGTCCTACCTGGGCGAAGCGGGCAGCCAGGGGGGCAGCGTGGCCGCGGGCTTACAGAACGTGTGCTATGTGATCGGCCTCATTGCCATCAACCTTGCCATTATGAACATGCTGCCCATCCCCGCCCTGGACGGGGGGCGCATCTTCTTCCTGCTGGTGACGGAGGGGTATCACCTTCTCACCCGCCGGACCCTGGACCCCAAGTATGAGGCCTATTTACACGCGGGGGGCTTTGTCCTTCTGCTGATGCTGATGGCGGTCATTACCCTCAGCGACATTTTAAAGCTGGTGAACTGACGATGACGAAACAAATTCTCGTGGGAGGCGTGCCCATCGGCGGCGGCGCGCCGGTGCCCATTCAGTCCATGACCAACACCCCCACCCAGGACGTGGAGGCCACGGTGCAGCAGATCCGCCGCCTGTCCGCCGCCGGGTGCCAGATCGTCCGGGTGGCGGTGCCCAACATGGCCGCCGCCAAGGCGGTGGGGGCCATCAAGGAGCAGATCGACCTGCCCCTGGTGGTGGACATTCACTTTAACTACAAGCTGGCCCTGGAGTGCATCGAGGCCGGGGCAGACAAGGTGCGCATCAACCCCGGCAACATCGGGGACGCGGAGCGGGTGAAGGCCGTGGCCCACGCCTGCGCCCGGAAGAACATCCCCATCCGCATCGGGGTCAACGGGGGCTCCCTGGAAAAGCCCCTGCTGGAAAAGTACGGGGGCGTCACCCCCCAGGCCCTGGTGGACTCTGCCTTCGGGCACATCGCCCTGTTAAACCGGTACGACTTTGACGATATCTGCGTGTCCTTAAAGTCCTCCAGCGTGCCCATCACCATGCAGGCCTATCAGCTCATGAGCCAGCAGTCGGACTACCCCCTCCACCTGGGGGTCACCGAGGCGGGCACCACCCGGATGGGAACCCTCAAGTCCGCCGCCGGCATCGGCGGCCTTCTGGCCCTGGGGATCGGGGACACCCTGCGGGTGACCCTCACCGCCGACCCGGTGGAGGAGATCACCGCCGCCAAGGACATTCTCAAGGCCGTGGGCCTGCGGAAGGACGGCCCGGATCTCATCGCCTGCCCCACCTGCGGCCGGACCAAAATCGACCTGATTCCCCTGGCCAGGGCGGTGGAGGAGCGCCTGAAAGACGTGAAGAAGCCCATCACCGTGGCGGTGATGGGGTGCGTGGTCAACGGCCCCGGGGAGGCCTCCGCCGCCGACGTGGGCATCGCCGGGGGCAGCGGCTTCGGCATCCTGTTCCGCCAGGGCCAGGTGGTGAAGAAGGTCCCCCAGGAGGCCCTGCTGGACGAGCTCATGGCCCTGATTGACGAGATCCCGTAAGACGCCCCCGTAGGGCGGGGTCCCCTGACCCCGCCGCCAACGCGGCAGTTTCCCCAAACGTCCGTCCAACCCCCAGGGTTTCTCCACCCAATTGCTCCCCTGTACAGAAAGGAACCCACCATGCCAGAGAAAAACCTGCCCTTTTTTGAACTGTTTTCTCCCTACCAGCCGGACCCGGACCTCTACGGGATTCTGGAAACCTGGCTGGTGGCCGGGGCGGTGCTGGACAGCGCCGCCCGCACCATAGAAGCCGACCTGCTGTGTCCCGTCCTCCCCGACGGGGCACTTTTGAAGCGTGTGGAGGCAGACCTGGCCCAGCTCTACCAGCTGACCCGGGTCACCCTGCGTCCCCTGGCCCCCGAGCCCCCCGCCTGCTGCCAGGAGGAGGTCCCCTTTCCCGAGGACCCGCCCCCCGAGCCGGAGCCTCCCGCCCCGGAGGAGCCCCCTGTGTCGGAGCAGGAGCGCCTGTTCCAGCAGACGGAAGCCCTCCGCCGGAAGGCCATGCAGGAGGCCATGACCGCCCACGAGGCCGAGCGGGGCTTTTCCTCCAAGCGGATCTTCGGCACCCGGCAGATCAAGAAAAAGCCCATCCCCATGAACACCCTGGAGCTGGACATGGGGGTGGTCACCGTCCAGGGGGACGTGTTCGCCGTGGAGCACCGGGAGCTGAAAAAGCGCAACGCCTGGGTCATCAGCTTCGACATTACGGATTACACCTCCTCCATCCGGGTGAGCAAGTTCATGCCCGGGGAGGAGGGCCAGCCCATTGTGGACGGGGTCAAGAAGGGGATGCACCTGAAGATCTCCGGCCGCCTGAACCTAAACCGCTTCGACAACGACATGGTCTTAGAGCCCCTCATCATCGAGACGGCGGAGAAGTTTGTGAAGAAGGACAACGCCCCGGAAAAGCGGGTGGAGCTGCACCTGCACACCCGCATGTCCCTGATGGATGCCCTGACGGACACCAAGGACGTGGTGAAGCGGGCCATCTCCTGGGGCCACCCGGCCATCGCCATCACCGACCACGGGGTGGCCCAGTCCTTCCCGGACGCCTGGAACGCCGCCGGGGGCAAGATCAAGGCCCTGCTGGGCACCGAGGCCTACTACATCAACGACGTGGACGAAAAGCTCACCGTCCGCGGCCCCCAGGACCAGGACCTGGACGGCCCCATCGTCTGCTTTGACCTGGAGACCACCGGTCTCAGCCGCACCGAGGACCGGATCACGGAGATCGGCGCGGTGATCCTGGAAAACGGGGAAGTGAAGGAGCGCTTTCAGACCTTTGCCGACCCCCAGCGCCCTCTGGACCCCCGGATCATTCAGCTCACCGGCATTACCGACGATATGCTCATCGGCGCTCCCACCCAGGAGGAGGCCATCCGGGCCTTTCTGGACTTTGCCGCCGGCCGCCCCCTGGCCGCTCACAACGCAGAGTTTGACGTGGGCTTTATCCGGGAGGGGTGCAAGCGGTATGATATTCCCTTCACCCCCACCTATCTGGACACCCTGCCCCTGGCCCAGAACCTGCTGCCCGAGCTGGGCAAGTACAAGCTGGACATCGTCTGCCGCCACCTGAACCTGCCCGACTTCAACCACCACCGGGCCTCTGACGACGCGGCCATGGTGGGCTACATGCTGGTGCCCTTCATCCAGATGCTCCGGGACCGGGGGGCGGACAAGCTCCAGCAGGTGAACGGCGCCCTGGCCAAGACCAGCTCCCTGGGCAAGGCCAAGCGGATGCCCAAGCATCTCATCGTCCTGGCCCAGAACCAGACCGGCCTGCGGAACCTGTACAAGCTCATCTCCCTGGCCCACCTGGACTTCTTCAAGCGCTTTCCCATCATGCCCAAAAGCCAGATCAACGCCAACCGGGAGGGCCTCATTTTAGGCTCCGCCTGCGAGGCGGGGGAGCTGTACCAGGCCATCATCCGGGGGAAGGACTGGGAGGAGCTGTGCCGCATCGCCTCCTGGTACGACTTTCTGGAGATCCAGCCCCTGTCCAACAACGGCTTCATGGTCCGGCCGGACAAGAACGGCAAGACCATCGCCCGGGATTGGGAGCAGATCAAGGAGTGGAACCGGACGGTGGTCCGCCTGGGAGAAGAGCTGGGCAAGCCCGTCTGCGCCACCGGGGACGTGCACTTCTTAGACCCCGAGGACGAGGCCTACCGCCACGTTCTCCTGGACACCAAGGGCTTTGACGACGCCGACGCCCCCAACCCCCTGTACTTCCGCACCACGGAGGAGATGCTGGAGGAGTTCCAGTACCTGGGAAAAGAGAAGGCCTATGAGGTGGTGGTCACCAACACCCAGCTGGTGGCCTCCTGGTGCGACAACGTAAAGCCCCTGCCCGACGGCCTGTTTGCCCCCAAGCTGGAAAACTCCGACAAGGAGCTTTATAACCTGGTGTGGGACAAGGCCCACGAGCTCTACGGGGAGGACCCGCCCCAGATCGTCAAGGACCGCATCCAGCTGGAGCTGCCCGGCATCATCGAGCGGAAGTACGACGTGATCTACATGTCCGCCCAGAAGCTGGTGCAGAACTCCCTGGAGCACGGCTACCTGGTGGGCTCCCGGGGGTCCGTTGGTTCCTCCATCGTGGCCTTCCTCTCGGGCATCACCGAGGTCAACTCCCTGCCCCCTCACTACCGCTGCCCCAACTGCAAGCACTCGGACTTTGCCGCCGGGGAGGGGTACGGCTGCGGCGCGGACATGCCCGACGGGGTCTGCCCCGTCTGCGGCACCAAGTATGTGAAGGACGGCTTCGACATTCCCTTCGAGACCTTCCTGGGCTACGGGGGCAAGAAGGTCCCCGACATTGACCTGAACTTCTCCGGGGAATACCAGGCCAACGCCCATAAATACACCTTCGAGCTGTTTGGCGAGAACCACGTGTTCCGGGCGGGAACCATCGGCACCGTGGCGGAAAAGACCGCCTACGGCTACGTGAAAAAGTACCTGGCCGCCCGGGGCTTGCAGGTGACCAAGGCGGAGGAAAACCGCCTGGCTCTGGGCTGCACGGGGGTGCGCCGCACCACCGGCCAGCACCCCGGGGGCATGGTGGTCATTCCCCAGGACAAGGAGATTTATGATTTCTGCCCCGTCCAGCACCCGGCGGACGACACGGGCACGGACATCATCACCACCCACTTCGACTACCACAAGATGGAGGATAACCTCCTGAAGCTGGACATGCTGGGCCACGATGACCCCACCATGATCCGCATGATGGAGGACCTCACCGGGGTGGACGCCAAGACCATCCCCCTGGACGACCCGGACACCATGAAAATCTTCACCAACTCCGCCCCCCTGGGGTATGAAAACGACCCCGTCTTAGGCCCCACCGGGGCCGTGGCGGTGCCGGAGTTCAACACCAAGTTCACCCGGCAGATGCTCATGGACACCCAGCCGGAAAAGTTCAACACCCTGGTCCGCCTGTCGGGCTTCTCCCACGGCACCGACGTGTGGCTGGGCAATGCCCGGGAGCTGATCCTGTCCGGCACCGCCGACGTTGACTCCACCGTGGGCTGCCGGGACGACATCATGCTCTATCTCATGGAGATGGGGGTGGAGCCCAAAATGGCCTTCGACATCATGGAGGCGGTTCGTAAGGGCAAGGTGAAGAAGGGTGGCTTCCAGCCCGGCTGGGAGGAGGCCATGCAGGAGCACAACGTCCCCGACTGGTACATCGAGTCCCTGGCCAAGATCGGCTACCTCTTCCCCAAGGCCCACGCGGTGGCCTACGTGATGATGGCCTTCCGCATCGCCTGGTTCAAGGTCCACCGGCCCCTGGCCTTCTACGCCGCCTACTTCTCCATCCGGGCCAAGGCCCTGGACGCCACCTGCATGTGCCGGGGCATGGAGGTCTGCCAGCAGAAGATGCGGGAGATCGCCGCCAAGGAGAAGGACGCCGCCGCCGTGGAGGAGGACATGATGGTCACCCTGGAGGTGTGCTACGAGTTCTACCTGCGGGGCTTCACCTTCGAGCCCATCGACCTGTACCGGTCCGACGCCACCAAGTTTATCATGGACCCGGAGAAGAACTCCCTGCTGCCCCCCTTCACCGCCATCCCCGGCCTGGGGGAGACGGCGGCCATCTCGATCGTGGAGAACCGGGCGGGCCGGCACTTTATTTCCCAGGAAGAGCTGCTGGCCGCCTGCCCCAAGGTGTCCAAGACCCACGTGGAGCAGCTCCGGGCCGCCGGAGCCCTGGGCTCCATGCCGGAAACCAGCCAAATGTCCCTGTTTTGAGAGAAAAAAGTCGCGCAAAGGTTCTTTGCGTGACTTTTTTTGCCCCCTTTGGTATCCTGAACACGAGGTGAGAACCATGACCATCGGAACCAACATCAAAAAGCTGCGCACCGGAAAGGGGCTGACCCAGGACCAGCTGGCGGAGAAGCTGTACGTCACCCGCCAGACGGTGTCCAACTGGGAGCGGGGCACCTCCCGGCCCGACCTGGAGCAGCTGGAGGCCATCGCCGCCGCCCTGGACACGGAGGTGACGGCCCTGCTCTACGGCCCCCAGCCCAGGCCGGGACCCTCCCGCCGCCGGGCCCTGGTGACCGTCCTTCTGGGGGGAGCGCTCCTGGCCCTGTGGGGGATTGCCCGGTGGGTGCTGCTCCCCCTGGCCCAGGCGGAGACCCGGACCTATGTTATGACCGTCAGCCTGTTCTATGGGTACGCGTACCGGCCTCTGATGGCCCTGGGGGCAGGGGCCTTTGCCCTGTCCCTGGGCGGCCTGCGCTGGAACCTTGCCCTGAAGAAGCCGGGAAAACGGGTCTGCCTGGTTCTGGCCCTGGCGCTGCTGGCAGGCTACGGCGGCCTGGTGGGCGGCGCCCTTGGGGGCTGGCTGCCCCAGTGGATGTTCCTTCTTGCCGTGAAGGTCATGGCGGCCCGCTCCTGGACCGGCCTCTTCCTATCCTTCCTCTCCGGTGCCCTCCTCTTCCTGGCCTTCAATCCACCCCGCCCGCAAATAAAATCCTGCTCGTAGGGCGGGGGCTTGCTCCCGCCGTTCATGGGGCCAAATCTCTCCCGCGCGCGCACAGGAGGAGCATGGTTTTGTTCCCTGGGTTTTGTTATGTTGTTTTGTTCGGGGGCGGAAAACCGACCGGCCCCGGGCAGAATGCTGTCTGGGTCCCGGTTGGCATGCTGTCCGGGTACCCGGAGGGAAAACCGCCCGGGCTGTGGAAAACCTGCTCCCTGGGCTTCTGCACCGTGAAGGGGGGCACCCGGAGGTAGATCCGGTTGGCCCGGCCCGCCTGGTCCTGCCAGCGGAGAATCAGCCCCGCCCGCTCCAGGGCCCGCAGGGCGTCCTTGATGGCGGAGACCGACTTGGCCAGGTCCAGGGCCAGGCTCTGGTTGGGGTAGACCACAAAGACCCCGCAGGGGTCGTGCCACCCGTTTTTCCGGCTGAGGGTGGCCCGGTCCAGGAGCATGGCGTAGACCACCAGAGCGGTGGAGGAGAGCCCCCAGTTGAGCATGGACCGGGGCAGGGGAAGAAAGCCGGTGAGCTTGTGCTCCGGCTTCAGGGTTTCGATGTCGTGGTTGATGGAGTCCCACCGGGCCTGTTTTTCATCGCGTGTCATAGGATACCTCCCGCAGAAAATTTAGGAGGAAAAAAGTTCCCTCCATATAGGGTGAAAAACCCCGGTTTTGTGTACGCAAACGTACACCTTTCTTGAAAATTTTTTGTAAATTGTTTTTCCGCCAGGCCAAAGGGGGGGACAAGTCCCAAAAAGCGGGGAAGGAGGGCCCCGCCGGCAGGCCTTCCCCCAGGAAAATTTCCTCTGTTCCATTGCCCCTGAACGTGCTATAATGGGGGCAACAAACGATCTCAACAAGAACGGAGGCAGAGCTTATGGTGGAAGATGCAAAGCGATCCATCGCGTTTATTTGTCCGGTGTGCCGGCAGCCGGTGATTCTGGAGCGAACGGCGTTCCAGCTGGCCGCTTCGGGCAGCCGGCTTCCCTGTCCCTGCGGAAAGTCCGGGGTGGACGTGGCCATAATGGGGGACAAGGTGCGGCTGACGGTGCCCTGTCTCTTCTGCGAGGAGGAGCACACGGTGACCTGCTCCACCCAGGCCTTCCTGCGGGAGAAAACCCTGGCTTTTTCCTGCGCCAACTCCGGCCTGGACTGCTGCTATGTGGGCCAGGAGGAGTCCGTCTTTGCCGCCACCCGCCGGCTGGAGGAGACGGTGGACGCCCTGGAGGCCCAGGCCGGTGCCCAGGGCACCTTCCTCAACGACCTGGTGATGGAGGAGGTCCTGGGGGAGATCCGGGACATTGGCCGGCGGGGCGGGATCTCCTGTTCCTGCGGCTGCCGGGAGTGGAAGATGAAGGTGAACTACAGCTCTGTGGAGCTGACCTGCCCCCAGTGCCAGGGGGCGTTGAAAATCCCCGCCGCCACCCTGTCTGACCTGGAGGACCTGTGCTGCAAGACCACCCTGACCATCCGGGGAAAGACCCCATGACAGCGCACATCCGGGAACCTGCCGCATAAGATGGACTGAGATCGCCAGTCGGTCTCCATTTTGGATAGGAGGTTCTTGTTTATGTGCTGCAATAACAATAGCTGGGGTGGAAGCGGCTGCCTGTGGATCATTCTGATCCTGATCCTGCTCTTCTGCTGCTGCGGAAACAACAACAATACCTGCGGGAACAACTGTGACTGCGGGAACAACTGCGGCTGCGGCTGCTGAGTCCCGTACCATAGACGGCGGGCTTGTCCGCCCATAGGCTGTGGGAGCCGCTCCGGAGTCCTTCCGGGGCGGCTCCTCCCCGTTAAAAATTTTTTTGGAAAAAGTAAAAAAATGCTTGCATTTTGCTGGCGGGTATGATATTATCTAAAAGTCGTCAGCGAGAGAACGACATGCGGTAGTAGCTCAGTTGGATAGAGTAACTGGCTACGAACCAGTAGGTCGGGGGTTCGAGTCCCTCCTACCGTACCAGAAAAGCCTCGGAACGTTTGTTCCGGGGCTTTCTTGTTTTTTTGGGCGGGTTAGGAGACTGGGTGTACAGGGTGACGAAAAAAGACGCTTGCAATTTCCGCCCCCTTTCTCCAGCGAAAGGGGGTCCCCGCCGGCAGGCGCCGCCTGCTCAGGGCGCGTAAGCAAACTGCTTCCGCAGAAAAGCAGCGAAGGAAACCGCAGATGGAGTGGGGGACTTGGGAAGGGCCACCCCCAGCACCCGCTTGGGGACGGGCTCCAGCTTCATGGTCTGCAGGTCCTCCAGGGTGTTGCGCAGGCTCAAAAGGGGCATGGCAGTAACGCCTAACCCCTGGGCCACAATGGACAGGATGGTGGAGTCGTCGTCGCTGGAGACGTTGATCCGCCGGTCGGACAGAACCGTCAGGTGAGCGTCCAGAGCGTTCATGGGGGCCATGATGAGGGTGTACTGGGCGAACGCCTCCTGGGTGATGGAGGTGCGGCCGTCGGTGATGAGCCCTTCCGGGAGCACTGCGTAGTAGGGGTCGTCCATGAGGGGGTACCACTGGAAGGACTGGCACCGGTGGGCGTCCCCCAGGGCCAGGTCAATCTGATCCTCCAGCAGCCACCGGGGGAGCTTGTCGGTGCCGATGCGGATGTCGAAGGTGGTGCCCGGGTGGGCTTTCTGATAGTCCCGCAGGACCTTGGGCAGCCAGGTGTGGGAGATGCTGGCGAAGGAGCCGATGCGGATGGTCACCTGGCCCTCCTGGGCCAGGGCTTTGGCCTGGTTGCTCAGGCGGGCCAGGGCGGCCTCCGCCTCCACAATGAGGGGATAAAGGGCCTCTCCATCGGGGGTGAGGCGCACGCCGCTGTGGCTGCGGGCGAGGATTTTGCAGCCCAGCTCGTTTTCCAGGGCGTTCATCATCTGGGTCACGGCGGACTGGGTGAAGCCCAGCTCCAGGGCGGCCTTGCTGAAACTGCCGGTGCGCAGGGTGGTCAGCAGGGTGCGGAGCTTTCGCTGGTCCATGGCGGAAGCCCTCCTTTCTGGGGTATTAGAAAAACTAATGTCCTCATTATATAATCTATCTTCCGAAAAGGCAATGGCAATGTTACAATACCAACATCAATTTCCGATTCTCTCTTTTTTGTGACGGCGCTTTTGGCCGGTCCTCATTGCCCGGAGGACTGCCCCGGCGCCCAGGCCGCCCTTCTCATCCGGTTCCCCAGCCGGTAAGAAGGGCGGTTGTTTTTTATCCCCAAACAGCTTCGCCCCGGGGCCGAAGGGGCCTCGGGGCGGAGAGACGGGGTTATTTTTTCCCGGCCTTGGCGGCGGCGGCCACCAGGGGAGCCAGAGCCAGCAGGGCCAGGGCGTTGGGGATCACCATGAGCTGGTTGAACAGGTCGGACAGCTCCCACACCAGGTCGTTGGACAGGCAGGAGCCCAGGAAGATGAACACCACCGCCAGGGCGGAGTAGACCCTGGTGGCCTTTTCCCCGAAGAGCCAGGCCACGTTCAGCTTGCCGAAGAAGTTCCAGCTGAGGATGGTGGAGAAGGCGAAGAACAGCAGGCAGAGGGCCACAAAGGCGCGGCCCACCCCGGTGCCGAACACCGAGGAGAAGGCCAGCTGGGCCATGTTGGTCTTGTCGATGCCCTGAGCCGCCCCGCCCGCCAGGGGTCCGCCCCCGGCGTAGAGGGTGGAGATCACCACCAGGGCGGTCATGGTGAGCACCAGGAAGGTGTCGATGAACACACCCACCATGGCCACAATTCCCTGCTCGTGGGGGGAGGCCACCTTGGCCATGGCGTGGGCGTGGGGGGTGGAGCCCATGCCGGCCTCGTTGGAGAACAGGCCCCGCTTGACCCCCTGGCTGATGGCGGTCTTTAAGGCGTAGCCCAGCCCGCCGCCGATGATGGCCTGGGGGAAGAAGGCGTACTTGAAGATCATGCCCACGGTCTCCGGCAGGTAGGGGAGGCGGAGGATCAGCAGCACCAGGCCTCCCACCAGGTAGAGGATGGCCATGATGGGCACCAGCTTTTCCGTCACCGAGGCCACCCGCTGGATGCCCCCCAGAAAGACGAAGGCGGAGGCGGCGGCCACCACCAGGCCGATGACCCAGGCGGGGATGCCGAAGGCCGTGGAGCAGGTGGAGCCGATGGAGTTGGACTGGACCATGCAGCCGATGAAGCCCAGGGCCAGGGTGATGGCCACGGCGAAGAACCCGGCCAGGAAGGAGCCCAGCTTACCCCGGAAGGCCCGCTTGATGTAGTAGACCGGTCCGCCGGCTACCGAGCCGTCAGGCTGGACCACCCGGGTCTCCTGGGCCAGGACGGCCTCGGCGTAGATGGTGGCCATGCCGAAGAAGGCGATGATCCACATCCAGAAGATGGCCCCGGGGCCGCCCACCAGGATGGCGCCGCAGGCGCCGATGATGTTGCCGGTGCCCACCTGGGCGGCAATGGCGGTGGTGAGGGCCTGGAAGGAGCTGAGCCCGCCTTTCTGCCGGCCGCCCCGCAGGGAGAAGCCGCCGAAGACCTGGCGCATGCCCTGGCCGAAGCAGCGGACCTGGACGAACCGGGTCCGGATGGAGAAGAAGATGCCGGTTCCCACCAGCAGGATCACCAGAATGTAGTCCGAGAGATAAAAGTTGATGGTTTGCACCGCGTGCAGCAAAGTGTCCATGGGATGATGCCTCCGTTTTTTCAAAAAATAAAGAGCCGGCTGACGTTGGTCAGCAGGCTCTGGAGAGAGACATACAGGCACCGCCGGAAGGGCGATGGGCTGCTCTGTCCTTTTGCCTGAGAGATTCGGCTTGCGCCTTGCACCTTCGGCACTCAATTCAATGAGATTCTCCAGAGATCCCTCCCCCTCCAGTTTCGCCGGGCGATTCTCGAAGGTTCATCGGGCCTATTCGGTTTTGCGGTTCCGCGAAAAGAAGAGTACCACATTCTGTGCCGAAAGGCAACAAAAAGACAACACAAAAAGCGGTGGGATTCCTGCAAAAATTTCGTGAAAAACCGAGAAAATCCCCTGGCGGACAAACCGCCAGGGGATTTTGCAGGAAATAAATTCAAATTGAGAGGGGTTATCCCGCGGAAACCGCTTCGGCGGGCTGGGCCTTCTTCTCTTCCTCGGCCAGCCGCTTGGCGTTGGCCAGCATGAGCTTGATGCGGTTTTCCTGGTTGATCTTGGTGGCGCCGGGGTCGTAGTCCACGGCCACAATATTGGAGTCGGGGTAGTCGTCCTTCAGGACCCTTATCATGCCCTTGCCCACAATGTGGTTGGGCAGGCAGCCGAAGGGCTGGGCGCAGACGATGTTGGGGGTGCCGCTGTGGATGAGCTCCAGCATTTCCGCGGTGAGCAGCCAGCCCTCGCCCATCTTGCAGCCGTCGTTTAAGTACCCGCCCACGAGCTTGTGCAGGTCGGCGAAGGTGCCGGGGGCACGGAAACCCGCCTTGTTCAGGGAGTCGATCATGTCCAGCTGACATTTTTCCACGTAGCCCATGAAGAACTTGCACACGGCCTCCTTGAGCTTGCTGCCCCCGAACATCTCCACGTCGGAGACCCGGTTGTAAATTTTGAAAATGAGAAAGTCCGTGAGGCCGGGCACCACCGGCTCGGCCCCCTCGTCCAGAAGGAACTGCTCCAGCTGGTTGTTGCCCAGGGAGGAGAACTTGATGTAGATTTCGCCCACCACGCCAACCCGGACCTTGGGCTCTCCCGCCACGGGGATGGACTTGAAGTCCGCGCAGATTTCGTCCAGGATGATTTTCATCTTCTTCCGGGACATGCCGTCCCCCCGGTCGAACCGGTCCAGCAGCTCGTTCATCCAGTGCTCCACCTTGGCGGTGGTGTCCCCCTTGTTCACCTCGTAGGGCCGCACCTGGTTGGCCACGTTCATAATCAGGTCCCCATACATCATGCCGTAAATCAGCTGACGGATCAGGGAGACCGTCCAGTGGAAGCCGGGGTTTTTCTCCAGGCCGAAGGACAGGGAGAGGACGGGCACATACTCCAGCCCCGCCTTTTCCAGGGCCTTGCGCAGCATGTGGATGTAGTTGGAGGCCCGGCAGCCGCCGCCGGTCTGGGTGATGAGCAGGGCCACCTTGTGGGGGTCATACCCCCCGTTCTGGATGGCGTCGATCATCTGGCCGATCACCAGCAGGGCGGGGTAGCAGGCGTCGTTGTGGACGTATTTCAGGCCGTTGTCCACCACGGACCGGCTGTCGTTGTTAAGGATGGCTACGTTGTAGCCGGTGCGCTCCAGGAGCTTGGCGAAGAGGCCGAAGTGGACCGGGAGCATCTGTGGGATGAGGATGGTGTATTCCTTCCGCATTTCCTCGGTGAAGAGGAGGCGGCCGGTGCTGTCGTATTCCAGCTTTGCCATGTCAGCGCCCTCCTTCCTTCTCTTTGTCCCGGGCTTCCAGGGCGGCCATCAGGCTGCGGATGCGGATTTTCACCGCGCCCAGGTTGGAGATGTCGTCGATTTTCAGCTGGGTGTACAGGTCGCCGCCCTCCTCCAGGATGGAGCGCAGCTCGTCGGTGGTGATGGCGTCCACGCCGCAGCCGAAGGACACCAGCTGGATAAAGGCCATGTCCGGCTGGGTGCAGACGTACCGGGCGGCGTTGTACATCCGGGCGTGGTAGGTCCACTGGTTCAGCACGTGCCGGGGCTGCTTGGACATGTGGTGGAACACCGCGTCCTCGGTGATGAGCACGAAGCCGAAGGAGGTAATCAGGTCGTTGATGCCGTGGTTGATCTCCGGGTCCATGTGGTAGGGCCGGCCGGCCACCACCAGGATCTTTTTGCCATTGGCCCGGGCGTAGTCGATGTACTCCTGGCCCTTGGTGCGCACCAGCGCCCGGTAGTCGTCGTAGGCGGCGTAGGCCCGGCGGATGGCCCTGACGCTCTCCCGCCGGGGAACGCCGAACTCCTTCTCCAGCAGCTCGGCCCCCTTCTTTTCAAAGTCCTTGGGGCGATGGATGCCGATGTTGGGGTGGATGTACCGGACCTTGGCCAGGGCGGGGATGTTCACGCTGAGCAGGTCGGGGTAGTAGGCCACCACGGGGCAGTTGTAGTGGTTGTCGGAGACCCCCTCGTCGAAGTTGTAGGACATGCAGGGGTAGAAGATGGTGTCGATGCCCTCCTCCAGCAGGGCCATGATGTGGCCGTGGAGGAGCTTGGCCGGGTAGCAGACCGTGTCCGAGGGGATGGTCCGCTGGCCCTTGATGTACAGGCTCCGGGTGGACTCGGGGGAGAGGACCACCTCAAAGTTCAGGCTGGTGAACAGCGCAAACCAGAAGGGCAGGTTTTCGTACATGTTCAGCCCGAAGGGGATGCCGACCTTCCCCCGGGAGCCGTCTCCCTGGCCCTTGCCCTGGAGGGAGCGCAGGTGGTCGTACTTGAATTTCAGCAGGTCGGGGATGTCCGCCTTGGGCTGGCCCAGGGGCACGGAGCAGCGGTTGCCGGAGATGAACCGGCGGCCCCCGTCGAACTTGTTGATGGTGAGGGAGCACCGGTTGGTGCAGCCCTTGCAGGTGGCGGGCCGGGCCTCGTGGGTGAAGGTGGCCAGAGCCTCGGGGGAGAGGAGGGCAGACTTCTCCAGCCCCGCCTCTTTGGCGGCCAGGGCCGCGCCGTAGGCTCCCATCATCCCGGCGATGGTGGGCCGGGTGACCTGGCGGCCGATCTCCTGCTCGAAGGAGCGGAGCACCGCGTCGTTGAGGAAGGTGCCCCCCTGGACCACGATGTGCTGGCCCAGGTCGTCGGCGCTGGCGGCCCGGATGACCTTGTAAATGGCGTTTTTCACAACGGAGATGGAAAGGCCCGCGGAGATATCCTCAATGGAGGCCCCGTCCTTCTGGGCCTGCTTCACGGAGGAGTTCATGAACACGGTGCACCGGGAGCCTAAGTTCACCGGGTGCTGAGCAAACAGGCCCATCTTGGAGAAGTCCGCGATGGTGTACCCCAGGGCCTTGGCGAAGGTCTCGATGAAGGAGCCGCAGCCGGAGGAGCAGGCCTCATTTAATAAAATGGAGTCCACGGCCCCGTTGCGGATCTTGAAGCACTTCATGTCCTGGCCGCCGATGTCGATGATAAAGTCCACGTCGGGGGTGAAGTGCCGGGCGGCGTTTAAGTGGGCCACGGTCTCCACCAGCCCCAGGTCGCAGGAGAAGGCGTTTTTAATGAGGTCCTCTCCGTAGCCGGTGACCGCCGCCCCCCTGATGGTGACCCGGTCCCCGCACTGGGCGTAAATTTCCTGGAGCTGGGGCCGGACGATGCTCACGGGGTTGCCCTGGTTGGAGTGGTAGAAGGCGTAGAGAATGTTGCAGTCCGGGTCGATGAGCACCATTTTGGTGGTGGTGGACCCGGCGTCGATGCCTAAGTACGCGTCCCCGGTGTACCCGGCCAGGTCCACCGTGGGGACGGTCATGGCGCTGTGCCGGGCGGCGAAGGCCTCGTAGTCTGCCGGGTCGGTGAAGAGGGGGGGCATGGTGTCCACCGGGGAGGCGTTGGTGGCCGCGTGCTCCAGCAGATCCAGCAGCTCTTCATAGGAGCGAAGGTGGGCAGAGTCCTCGGTGCACAGGGCCGCGCCGATGGCGGCGAAGCAGTCCCCGTCCTCGGGGAAGATGGCGTGCTCGCTGTCCAGCTTCAGGGTGTCCACGAACCGCTCCCGCAGGCCCATGAGGAAGTGGAGGGGGCCTCCCAGGAAGACGATCTTGCCGGTAAGCTCCCGGCCCTGGGTCAGACCGGCCACGGTCTGGTCCACCACCGCCTGGAAGATGGAGGCGGCCACGTCCTCCTTCCGGCCCCCCTGGTTCAGGATGGGCTGGATGTCGCTCTTGGCGAACACGCCGCAGCGGGAGGCGATGGGGTAGATCTTTTCGTGCTTTAAGGACAGCGCGTCCAGCTCGTCCACGGAGACGTTCAGCAGGGTGGCCATCTGGTCGATAAAGGCGCCGGTGCCCCCGGCGCAGGAGCCGTTCATCCGCTCCTCCAGGGTGCCGCCGAAGAAGATGATCTTGGCGTCCTCGCCCCCCAGCTCAATGACCGCGTCGGTGCCGGGGATAAATTCCCGGACGGCGGCGGCGGTGGCGTAGACCTCCTGGACAAAGTCCAGGCCGCTGGCCTTGGCCACGCCCAGACCGGCGGAGCCGGTGATCAGCAGGCGGACCTGCTGCCCGGCCAGAAGCCCCCGCAGATCCCGGAGGGTCTCGCAGGTGCGCTCCCGGGCCTTGGAGTAGTGCCGCTCGTAGGAGCGGAAGAGAAGTTTATTCTGTTCATCCAGCACCACCACCTTGACGGTGGTGGAGCCGATGTCAATGCCAATTCGCAGTGCCATGGTTTCACCTCAAAAAGGGAAAGTTCTTCTTTCTACCTATAAAATAATATGAATCCGCTTTGTGCTATATTATAATGCGTACTGAACAAAGCCGAAAGTCTTGAAAGCCAAGGCTTTCGGCTTTGTTCAGGTGCAAGGCTTTTGGACAATTTTGTCCAAAAATCTTGCACCTTCCGCTGGAGCGCTGCATCGCTCCAGCGGAAATACGTATTGTAACAATGTCTGGATTCCATAAAAACGGCTCCTTTGAGCCGTTTCTATGGAATTGCGCGGCTGCTGCCGCGCGAATAAACCGCAAAGCGGTTTATTCAGTTGACATTATTATACCGTAGAGACGGTCGAAAGACAACAGAAAACTTGTGGCAGAAAAGGATTTGGCGTTGACGGATGAGGAAAACTGTCTAAAAACGAGGCAGACAGGCGCTGAGGATTCCCCAAACCCCTTGGCTCTCCCTTTGGGAGAGCTGGCAGCGCGAAGCGCTGACTGACACCCAGTGCGCACACTGGGCGTGCTGTGCAGAGGGCGCACACCTACCTGGAGGGTCCCTCTACCCAAAGGGCGGGAGCAAGCCCCCGCCCTACAGGGGGTCCGGGGCATCGTGACGTTCCCCAGGCGGATGCTATCCGCCCCTACCAACCAACGCTGGGGAAAACTTACGCTCCGCAGGTCAGCACCAGCCCATCGTCCTTCTCCTCCAGGTAAAGGGTCCCTCCCGCCTCCACCTCTTCCCGGAGGAGAAACTCGGCGGCGGGGTTTTCCACCTGGGTGCGAATGAGACGGCGGAGGGGCCGTGCCCCGTACCGGGGGTCCAGACCCTTCCGGGCCAGGTAGCGGACCGCCCCCTCCGAGGGGAGAAAGTCCACCCCCTGCCCGGCCAGCCGCCGGGCAAAGTCCTCCAGCAGCTTCCTGGTGATGGCGGTCATCTCCTGGGGCCCCAGGGGGTGGAAGAGGATGATCTCATCCAGCCGGTTGAGAAATTCCGGCCGGAACACCTGGCGCAGCTCCCGCTGGAGCACCGCTTTCCCGGCGGCCTGGTCCCCGCCCCCGGCAAAGCCCAGGGGGGTCCCGGAAGCCAGCCGGTCGCCCCCCACGTTGGAGGTCATGACGATCACCGCGTTGCGGAAATCCGTCCGCTTCCCGTGGGCGTCGGTGAGGACCCCGTCCTCCATGATTTGCAGCAGCAGGCTCCACACGTCCGGGTGGGCCTTTTCCAGCTCGTCGAAGAGGAGCACCGAGTAGGGGTGGCGGCGGACGGCTTCGGTGAGCTGGCCCCCCTCCTCATGGCCCACATACCCCGGCGGGGAGCCGGTGAGGCGGCTCATGGTGTGCTTTTCGGAAAACTCGGTCATGTCGAACCGGAGCAGGGCCTCCTCCCTGCCGAAGAGCAGCTGGGCCAGAGCCTTGCACAGCTCGGTCTTGCCCACCCCGGTGGGCCCCAGGAAGAGGAAGGACCCCACCGGCCGGTTGGGCTCCTTCAGCCCCGCCCGGCTCCGGCGGATGGCCCGGGCCACTGCCCGGACCGCCTCCTCCTGCCCGGCCACCCGTCGGCCCAGGTCCCGCTCCAGGTGCAGGAGCTTGTCCCGCTCCTTCTGGGTCAGGTCGCTCACGGGGATGCCCGTCCACTGGGAGACCACCGCCGCCACCTGGCGGGCGGAGACCACCGGCTCCCGGCGGCCGGCCCGCCAACGGCCCAGCTGGGTCTCCAGCTCCCGGCGAAAGTCGCTCTCCGCGTCCCGGCACCGGGCGGCGGTCTCGTAGTCCTGGCCGGCGATGGCCTCGTCCCGCTCCCGGGCGGCCTGGCGGACCCGGGCCTCCAGCGCCCGCAGGTCCTCCGGCGGGTCCAGGGCCTGGAGCCTGGCCTGGCTGGCGGCCTCGTCCAGCAGGTCGATGGCCTTGTCCGGCAGCCGCCGGTCGGGGAGGTAGCGCACCGACAGGGACACGGCGGCCTCCATGGCGTCGTGGGTGAAGGTGAGGCCGTGGTGGTGGCTGTACCGGGGGGAGAGGGTTTCCAGGATGGTCAGGGCGTCCTGCTGGCTGGGCTCCTCCACCCGGACGGGCTGGAAGCGCCGCTCCAGGGCGGCGTCCTTTTCGATGAACCGCCGGTACTCCTCAGTGGTGGTGGCCCCGATGAGCTGGAGCTCTCCCCGGGCCAGGGCGGGTTTAATAATGTTGGCCGCGTCAATGGCCCCCTCGGCGCTGCCCGCCCCGATGACCGTGTGCAGCTCGTCCAGGAAGAGAATGACGTTGCCCGCCCGGTGAATCTCCCCCAGGATGTTCTTCATCCGCTCCTCAAACTCTCCCCGGTACTTGGTGCCCGCCACCACCGAGGGCAGATCCAGAGCCAGCAGCCGCTTCTGCCGGAGCTGGTCGGGGACCTGACCCAGGGCCATCTGCTGGGCAAGGCCCTCGGCCACGGCGGTTTTGCCCACCCCCGGCTCCCCCAGGAGCAGGGGGTTGTTCTTGCTCCGGCGGATGAGAATCTGAATCACCCGGCGGATCTCCTCCTCCCGGCCGGTGACCGGGTCGTAGGTCCCCCGGCAGGCCAGCTGAACCATGTCCCGGGTGTGCTGGTCCAGCAGCCTTGTGGGGGCGGCGGAAGGAGGCGGGGTGTAGTCGCTCTCGCTGCGGGAGCGGGAGGAGTAGGACCCGCCGGAGCTGCTGAGGGAGGCAGCAGTCTGGCGGTAGAGCCGGTTGGGGTGCAGCCCCGCCTGGGTGAGCAGCTCCACCCCGCCCCCGTCCCCCTGGCGGAGCAGGCCCAGCAGCAGATGCAGGCTTCCCACCTGGGGGCTTCCCAGGCGGAGGGCTTCGCTGACGGACAGCTCCACGATCTTTTCCAGCCGGGGGGTCATCACCCGGGGCAGGGGGAGAGGGGACCCGGCCCCCACAGCAGCCACCAGCTTGGCCTGAAGCCCCCGGCGGGTGAGGCCCAGACCGGTGAGCAGCCGGGCCGCCCCGGAGCCGGGCTGCTGGAGCAGGCCCAGGAGCAGGTGTTCGCTGCCTACGTAGTCATGGCCCAGCCGCTGGGAGATGACCCCGGCGGCCTCCAGGGCGGCCTGGGCCCGGGGAGTAAAGGTCACGGTTTTGATGGGGCATCCTCCTCTCCATGGGCCTCCGTGGTGGGCGGAGGGGGCAATATGACAGATTGGCTTCGGTTTTCGTGGCTGTCCGAGACGGGCGCGCCCTCCAGATCGGGGGTGATACTGCCCATCTCGACAGGGGGTTTCAAGGTGTTTTGCATAGAGAAATTCCTTCCAATGTGGTTTTCGTGGACAAAATCCATAAAAATCATGCCCGAAAACTATAAAAATAACCAACATTTTTCTGTGATTTTAGAATTGCATTTTTGAAAAGATGTGGTACAATCATATGTGCCAAGAAAAATTAATTGGAGGTACCTACCCATGGCTTATGCTATCAACCCCGAACTGTGCACCTTCTGCAAGAAGTGCATCGAAGAATGCCCCACTGGCGCTATCGTTGAAGGCAACGTCAACGGCAAGGACGTCTGCGTCGTCACTTCCGAGTGCATCGACTGCGGCGGCTGCGAGGACGCTTGCGAGACCGATCCCAAGGCTCTGGGCTTTGCAGACTAATTTTTACTCCTGCGAGTAATGAAAAACGAGCGCACCGAATCCGGTGCGCTCGTTTTTTTACCGTTCCCGCTTCCAATGGGAGGGGGCATCGCGCAGTTGAGTTTTCCGGTGCGATGTGGTATAATACGAATCTATCCTTATATCCCTTTTTCCCCGGGCGAGCCCGGGGAAGCTGAGCTCCAGAAAGGAGGGCCTTTCTTATGAAAATCGTTGTGTTGGCCGGCGGCCTGAGCCCGGAAAGAAACGTGTCCCTTTCCTCCGGCACCCTCATTGCCGAGGCGCTGCGGGACATGGGCCACCAGGCGGCCCTGGTGGATATGTATTTCGGTCTGGAGGACTATGACGGGCCTCTGGAGGACTACTTCCGCGCCCCCATCTCCGACGCGGGCAAGCGGGTGGACCCCCGCGCCCCGGACCTGGCGGAGGTCCAAGCCGCCCGGAAGTGGCAGAGCCCCAGCCTGTTCGGCCAGGGCGTGCTGGAGCTGTGCCGCCTGGCGGACATCGTCTTTCTGGCCCTCCACGGCGCCTGCGGGGAGGACGGCCGGGTCCAGGCCGCCCTGGAGCTGCTGGGCATCCCCTACACCGGCTCCGGCTACTTAGGCTCCGGCATTGCCATGGATAAGGACCTGACCAAGCGGCTCATCGCGGACCTGGGGGTGAACACCCCCAGCTGGAAGCGGGTGGACTACACGGAAAAGGACGTGGACCATCTCACCAGCACCACCCGGGTGCCCTGCGTCATCAAGCCTGTGGACAGCGGTTCCTCCATCGGCGTGGCCATTGCCCACACCAAGAAGGAGCTCCACGCGGCCCTGCTGGAGGAGCTGAAGTTCGGCGGCCGCTGCGTGCTGGAGCAGTATGTGGCCGGCCGGGAGATCCAGGTGGGGGTCCTGGGAGACAAAGCCCTGCCCTCCATTGAGATCATCCCCAAGACGGGCTTTTACGACTATGAGAACAAGTACCAGCCCGGGGCGGCGGAGGAAATCTGCCCCGCCCCCATCCCCCCGGAGTGGGAGAAGAAGGTGGGCCAGGCAGCCCTTACCGTCCACCAGGCCCTGGGCCTTTCGGTGTACTCCCGGACGGACTTCATTGTGGACCAGGAGGGCACCGCCTGGTTCCTGGAGATCAACACCCTGCCGGGGATGACCCCCACCAGCCTGGTGCCCCAGGAGGCCGCCGCCGTGGGCATCGGCTACCAGGACCTGTGCCAGCGGATCATTGACGAGTCCCTGGCGGCCCGCAAGGCGGGAAAGTAACGAGACAAACCGCGCAAGGAGGCGGACTATGGAACCTATGACAGTCAGGCAGCTGCTGGCGGCTACCGGCGGGACCCTTCTGGGGTCCTGGACGGACCTGGAGGCGGCGGTCACGTCGGTGGAGACCGACAGCCGGGCCATTCACCCCGGGGCGCTGTTTGTGGCCCTGCGGGGGGAGCAGACCGACGGCCACCGGTACATCACCGGCGCTTTGGAAAACGGAGCGGCCGGGTGCCTCACCGAGGAGGTGCCGGAGGCGCTGCTGCCCGGGAAGTTTTACATCCGGGTGCCCAGCACCATGCAGGCCATCGGCCAGGTGGCCAGGGCCTATAAGGACCGGTTCCCCATCCCGGTAATCGGCGTCACCGGCAGCGTGGGCAAGACCACCACCAAAGACATGATCGCCGCGGTGCTGGGGGTGAAGTACCGGGTGCTGAAAACCGAAGGGAACTTCAACAACGAGCTGGGCCTTCCCCTGACCCTCTTCCGGCTCACCGGCAAAGACCAGATCTGCGTGCTGGAGATGGGGATGAACCACTTCGGGGAGATCGACTACCTCACCCAGATTGTCCGCCCCGACGTGGCGGTGATCACCAACATCGGGGACGCCCACATTGAAAACCTGGGCAGCCGGGAGAATATCCTCAAGGCCAAGAGCGAAATCTTCGGCCCCATGACCGAAAAGGATCTGGCGGTGCTGAGCGGGGACGATCCCCTGCTGCGCACCCTGGAGGGGCAGGTTGCCCCCTCCATCCTCTTCTGCGGGGAGAAGGGCCAGCCCCCCTACGAGGCCAGGGATATCCAGCAGCTGGGGTCCAAGGGCCTGTCCTGCACGGTAAAAACTCCCAAAACCCAGTTTTCCGTGACCGTCCCCGCCCTGGGGCGGCACATGATCTACCCCGTCCTCATGGCCTGCGCCGTGGGGGAGAAGTTCGGCATGACCGGGGAGGAGCTGGCCCAGGGCATCCGGGCCTTCGTCCCCACGAAAATGCGGATGAACGTGATTAAGCAGGGAGAGGTCACCATCCTGGACGACGCGTACAACGCCAATCCCCAGTCCATGCGGGCGGCCCTGGAGGTGCTGTCCCAGAGCGGGGGAGACAGCCGGGTGGCCATCCTGGGGGACATGTTCGAGCTGGGGGACCTGGGGCCGGAGCTTCACCGGAGCGTGGGCGAGTTTGCCGGCAGCCTGGGGAACCTGAGCGCGGTGGTGGCCGTGGGGGACCTGGCCTGGAACCTGTACGACGCGGCCTGCCAGTCCTCCATCCCCAACGTGATCTACGCCAAGGACAAGGAGGAGGCCAAGGCCTTCCTCCCCGAACTGGTGAAGCCCGGGGCGGTGATCCTGGCCAAAGCCTCCCGGGGCATGGCCTTCGAGGAGCTGGTCCTGGAGGTCAAGCGCCTGGCAAAACCGTAAAAAAACGCCGGGCTGAAAACAGCCCGGCGCAAAAGCCTCGCAGAGTTTCGCTGCCGCAGCGGCGAAAGAAGATAAGATGATGGTTTCCGGCGGCATGCGCGGCGGAAATCAGGTGTCAAAATTGATGATCGTTTTCTTCGGCGTGTGCTTCACCATCTCGTCCAGGGTCTCCTCATAGGGTGCGCAGGCGATGCCTCGGTCGGTGATCATGCCGGTGATCAGGAAGGCGGGCACCACATCGTAGGCGGGGGTCCAGCCCTGGACGCTCTCGCCCAGGCCAGCGGTAAGGACGGCGGGATCTCCCTCCTCCTGGCCGAAGGCCGCGCCGGACTCCAGCGCCAGATCCACATCGTCGGCGTTCAGCACGGCGTAGAAGGGGATGGAGTGGAAGTAGCAGGCGATGGCCAGCTCATAGGTCCCCACGGGAGCCTTCAGGTCCCCGTTCTTGGCGGCCAGAATGCCGTCGGTGAGCACCAGATGGGCCCCCTGGCGGGCCAGGAAGGTGGCGGCGGCGTGGTCGGGGATGAGGGTGCAGGGGACGTTGTCCTTCTCCAGCTCCCGGGCCAGCAGATTGGCGGCGGTGAGGGAGGGACGGCCCTCGCAGAGGGTGACCTGCTCCAGCACCTCCCGCTTAAAGCCCCGGCGGGCAATGCCCAGGGCTCCGCTGGGAGAGGCGGAGTGGAAGGCGCCCCGGTCGGTGCGCAGCAGCACCCGGGTGCCGTCGCCCATGAGGTCGGTGCCGTTGCGGCAGGTGTTCCGGTCGGCCACCACCTGCTGGCGGTCGAAGGTGACGGCGGTGGCCAGAAGGGTGGTCAGCCGGTCCACGTTCCTGGTGTAGGCCTCCGGGGGATGTTCCATAAAGGTGATGGCGGCGGCCAGATCCCGGCTGCCGGGGCGGCTGGAGAGAAGCAGATTTTTGGCCTCCTCCAGGGCCTGGTCAAAGGCGGGGGTCTGCAGCTGGTCCTGGTGGGCCAGCGCGGCCAGGCAGTAGCCATAGGCCCCGGCCACAGCGGCGATTTTTTCCTCCTGAACAGCGCCGGAGGAGAGGACCTCTGCCACAGCCTGCACGGTGGTGCAGGTGATCCAGGACTCTTCCTGGGGATACTTGGACTGGTCCAGAAGGGACAGGACCTGGTCCTGCCATTGCAGTGCGATCATAGCGGGAATGCCTCCTGTTTGTACATAGTTTTCCGCCCAGAGGGCGGGAGTCAACATAGATTTTTGACATATCATATCACACTTTGCCGGTCCGCGCCACTCCCAAACCCGGCGGGAGGGGAAAAATATTTGGTCCGGCCCAAAAGGAAGCCATCCATGATAGAAATAGCGGTACGAGATTTAGTAAAAGAATATGAGCTGGGCCAGCCAGTGCTCAACGGCCTGTCCTTCCAGGTGGACACTGGGGAGCGGGTGGGCATCCTGGGCCGCAACGGCGCGGGCAAGACCACCCTCTTCCGCATCCTCACCGGCCAGGAGCGGGCGGACAGCGGGGACGTGATCATCGCCCCCGGCAAGCGTCTGGGCCTCATCTCCCAGATTCCCGTGTACCCGGCAGGCTTTACGGTGGAGGACGTGCTCCGCACCGCCTTCGACGACCTGCGGGCCATGGAGGAGGAGATGGAGGACCTGTCCCACCGGCTGTCCGGGGGAGACAAGGACCTGCTGGCCCGGTACGACCGGCTCCAGGTGGCCTTCGAGACCGGGGGCGGCTACGAGATGGAGACCCGGCTGGAGAAGATCTGCGCCGGCTTAGGCCTGGACCGGGCCTTCCGGGACAAGCAGTTTGCCGACCTGTCCGGCGGAGAAAAGACCCGGGTGAACCTGGCCCGGCTCATCCTGGTGGACACGGAAATTCTGCTGCTGGACGAGCCCACCAACCACCTGGACTTAAACGCCACCGTGTGGCTGGAGGAGTACGTCAAGACCTACAAGGGCACCGTCCTGGTGATCTCCCACGACCGGTACTTTCTGGACAAGACCATCTCCCGGGTGGTGGAGCTGAAGGACGGCAAGGCAGCGTTCTACGCCGGCAACTACTCCTTCTACGCCGTGGAAAAGGAGCGGCGGTACTTAGAGCAGCTGCGCCAGTATAAAAAGGAACAGGCCGAGCTTCAGCGCCTGTCAGACACCGTGCGCGCTATGCACGAGCACAACACGGAGCTGCTCCACAAGCGGGCCTTCTCCATCGAAAAGCGGATGGCCCGGATGCAGGGCACCGCCCGGCCCACCCAAAACAAAAAGCTCCGGGCCAAGTTCGGCCAGGCGGAGTTTCACGCCGACGATCTGTTGGAGATCAAGGACCTGGACAAGTCCTTCGGCAGCCAGACCCTTTTCGGCGGGGTGACCCTCCGGGTGGAGGACGGGGACCGGATCGCCCTTCTGGGGGACAACGGCACCGGCAAGTCCACCCTGCTGAAAATCATCCTGGGGGAGGAGCCTGCCGACGGAGGCTCCGTGCGCAAGGGCCTCACGGTGAAAACCGGCTACCTGCCCCAGCAGGTGCGCTTTGCCCACCCGGAGCTGACCCTGTTCGACACCATGCTCCAGGAGGCCAACTGCACCCCCCAGCAGGCCCGGGACCGGTTAGGGGGCTTTCTCTTCCAGGGGGAGGACGTGTTCAAAACCGTGTCCGTCCTCTCCGGCGGGGAGCAGAGCCGCCTGCGGCTGTGCATCCTCATGGACGAGAAGGTGAACTTCCTCATCCTGGACGAGCCCACCAACCACCTGGACTTAGAGTCCCGGGAGTGGATCGAGGAGGCGGTGGAGGACTACCAGGGCACCCTCCTGTTCGTCTCCCACGACCGGTACTTCATCGACCGGTTCGCCACCCGAATCTGGACCCTGGAGGGGGGGAAGATCTCCGATTTCAAGGGGGATTACGCCGCCTACCAGGCCATGCGGGAGCGGCAGAAGACCCTGACCCCGCCTCCCAAGGAGGAAAAGAAGCCCAAAAAGGAAAAGCCCAAGCGCCCCGGGGGCACCAAGCAGCTGAAAAAGGACCTGGCCGCTGCGGAAAAGCGGATGGAGAAGCTGGATCAGCTGCTCTCGGACTTGGCCGCCCAGAAGGAGGAAGCCGGGGCAGATTACCAGAAGCTCCAGGAGCTCATGGACCAGGAGGCAGCCTACGCTGCCGAGTACGACCAGCTCATGGAGCAGTGGGAGGCCCTCTCCACCGCCATCCAGGCGGAAGAAGGGGTCTCTTAAATCCCTTGGCTCCCCCTCTGGGGGAGCTGTCAGCGAAGCTGACTGAGAGGGCGAACGCGCGGAAAGGGCTG
The DNA here is from genome assembly GCA_004551945.1 of Clostridiales bacterium. Classification (GTDB taxonomy): domain Bacteria; phylum Bacillota; class Clostridia; order Oscillospirales; family Oscillospiraceae; genus Evtepia. The sequence continues at coordinate 23,208 of SFPN01000010.1, read as the reverse complement.
CACCACTGGAAGAGCGAAGAATGCGCGGCCCAAATCCAGCTCCCCCAGAGGGAGTACTGTGCAGTTGAGAAACATAGAACGAAATTCAAAAAGGAGAAACGACCATGGCTGAAACCGAAAAGAAGAAGGAAATGACCACCGAAGAAAAAATGAAGGAGCTTTTCGACCTGATGGACGAAAAGGCTGCCGCCGGCGAGCTCAACGAGGTGGAGGACGACCAGGCCTTCCAGAAGGAGATGGAGGAGGAGATCGGCCCCATGAGCGAGTCCGAGACCGCCGCCTTTGAGTACTCCATGATGATGAACCAGTTCGAGGCCATGCTGGCCGACTACGAGCGCCGGGAGGCCGAGGAGAAGAAGGCCGCCAAAGCGGCCGAAAAGGCAGAGAGCAAAGCGGACGCGGCCCCGGAGCAGGACGGCTGAATGCAGGAGCAGCTGACCAAGCTGGCCCTGCGCCTGGAGGAGCTGGAAACCCAGCTGGCCCAGCCGGAGACCTACGGGGACCCGGCCCTTCTGGCTGCCCTCACCCGGGAGCGGAAGGAGCTGGTCCCCTTGGTGGAGACCTTCCGCCAGTACCAGGCCCAGGCCCGGGAGGTGGCGGAGCTTCAGGCCCTTCTGGCCGACCCGGAGTGCCGGGACCTGGCCAAGGAGGAGCTGGACCCGGCCCGGGAGAAGCTGGAGCAGCTGGAGGAAGCCCTGAAGGCCCGACTGGTGCCCAAGGACCCCACGGACGACAAGAGCGTCATCCTGGAGATCCGGGCCGGGGTGGGGGGCGAGGAGGCGGCCCTCTTTGCCGCCAGCCTCTACCGGATGTACGCCATGTACGCAGAGCGCCAGGGTTGGCGGCTGGAGCTGGCCGGGGTGAACCAGACCGAGCTGGGGGGCTTTAAGGAGATCTCTGTCCTGGTGGAAGGAGAAGGGGTCTACGGCCGCCTGAAGCATGAAAGCGGCGTTCACCGGGTCCAGCGGGTGCCGGAGACCGAGTCCGGCGGCCGGATTCACACCTCCACCTGCACCGTGGCGGTGCTGCCCCAGGTGGAGGAGGCGGAGTTTCACCTGGACCCCGCCGACCTGCGGATCGACACCTTCCGTGCCTCCGGCGCGGGGGGACAGCACATCAACAAAACCGAGTCTGCCATCCGGGTCACCCACCTCCCCACGGGGACGGTGGTGGAGTGCCAGGATCAGCGCAGCCAGTACAAGAACAAGGACCGGGCCCTGTCCATCCTCCGGGCCCGGCTGTATGAGCGGGCCGTCCAGGAGCAGGAGGCGGCCATTGCCGGCCAGCGGCGCAGCCAGGTGGGAACGGGGATGCGCAACGAGCGCATCCGCACCTATAACTTCCCCCAGGGCCGGGTCACCGATCACCGGATCGGCCTGACCCTCTACAAGCTGGACGGCGTCATGAACGGGGACCTGGACGAGCTGATGGACGCCCTGGCCCTCCACCAGCAAAGGGAACCAAGCAAAGGAGAAACCGAACCATGAAAGGCATACTGAACACCATTCGATACACCATGGACACCGTGGAGGACGCAGCCGCCCGGATGAAGAGGGGGGCCATGGTGGCCGTTCCCACTGAAACCGTCTACGGCCTGGCCGTCCACGCCGAGGACAACGCCGCCGTCCGGGCGGTGTATGTGACCAAGGTGCGGGACATGTCCAAGCCCCTGAGCATCCTGGTCACCGGCATGGACATGGTGGAGACCTACGCCCAGAACATCCCCCAGGCAGCCTACAAGCTGGCAGAGACCTACTGGCCCGGCCCCCTCACCATGATTCTGGAGAGCAGCGGAACCGTTGCCTCCATGGTCACCGCCGACGGGGACACCCTGGGGGTCCGCTGCCCGGACCACCCCATGACCCAGGCCCTCATCCAGGCCCTGGGGGCTCCTCTGGCGGCCCCCTCCGCCAACCCCGAGGGCCAGCCCGCCCCCAGGACCGCCCAGGAGGTGCTGGACTACTTCGACGGCCACATTGAGGGCATCCTGGACGGCGGCCCCTGCGCTGTTGGGGTGGAGTCCACCATTGTGGACCTCACCGGGGAGGAACCCCGGATTCTCCGGGAGGGGGGCATCCCCGCCCAGGAAATCCTGGATTTTTTAAAGGGGTTGGACTAAGATGAAGGTAATCGGCATCACCGGCCCCACGGGAGCCGGAAAGACCACGGCGTTAAACGCCCTCCGGGACTTAGGGGGCTGCATCATTGACGCGGACGCGGTCTACCACGACCTGACCGTGTCCAGCGCCCCCATGCGGGAGGAGCTCACCGCCCGGTTCGGGGAGGTGTACCAGGGGAACGTCCTGGACCGGAAAAAGCTGGGGAGCATCGTCTTCCAGGACCCGGAGGCCCTGGCGGACCTGAACGCCATCACCCACAAGTACGTAGACCAGGAGACCGGCCGCCGCATCGCCCAGGCCCGGGCGGAGGGCCGCCCCGCCGCGGCCATTGACGCCATCGCCCTGGTGGACAGCTCCCTGTCCGCCTACTGCGACTGCACCGTGGCCATCACCGCCCCGGAGGAGCTGCGGGTGAAGCGGATCATGGCCCGGGAGGGGATTTCCGAGGAATACGCCCGGATGCGGGTGGCCGCCCAGAAGCCCAGCGCCTGGTTCCAGGCGCACTGCGACTATACCCTGGAGAGCACGGAGAGCGATACAGTAGAGAGTTTCTCCCAGCGGGCCCAAAAGCTCTTCCGGGAGATTATAAAGGAGAACTGACATGGACAAGAACACACAGACAGAGGCCCAGCAGAAAAAGAAGGCCCTGTTTTTCCAGCCCACCAACGGCTACGACCGTCTGGCGGAGGGGGAGGAAGCCCTGATCCAGGCCTACTGCCAGGGCTACAAGACCTTCCTGGACGAGGGCAAGACCGAGCGGGAGTGCGTCAGCTACGCCATCCGCCTGGCGGAGGCCGCCGGGTTCCGGCCCCTGGTCCGGGGAGAGAAGCTCCAGCCCGGGGACAAGGTGTACCGGAACAACCGGGGCAAGTCCCTGATGCTGGCGGTCATCGGCCGGAAGGCCCTGGGGGAGGGGGCGGTCATCGGCGCGGCCCACATCGACTCCCCCCGCCTGGACTTAAAGCAGAACCCCCTCTATGAGGACAAGGAGATGGCCTACCTGAAAACCCACTACTACGGGGGCATCAAGAAATACCAGTGGACCACCATCCCCCTGGCCCTTCACGGGGTGGTGATCCTCCGGGACGGCACCTCCGTCACCGTGCGCATCGGCGAGGACCCGGGGGACCCCCAGTTCACCGTGGGGGACCTGCTGCCCCATCTGGCCGGGGACCAGGCCAAGAAAACCATGGGGGACATCGTCTCCGCCGAGCAGCTGAACGTATTCATCGGCAGCCGCCCCTATTCCAAAGAAGAGGGCAGCGACCGGGTGAAGCTGGGCATTCTCTCCCTCTTGCAGGAAAAGTACGGCATGGTGGAAGAGGACTTCCTCTCCGCCGAGCTCATGGCCGTCCCCGCTGCCAAGGCGGTGGACATCGGCCTGGACCGGTCGGTGATCGGGGCCTACGGTCAGGACGACCGGGTGTGCGCCTACGCCTGCCTCCACGCCCTGCTGGAGCTGGAGGACGCCCCGGAGAAGACCGCCGTGTGCGTTCTGGCGGACAAGGAGGAGATCGGCTCCGAGGGAGTCTCCGGCATGCAGTCGGCGGCCTTTGACACCTTCATGAGCGACCTGTGCGACAGCCAGGACGTGCCCCTGAAGGCCTGCTACGAAAAGGCCTTCTGCCTGTCCGCCGACGTAAGCGCCGCCTACGACCCCAACTTTGCCGAGGCCTACGAGGTGCGCAACAGCGCCTTCTTAAACTACGGCGTGTGCATCAGCAAGTACACCGGGGCCCGGGGCAAGTCCGGGGCCTCCGACGCCTCCGCCGAGCTGGTGGGCAAGGTCCGCCGGGTCTTTGCGGAGAACCAGGTGGTCTGGCAGCTGGCAGAGCTGGGCAAGACCGACCAGGGGGGCGGCGGTACTGTTGCCTGCTACATGGCCAACCGGAACATCGACACCATCGACGCCGGGGTGCCCGTCCTGTCCATGCACGCCCCCTTCGAGACCACCGCCAAGCTGGACTGCTACATGACCTACAAGGCCATGAAGGCCCTGTACATCGACGGATAAGGAGGGAAGAACGCTTTGGGTTTTCTCTCATCCATCTTTCTGGGACTGGTCCAGGGGATCGCGGAATTTCTCCCCATCTCCAGCTCAGGCCACCTGTCCCTGTTTCAGCACTTCTTCGGTCTCACCGAGGCGGGGCTGTTCTTTGACGTACTCCTTCACCTGGGCACCTTCATCGCCATTTTTGTCTACTATTGGCGGGATATTGTAAACCTGGTGAAGGCCTTCCTCCGCCTGGTGACAGGCCTCTTCTCCAAAAAGAAGAAGGGAGCCAGGAAGGGCCGCAAGGACCCGGGTGCCCGGATGATCCTGATGCTCATCGTGGCCACCCTGCCCCTGTTTGTGATTCTGCCCATCAAGGACAAGGTGGAGAGCCTTTACAGCAACACCATCTTCGTGGGCTGCGCCCTCATCGTCACCGGCTGCATCCTCTTCTTCTCGGACCGGATGGCCAAGGGGAAGAAGACCGTCCGCTCCGCCACCCTGCTGGACGCTCTGCTGGTGGGGGTGGGACAGGCTGTGGCGGTGGTCCCTGGTCTGTCCCGGTCGGGCACCACCATCTCTGCCGGGATGCTCCGGGGCTTCTCCCGCAAATTTGCCGTGCGCTTTTCCTTCCTGCTGTCCATCCCCGCGGTGCTGGGGGCCAACATCATCAGCATCGGCGACGCGGTGGCGGCGGGGATTGACACCTCTCTCCTGCCGGCCTACATCGCCGGCACCGTGGTGGCCGCCGTGTCCGGCTACTTTGCCATCCGCCTGGTGAACTCGCTGGCGGACAAGGGCAAGTTCGGCAGCTTCGCCTACTACTGCTGGGGCATCGGCGCAGCGGCAGTGATCGCCACCTTAATCTTCCATTAAACCCGCAAGGAGGGACCCTATGGCATCCACCCAAAAGAAAACCACATCCGCCAAAACCTCCGCCGCCAAGAGCAAGCCGGCGGAGAAAAAACCGGCCGGGAAGAACGGGAAGAAGGAACCGTCGGTTAAGAATCCCCTCCCGGTCTACCGGCCCAACCCGGTGGCCCGGGGGGTGGGCGCCGCCGTGTGCCTGTTTCTGGCCATCCTGCTGGGCCTGGGGATGTTCGGCATCCACGCCGTGGTGGTGGACTTCCTGTGCGACGGGATCAAGGGCCTGGTGGGCTACGGGTTCTGCCTGACCCCCTTCGCCCTGGTGATAGCGGCGGTTTTCCTGCTGGCCAAGCGGGAGAAGTCCGTCCAGGGCCGGCTCTGGTGCCTGGGCCTTCTGATCCTGGTGCTGGGGGCCTTCCTCCACCTGCTGTTCTCCCCCTACCCCTATGACATGGGCCTGTCCACCTTCGCCTCCCTGTGGCGGGACGGGCAGAACCTGTTCAGCGGCGGGGTGCTGGGGGGCTTTCTCGCCGTCTCCTTCCGCACCTGGTTCAGCGGCATCGGGGCGGGGATCATCTTCGTCCTGGCCGCCCTGGCTTTGCTTGCGGGGGTGTTCCATGTGACCCCCGCCGCCTTCCTGGGCTGGACGCGCCGCCGCCGGGCGCGGAGACGGGAGGAAGCGGAGGAATACGAGGAGCCCGAGGACGACTACTACGACCTGCCCCCCGTCCAGCCAGAGCCCCGGCCGGAGCCGGAGCCCTTCTGGTCCTCCTTCCTGCCCCGCCGGGGAAAGAAGCGGGCCCCGGACCTGCCCCTGGACGACGTAACCCCGGAAAAGGCGGAGACGCCTCCGCCCAAGGAATCCCCCAGGGAACCCACCCGGGAGGAAAAGGCCGCCGGGACCCTGAAGGGGAGCAAAGCCCCCCTCTTTAACCGCAAGAGCCGGGTCCCCTCCCCGGACCAGGTGCTGGACGAGCTGGCCCAGGAGGAACCCGCCCCCGTGCCCCCGGCGGAAAACGCCCCGACATGGCAGGAGGTGGGGGAGAAGGAACCCACCCGGGCCCAGCAGAGGGAGGCCATCCGCCAGGAGAGCCAGGCGGTGGCCCAAACCATTGAACAGAATCTGGAGACCCAGGAGAAGCCCTATGTGTTCCCGCCCCTGAACCTGCTCACCGCCCCCAGCGGGGAGGGCGCCCAGGCCGCCCAGGAGGAGCTCCAGGGAACCCTGGACCGGCTGGCCGGGGTGCTCACCTCCTTCGGCATCGACGGCCGGGTCACCGGCGCGGTGCAGGGACCCTCGGTCACCCGGTACGAGGTGGCTTTGGAGCAGGGGGTGCGGCTGAACAAGCTCACCAACCTGTCCGACGACGTGGCCCTGGCCCTGGGTGTGTCCAACGTGCGCATCGCCCCGGTGCCGGGGAAGATCTCCGTGGTGGGGGTGGAGGTGCCCAACCGGGTGGTGACCCCCGTCTCCATCCGGGAGGTGCTGGAGAGCCCCGACTTCCGCCGGCACAAGTCCTCCACCGCCTTCTCCGTGGGCAAGGACATCAGCGGCAGCTATATCGTGGGGGACTGCGCCAAGCTCCCCCACATGCTCATCGCCGGCACCACCGGCTCCGGCAAGTCCGTGTGCATCAACTCCATCATCGTGAGTATGCTCTACAAGTCCACCCCCCAGGAGCTGCGGCTTATCATGGTGGACCCCAAAATGGTGGAGCTGGGGGGCTACAACGGCATCCCCCACCTGCTCATCCCCGTGGTCACCGACCCCAAGAAGGCCGCCGGTGCCCTCCAGTGGGCGGTGACGGAGATGATGAAGCGCTACCGCCTCTTTGCCGAGGCGGGGGTGCGGGAGCTGAGCGCCTACAACCAGTGGGCCGGGAAGCAGGAGCACGCGGAGCCCATGCCCAAGGTGGTCATCGTCATTGACGAGCTGGCCGACCTGATGCTGGTGGCCGCCAAGGAGGTGGAGGAGTCCATCTGCCGGGTGGCCCAGATGGGCCGCGCCTCGGGGATGCACCTGGTGATCGCCACCCAGCGGCCCTCCGCCGACGTGATCACCGGCCTTATGAAGGCCAACATCCCCTCTCGCATTGCCTTCGCGGTGGCCTCCTCCCTGGAGTCCCGGATCATCCTGGACACCACCGGGGCGGAGAAGCTGGTGGGCAAGGGGGACATGCTGTGGTTCCCCCTGGGGGCCGGCAAGCCCCAGCGGGTCCAGGGCTGCTTCATCTCCGACGAGGAGGTGGCCGCCGTGGTGGACAGCGTGAAGCAGAACAGCACCGCCGACTACGACGACGCGGTGATGGAGCAGATCGAGCAGCACGTCACCGAGTCGGAGAAGAAGGGCAAGGGCGCCTCCGGCGGCTACCCCGGCGGGGAGCCTGCCGAGGAGCAGGACGAGCTGTTCGACGCTGCCGTGGACGTGATCCTGGAGCTGGGACAGGCTTCCGTGTCCATGCTCCAGCGGCGGCTGAAGCTGGGCTACGCCCGGGCCGCCCGCCTGGTGGACCAGATGGAGCAGCAGGGCATTGTGGGCCCCTTTGAGGGCTCCAAGCCCCGGCAGCTGCTCATCACCAAGGAGCAGTGGATTCAGATGCAGGAGGGGGGCGAGGAACCCTCCGTCCCGCCCGAAGCATCTCCTCCGGTGGAGGAAGAAATCCTGACCTTCGACCCCATTCCCCAGAATTACGAAGGAGAATAAGCCAAAGCCTCCCTTTCACCAGGGAGGCTTCAGCTTGTCGAAAAAGGCAAAGCCTTTTCCGACAAGAGGGGATAGCAGTCCGCTGCGCGCAGGGTCTGTGCGCCAAGGGCGCACAGACCCCACACTTGCGGCCTGAGAAGTATGTTCTCCGCCGTACACGCCGCCGGAGAACATGATTGGATTGTCTTTGCTGCCTGCGGGCAGCAAACTCTGCGAGACTTTTTCAACAGTCTCAAGCCTCCCTTTCACCAGGGAGGCTTTTGTTCTGCCCGCCTCCCGCTTTCTCACCAAAACTTTTTTTCAGAAAGCAATCTTTCGCATTGAAGATACCCAGGACAACTGGTATAATAATGAAAATAAGTAGAATCCCGCCGCCTGCTCCCTTCGGAAAATGAGGTCTGTGATGTGTTTCGATGACCCGATTTACTTAGACCATGAATCCTTTGACGATCTCGTGGAAGATACCGAACAGTGCCGAATCTGCTGGATGTACCACGACATACTCTCGGACATCAAAATCGCTGGAATGTTCGCCCGGTATGCCGGTTCTGGTGCACCCACGGGCGAAGCGCGGACCGCAGTGGCCTGGGTGGCCGCCGGGCGGGAGGAAAACAGCTTCTATCTTCTGTTTAAATGGTACGACGACTTCTGCAGTCCCCCGGAGCGGGTGGACCTGTACTACGTCGAGCGGGAGCAGGGCCCCGACGGGGAGGTCCGGGTCCGGCAGCTGAACCTGGACTTTCAGAACCAGCTTGGTCCCCAGGGGCAGGCGTGGTGCCGGAGCCTGTGGACCAAGGTCAGCGCCAACGCCAGCCGCTTTTTCGGGGACAGCGAGTTTGAGACCAGCCCCATCGGCCGCATTCTCCGCCTGCTGGACGACAGCCCCGGCCAGGAGCTGGAGGTGTTCGACTGGTACCTGAGCCGAAAGAGCGACGGGGAGAAGGCTGCCCAGTGCGCCACCATCGCCGCCTATTTCTGGGGCATCCAGTCCATTGAAGAGATTATTTATCATATTGTAGTGACCGACGGCGGGGAGAACGCCGTGCACTACCTGCACACCCGGGACTTTCTGGAGATCCTGGGCCGCCTGTCCGGCGCGGTGGACATGAAGCGCCTGTCGGAGCTGGGCGGGGTCTTTCAGGAGCTGGCCGACGGCTTCTGCCGCCAGCCGGTGCGCAGCCCCACCCTCAGCCGCAGCGCCGGCCGGGCCCTGACCACCCTCACCGAGAGCGGGGAAATCCGCTGGCTTCGGCTGACGGGCCAGGGCCGGCGGAAGCTGCTGCGGGAGCTGTACTGCCGGTGCGCCCCCCGGCAGGTGTGGGACGTGTTCCACCCCTGGCAGGGGGAGTTGTACTACACCGTCCTCCGCCGTCCCCCGGTCCGGGGCCTGTACCGGGGGGTCTATCTCCTCAGCCGGTTTGAGGACCAGCGGGGCATGGACATCACCGACCTGTTCTGGCTGGAGCACGTGGCCGGCGGGGTGATCCACCTGTGCGAGGGAGAGTTTTTCGAGGAGCTGCTGGACCTGCTCCTGACCCGCCCGGCGGGGGAGATCGTCCTCCACGGGGGGCGCCGCCGGTCCGAGGACCTGGCAGCCACCTATGCCGGCCTTCTGAAGGAGGCCTATGACAAGCTGGACCGCAGCCTTCCCCAGGGGAGGGGCGGCCAGCGGGACAGGATTTACTGAACCAGAAGGAGGCCGCGGCACCGCCGGCCTCCTTTGTGCCCCGGTTCCGCCTGGAGCTGCTGTGGAAGGCGGGCGGCGTCCGCCGCCTGAGGCCCCGGGCGGGCCGGAAAACCCAAGCAAAAAAGGAGAAGGGAAATGTCACTGATCGTGAAAGCGGGAAAGACAGGAAAACAGGTTCTGTACCGGATTTTGCCCCAGGAGAAGCGCTATGTCAGCTATACCCGGCGGGTGGAGCGGGTGAAAACCCCGGAGCGGGTGGTGGCCATGACCTTTGAGGGAGGCCCCATGGACCTGCCCGCGGTGCCGGACAAGTTCAACGGCCGCTCCTTAACCGACGTGCTCCTGGACACCCTGGGGGAGTATGGGGCCCAGGGCACCTTCCTGGTGGTGGGGGACACCGGGGAGAACTACCCGGACGTTCCCGGCCGGCCCGGCCAGGCCGGCTGGAGCGGCGTGCGCTACAGCCACTGTCCGGACATCAATCAGGACGAGCGGGGCGGGGCCGCCAACAACCCGCGGCTGATGAGCCGCATCCTCCAGGAGGGCCACCAGGCCGCTAATTACGGCTACCGCCACATCCCCTTCGGCAAGCGCGCCTTTGTCTACGGCAAGCGGGAGCATGGGAAGAGCCTGGAGGAGGCCGTTGCCGACCAGACCCGGCTGCACACCCTGCTGAAAAAGACCTATGGCTATGAGATGACCATGGGCACGCCCCCCTGGGGGGCAGACCGGATCGACGGGTGCTTCACCGCCGGCGATGTGTACGACCAGATGGGCTACCTGTACCTGGCCTCCTCCTTCGACGGCGGCGGGCGGGTGCCGGTCAGCCGGGGAGGCGTGGAGACCATCCGCCAGGCGGAGATCACCGCCATGACAGCGCCCATGGAAAAGCTGCTGGCCGCCGACCCGGACGCTCTGCGGGGGCAGATCATCCGCCACCAGGGCGGCTACAACATGGCCCGCCGCACCCCCGTGGCCTTTGGCCTGAAAAACCAGCTGGAGCTGCTCCGGAAGTACGGCTACCGGGTGGTCACCGCCCGGCAGCTTGTGGCGGAGTGCCCCTTCTCCGACGTAGGGCCGGAGGAGCCGGGCTTTGAAAAGCTGGTCCGCCTCCAGAAAACCCGGGGCATCGTCTGTTCCGACAACTGCCTGCGGCTGGACGCCCCCATGACCTGGGGGGAGCTGGCCATGCTCTTAGCGCCCCGGCGGGAGGCAGTGAACCGCCGTATCCAGCGCATCCGGGAGACCGGCAAGCCCCAGCATCCCCACTGGGGGGCCATGGACTGGTGCGCCGAGCAGGGGATTTTGAAGTACGCCATGGAACCGGATGAGACTGTGAAGGGTCTGCCCCGGGAGTTTTTCGACCCTGTGCAGGGTCTCACCCGGCGGCAGATCTACGAAGCCTTCCGGGGATAAGAGAAACCAGGACAGACAGGAGGTACGTTCATGGAATTTGTCAAGCTGAGCATCCAGGAAAATGTGGCCGTGGTCACCATCGACCGGCCCAAGAGTTTGAACGCTTTGAACAACCAGGTCTACGAGGAGATCATCGCCCACCTGGAGGCCGTGGAGGCCAACGACCAGATCAAGGCCGTGATCCTCACCGGCGCGGGCAGCAAGGCCTTTGCCGCCGGGGCGGACATCGCCCAGATGGTCCACCAGAACGCTATGGAGGGCCGCCACCTGGCGCGCCTGTGCCACCGCAGCGCCGACCTGCTGGAGACCATGCGCCAGGTGACCATCGCCGCCGTGAACGGCTACGCCCTGGGGGGCGGGTGCGAGCTGACCCTGGCCTGCGACATCCGGATCGCGGCGGAAAACGCCCGCTTTGCCCTGCCGGAGGTGGGCCTGGGCATCATTCCCGGGGGCGGCGGTACCCAGCGCCTCAGCCGGATCATCGGTGTGGGCCGGGCCAAGGAGCTGATCTTCACCTGCGACCAGATCGACGCCCAGGAGGCCTGGCGCATCGGCCTTGCCAACCATGTGGTGCCCCAGGAGGAGCTCATGGATTACTGCATGGCCATGGCCAAGAAGATCGCCTCCAAGGCCAGCTACGCCGTGTCCATTGCCAAGAGCGCCATCAACACCAGCCAGAACGTGGACCTGCCCAGCGGCTGCACCCGGGAGCAGGACCTGCTGGGCCTGCTCTTCGCCACCCACGACAAGCAGGAGGGGATGGAGGCCTTTTTGGAGCGCCGGGCGCCCCACTTCACCGACTTTTAAGCCCCCGGGCACTTTTCGTGAAAATGCCCATAGTAAACTTGACCATAGGCACAACCCATTGAGCTATAAGGGATTTCTTAAGAAGGAGCAGGCCGGTTTGTAAAAAATCGGCCTGCTTTTTTGTGAAGTGTAACGAAAATCCATCAAAAAGTTTACAAAATGGTAACGAAGCCAAACAGAATGATAACAAACCAACTAAAAATCAGAAACAAAACAAAACAGAACTTTGTTCAATCGTAACAAAAAATGAAAATCGAACCTGGATTTTCGGCCGGATTCGCCGATTTGAAATGGAGGCTTCCTTCGTGTATAATCCCTTTTGCAGGCGCCAAACCGAATCTGCGAGAGAGACAGACGCAGCGAAGGAACCGGCAACCGGAAGGAATCCGTTTTACCCCTGACTTATGGGTGCCTGTGCAGCGGGTAAGCCCCTTCCCCGATTGACAGGAGTTAACATGAAAAAGTATTTGATTGCGGCCATGCTCTGCATGGTAATGCTGGTGAGCATGGTACCCACAGCCCTGGCCGCCACCAACTATGACGAGTGCATGGCGGCCATCCAGGAGCAGAAGCAGATCCAGGCCCAGGCCCACCAGACGGCCAACAAGCTCCGCGCCCAGGGGTATTCCGACAGCAGCAGCTATATCCAGGCTGCCAAGGCCACCTGGAACGCCGCCCAGGCGGAGATCGTGGCCTACCAGAAGCTGTCCAAGTACACCTACGAGGACATCCGCATCCTGGCCACCACCGTGTATTATGAGGCCGGCTCCACCACGGAGCAGCTGCGCCAGTATGTGGCCCAGGTGGCCCTGAACCGGGTGGCGGACAGCCGCTTCCCCAACACCGTGAAGGGGGTCATCACCCAGCCGGGGCAGTACAACACCAAGTACGCCGCCATGGAGACCGCCCAGGCCATCAAGAACAAGGACGCGGCCAACGGCACCTACAACTGGGAGACCTGCAAGAACTCGGTGAAGCAGGCCATGATGGGCAAGGTGGATATGCCTTCCAACGTGCTCTACCAGGCCAACTTCAGCCAGGGCAAGGGCCTGTGGAAGTCCGTCTACTTCAACAGCGGCTACTTTGCCAGCACCAGCTATTTCTGCTACGGCTGATCTACACAGGATACCAGGCAATCCCCGGGACACTTTGTCCCGGGGATTTTTGTAACATCCTCACACCAGGAAAAACGGCCCGCCGGAAAAACCGGCGGGCCGTTGGTGCGTATGGGGGGAAAGCTCGTCTCAGTCGGCGTAGTTGCCCTTGCCGTCGTTCCACTTCCAGTCGCGGATTTCGGGCAGGTCCTGGCCGTACTCGGCGATATACTGCTTGTGCTCCACCAGCTTGTCCTGGAGCTGCTGGATCAGGAACGCGCCCCGGGTGCCCAGCTTCTCGGGCAGCAGGTTAATCACGTCCATGGTCAGGTGGAAGCGGTCCAGGTTGTTCAGCACCCGCATGTCGAAGGGGGTGGTGATGGTGCCTTCCTCGATATAACCCCGCACGTGGAGGTTCTTGTTCTTCCGGCGGTAGGTCAGCTCATGGATGAGGGAGGGGTAGCCGTGGAAGGTGAAGAGGATGGGCTTATCCTTGGTAAAGAGCATGTCGTACTTCTGGTCGGACAGACCGTGGGGGTGCTGGCTGTCGGACTGGAGGCGCATCAGGTCCACCACGTTGATCACCCGGATCTTGATGTCGGGGAAGTAGTGGCGCAGGATGGTGACGGTGGCCAAGGTCTCCAGGGTGGGGGTGTCGCCGCAGCAGGCCAGGACGATGTCGGGCTCCTCGCCCTGGTCGTTGGAGGCCCACTGCCAGATGCCGATGCCCTGGGTGCAGTGCTTGACGGCCTGCTCCATGGTCAGCCACTGGGGCCGGGGGTGCTTGGAGGTGACCATCACGTTCACATAGTTCCGGCTCTTGATGCAGTGGTTAAAGACAGACAGGGTGCAGTTGGCGTCCGGGGGCAGATACAGGCGCACCACGTCGGCCTTCTTGTTGCACACGTGGTCCAGGAAGCCGGGGTCCTGGTGGGTGAAGCCGTTGTGATCCTGCTGCCACACGTTGGAGGAGAGGATATAGTTCAACGAGGCGATATCCTGCCGCCAGGGCAGCTCGTTGCAGGTTTTCAGCCACTTGGCGTGCTGGGCGAACATGGAGTCCACAATGCGGATGAAGGCCTCGTAGCTGTTGAAGAAGCCGTGGCGGCCGGTAAGCAGGTAACCCTCCAGCCAGCCCTCGCACATGTGCTCAGAGAGCATGGAGTCCATGACCCGGCCATCCCGGCCCAGGAACTCGTCGTTGGGGCCCTGGTCCATGGTCCAGACCCGGGTGGTGGTCTCGAACATGGGGGTCAGGCGGTTGGACTTGCTCTCGTCGGGGCCGAAGACCCGGAAGTTCTTGGCGCTCTCGTTCTCCTTGATCACGTCCCGGACGAAGGAGCCGAGAACCAGCATGTCCTGGGCCTCCACAGCGCCGGGGGCGGGGAGATCCAGGCCGTAGTCCCGGAAGTCAGGCAGCTTCAGGTCCCGCAGGAGCTTGCCGCCGTTGGCGTGGGGGTTGGCGCCCATGCGGCGGTCGCCAGTGGGGATCAGGGCCTGGAGCTCGGGGATGAGCTTGCCGTCGTCGGTAAAGAGCTCTTCGGGCTTGTAGCTGCGCAGCCACTTCTCCAGCATGCCCAGGTGCTCGGGCCGGGACATGTCGATGGGGACCTGGTGGGCCCGGAAGGAGCCCTCGATGTTCTCGCCGTCCACCACCTTGGGGCCGGTCCAGCCCTTGGGGGAGCGCAGGACGATCATGGGCCACACGGGGCGGCTGGTGTCGCCGTTGGTGCGGGCGTTGCCCTGGATGCGCTTGATCTCCCGCACTGCCCAGTCCATGGCGGCGGCCATCTTCTGGTGCATTTCCTTGGGTTCGTCCCCCTCCACGAAGCGGGGCTCCCAGCCGCAGCCCCGGAAGAAGTTCTCCATCTCGGTGTGGGACATCCGGGAGAAGATGGTGGGGTTGTGGATTTTGAAGCCGTTTAAGTGGAGGATGGGCAGCACAGCGCCGTCACCCACGGGATTCAGGAACTTGTTGGAGTGCCAGGCGGTGGCCAGGGGGCCGGTCTCGGCCTCGCCGTCGCCCACCACGCAGGCGGCGATCAGGTCGGGGTTGTCAAAGACCGCGCCGAAGGCGTGGGCCAGGGAGTAGCCCAGCTCGCCGCCCTCGTGGATGGAGCCGGGGGTCTCAGGGGCCACGTGGCTGGGGATGCCGCCGGGGAAGGAGAACTGCTTGAAGAGCTTCTGCAGACCCTCGGTGTCCTGGCTGATGTTGGGGTAGACCTCGCTGTAGGTCCCCTCCAGATAGGTCTGGGCCACCATGGCGTTGCCGCCGTGGCCGGGGCCGGAGAGGTAGATCATGTCCAGGTCATACTTGACGATGGCACGGTTCAGGTGTGTATAGATGAAGTTCTGACCGGGAACGGTGCCCCAGTGACCGACGATCTTTTTCTTCACATGCTCAGGCTTCAGGGGTTCCTTGAGCAGGGGGTTGTCCAGCAGGTACAGCTGGCAGGCGGACAGGTAGTTGGAAGCGCGCCAGTAGGCGTCGATCTTCTCCAGCTGGGAGGGGGTGAGGGGAGCCTTCCGGGACATCCGGGCAGCGGTCTTGGCGATGGGCTTGGGGACGCTGGGGGTTCCCTTAGGTTTTCTCGGCATAGGAAAAACCTCCTTTTCTTGTAGCATACTTCTATTATATACAATATGGCGAAAGAATCAACAAGGAAAGGGCCTGAAATGAAAATAAAATTACTTTCTCATGAAAATAACCTGGAATTCGGGCGAAAACAGCGGGAGTATGGCTTTACAGTTTCTGCCTTAAGTCAGGAAAACCGGGGATTATGGGCAGGGGAAAAGAAGTTAACCGATGTTTACCGGACTTTTGTTTCCCCTCTGCCGCCCTTTTTTATAACGCGGCTGCCAGGGTCTTCCAGAAGGCCGCCCCGGTCTCCAGCACCCCTTCGTCGAAGTGAAAATCGTCCGCGTGGAGGGCGGGGGAGGGGCCGGTGCCCAGGAAGAAGAACATCCCGGGCAGGTGCCGCTGGTACCAGGAGAAATCCTCCGAGATCATCACTGGCTTTTCCA
The DNA here is from genome assembly GCA_004551945.1 of Clostridiales bacterium. GTDB lineage: Bacteria > Bacillota > Clostridia > Oscillospirales > Oscillospiraceae > Evtepia. The sequence continues at coordinate 7,496 of SFPN01000010.1, read as the reverse complement.
GCTGGGAGAAGGACACCCCGGCAGCTCTGACCTGGTCGTACAGGTCCTCCGGGTTCCACACGGCGGGGTAGCCGTCGTTGGTGCGGACCTGGACCGTGCAGCCGGTCTCCTGCTCCACCTGCCGGGCAATCTCCTGGAGGCCGTCCCGCAGGGAGAGGAACACCTCGTCCTGGAAGGCCCGGAGGCTGCCCAGCAGCACCGTCCGGCCGCTGACGGCGTTGCGCACGGTGCCGCTCTCCATCCGGCCGAACTTCAGCAGGCGGAAGATCTCCGGGGGCAGGGCCTGCTCCATGGCTGCCGCCCGGCGGTAGAACGCCACCCCGGCGGCCAGGGCGTCGATGCCCTCCTCCGCCTTGGCGATGTGGCTGGACCGGCCGGTGATGGTGACGCTCACCTCGCAGGAGCGGCTCATAAGCTCGTGCTTCCGGCTGGCCACCACCCCGGCGGGCAGCTCGGGCCACAGGTGCATCCCGAAGATGCACCGGACCCGGTGGGCCTCAAAGACCCCGCTCTGGCACAGATCCCTGGCCCCGCCGGTGGTCTCCTCCGCCGGCTGGAATACCAGCAGCACGTTGTGGTTCAGGCTCTCCTGCTTGTCCAGCCAGGCGGCCAGGTCCAGGAGCATGGCCATGTGGCCGTCGTGGCCGCAGGCGTGCATGTTTCCCGGGTGGCGGGAGGCGAAGGGCAGGCCGGTGTTCTCCTGGATGGGCAGGGCGTCCGCGTCGCTGCGGAAGGCGATGGCGTCCTCCCGTCCGAAATCGAAGAAGGCGCACAGGGACCCCGGGATGGGGGAGGAGAGGGCGCACTTCATGGGGGAGAGGACGCCGGTGAGGTAGGCCAGGGTTTCGGGCAGGTCCCGGTCCAGCTCAGGAATCTGGTGGAGGGCCCGGCGGTATTCGAGAATTTTCATAGAAACACACATTCTTTCTTGCATGAATGGAGAAAAGGGAGTATACTGCTCCATCATACCTAGTAATTTACCATGTTGCTGACCCTAAGGAGGAATTTGTATGAATGCACAGGAAATCATTGAACGCATCCGCACCGCAGAGAAAAAGACCCCCGTCCGGGTGTTTCTGAGAGAAACCGCCCCGGTGGACTTCCCCAACGCTGTGGTGTTCCCCTGCGGGGAGAGCAAGATTGTTTTTGGCGACTGGAAGGACATCGGCCCCGTTCTGGAGGCCAACGCCGCCAGCATCAGCCAGGTGGTGGTGGAAAACGACAGCCGCAACTCCGCCATCCCCCTGCTGGATAAGAAGAACCTGAACGCCCGGATTGAGCCGGGAGCCATCATCCGGGAGCAGGTGGAGATCGGGGACAACGCCGTTGTCATGATGGGCGCGGTGGTGAACATCGGCGCGGTCATCGGCGCGGGCACCATGATCGACATGGGGGCGGTCCTGGGGGGCCGGGCCATCGTGGGGAAAAACTGCCACATCGGCGCGGGCACCGTCCTGGCCGGGGTGGTGGAGCCTGCCAGCGCCGTCCCCGTTGTGGTGGAGGACGACGTGATGATCGGCGCCAACGCCGTGGTGCTGGAGGGCTGCCGCATCGGCCGGGGGGCCGTGGTGGCCGCCGGAGCCGTGGTGGTCAGCGACGTGGAGCCGGACACCGTGGTGGCTGGGGTGCCCGCCCGGGTCCTGAAGGACAAGGACGGCAAGACCGCCGAAAAGACCGCCCTGGTGGACGCCCTCCGGGCGCTGTGAGAAGAAACAAGAAAAGGCTTTCCGGGATGCCGGAAAGCCTTTTTGTTTTTTAGAGGAGAGGCGGCAGCTCCTCGTCAAAAATCTCTCCCTTGGCCACAATGTTGGTGGGGCCGGTGAGCCACAGGTCGGAGATGGTCTCTCCCGCCCAGTCCACGTCCACGGTGAGCACGCCGCCCCCCATGGACACCTGCACCCCCCGGCCGCTGACCAGGCCCTGAAGGGTGAGCACGGTGACCACGCTGCCGGTGCCGGTGCCGCAGGCCAGGGTGAAGTCCTCCACCCCCCGCTCATAGGTGCGCTCCAGCACCCGGTCGGGGCCGGTGAGGTCGTAGAAGTTCACGTTGGCCCCCTTGGGGAAGGCGGGGTGATACCGCAGGGCACGGCCCAGCCGGAACAGCTCCTCCCGGCCGGCCTCCGCCAGACCGGGATAGGGGACCACCGCGTGGGGCAGGCCGGGGGTGCCCAGCTCCACATAGGCGCAGGGCCAGGTGCGCCCCTCCGCCTCCAGCGCCAGGTCCAGGCGAAGGGTGGTGGGGTCGTTGAGGCGGATGCGGTACTGCCGCCGGTCCATGCGGGTGCCCGTCACAATGCCTGCGGTGGTCTCAATCACCTGCTGGGGGCCGGACAGACCGGTTTCATAGCCGTAGCGGCAGATGCACCGGGCCCCGTTGCCGCACATCTCCCCCACGGAGCCGTCGCTGTTGTAAAAGAGCATCCGGAAGTCGGCCTGACCCTGGGCCTTGTCCACCACCATGAAGCCGTCGGCCCCCAGGGACAGGTGGGGGGTGCACAGGGTCCTGGCCAGGAGGGGGAAGGCGGTTTCGGGGAGCTTCTCCTCCAGATTGTTGAGGATGATGAAGTCGTTGCCCGCGCCGTTCATTTTCCAGAATTTCATTGGGCCTCGTCCTCCTCTTCCTTCTGGCGCTCGGAGAGCTTCTGCTCAAACCGGGACTTCCGGTCGTACTTGGGCACCCCCGCCGGGTAGTCCCCGGAGAAGCAGGCGGTGCAGAACCCCTGGGCATGGCCCGAGGCGGCGATCTGGCAGGCGTGCTCCACGCTTAAGTAACCCAGGGAGTCCGCGCCGATGTGCCGGGCGATCTCCTCCACAGAGTACTTCACGGCGATGAGGTTTTCCTTGGAGTCCACGTCCACGCCGTAGTAGCAGGGGTTCAGGAAGGCGGGGGCGGAGGACATCATGTGGACCTCCTTGGCCCCGGCCAGGCGGAGCAGGTGGACGATCTGGCCGGAGGTGGTGCCCCGGACGATGGAGTCGTCCACCAGCACCACCCGCTTGTCCTTCACCACCGCCTGGATGGGGTTGAGCTTGAGCTTCACCTTGCTCTCCCGGTCGCTCTGGTCGGGCTGGATGAAGGTGCGGGCGATGTACTTGTTTTTAATGAAGCCCATCCGGTAGGGGATGCCGGACTCCTCGGCGTAGCCCATGGCAGCGTCCAGGCCGGAGTCGGGCACGCCGATGACCACATCGGCCTCCACCGGGTGCTCCTGAGCCAGGAAGCGGCCGGCCTGGAGCCGGGCCGCGTGAACGGAGGCCCCGTCGATGATGGAGTCCGGCCGGGCGAAGTACAGGTACTCGAACACGCAGACGGACTGGGGCCGGGTGCCGCAGTGGCGGGTCAGGGAGCGCACCCCGTCCTGCTCAAAGACCAGGATCTCCCCGGGCATCACGTCCCGGACGAACTTGGCTCCCACCGCGTCCAGCGCGCAGCTTTCCGAGGCCACCACATAGGTCCCGTCCTCGGTGACCCCGTAGCACAAAGGCCGCAGGCCGAAGGGGTCCCGGGCGGCCAGGAGCTTGGCGGGGGACATGATCACCAGGGAGTAGGCCCCCTGGAGGGTGTCCATGGCCCGGTCCACGGCCCGCTCGATGGAGGGGGCGGTGAGCCGCTCCCTGGTGATGATGTAGGAGATGACCTCCGTGTCGCTGGTGGTGTGGAAGATGGAGCCGGTCATTTCCAGCTGGGTGCGCAGCTCGTAGGCGTTGGTCAGGTTGCCGTTGTGGGCCAGGGCCATGCGGCCCTTGTTGTGGTTGACCACGATGGGCTGGGCGTTGAGCCGCCCGTCCCCTCCGGTGGTGGAGTAGCGCACATGGCCCACGGCCATGGTGCCGGAACCCAGGTCGTTCAGGACCTCAGGGGAAAAGACCTGGCCCACCAGCCCCACGTCCTTGTGGTCCCGGAACAGACCGTCGTCGCCGACCACAATGCCGCAGCTCTCCTGGCCCCGGTGCTGTAAGGCGAACAGGCCATAATAGGCCTGGACGGCCACCGGCCGGCGGGTCTGGCTGAACACGCCGAAAACGCCGCATTCCTCGTGAAGGGTACTCATATACAGGCTCAACCTCCCAATCTCGCCCCGAACGCAGCGGGCGCGAGAAAAAATATACTTTATTTCATCATAAACCCGATCGAAAATCAAGGGAGAAGGGTGCCGGAAATTTCCCTTCTCCCGGACTGGGGTTTTGTGTTATCTGACTACGAAAAAGAAAAAAATTTCTGGTGTTCCTTGACAAAAAAAGGCCGGGGTGCTACTATTTATTTGTTCAAGAAACTGTTTCGCTGTTTCGAGCGGAGGAGAGCGGGCAACCCCCGTTCTCGGAATCTGTTGGAAAGCCGGCAAATGGAGCGCGTCTGAATGTTTTCTCACGCTCGCATTGCCGGTTTTTTGCGTCTTACGAAGAGAAGAAGAGAAAGGAAGCACACGTTTATGCAGCAACTGACACCCCTTCATGTGGTGGGCCTGCTGGCCACCATTGCGCTGATCATCGGCATCGGCATCTACTCCGGCCGGAAGGTTAAGTCCGCCGCGGACTTTTCCAGCGGCGGCAGCCGGGCCGGGGCCTGGATCGTCTGCGGGGCCATCATGGGCACCCTGGTCAGCGGCCAGGCCACCATCGGCACCGCCCAGCTGGCCTTTTCCTTCGGCATGTCCGCCTGGTGGTTCACCCTGGGCTCCGGCCTGGGCTGCCTGATCCTGGCCATCGGCTTTGCCGCCCCCTACCGGCGCAGCGGCTGCTCCACCCTGCTGCAGATCGTCTCCAAGGAGTACGGTCCCCGGGCAGAGTCCCTGGGGAGCATCTTCTGCTCCATCGGCATTTTCATCAGCGTGGTGGCCCAGGTCCTGTCGGCCACCGCTCTGCTCATCACCATCTTCCCCATCAGCCACCTGGCCGCCGCTCTGGTCTCCATCGCCCTTATGGCCTTCTATGTGATCTTCGGCGGCATGTGGGGCGCCGGCATGGGCGGGGTGGCCAAGCTCATCCTCCTGTATGTGTCCTCCATCGTGGGCGGCATCCTGGTATTTGGCCTGGCCGGTGGGCTGGATGGCCTCATGGAGACCCTTCAGAATTTGCTGACGGGCACCAGTTTGGGCCAGGCCGCCGGCATCACCGGGGACGTGACCATTTCCAGCCGGTTCACCTCCCTGATCGCCCGTGGGGCCTCCAAGGACATCGGCTCCGGCCTGTCCCTGATCCTGGGGGTTCTGTCCACCCAGACCTACGCCCAGGCCATCTGGTCTGGCAAGACTGACAGCGCCGCCCGGAAGGGGGCCCTGCTCAGCGCCCTGCTGATTCCCCCCATCGGCATCGCCTGCATCCTCATCGGCCTGTACATGCGGGGCCACTGCATCACTGCGGACGAGGTGGCCGCCCTCCAGGCCCTGGGCCAGGCAGTGCCCGACGGCCTCATCCGCCTGGAGTCCACCGCCCAGGTGTTCCCGGTGTTTGTGGTGAACTTCATGCCCAAGCTTCTGGGCGGCATCGTCCTGGGTACCCTGTTTATTACCGTGGTGGGCGGCGGCTCCGGCCTGGCCCTGGGCATGGCCTCCATCCTGGTGACGGATATCTTCGCCCGGAAGAACCCCAAAATCAAGGAGTCCGGCACCAACCTGAAGGTCACCCGGGGCACCATCATGGTGATCCTGGTGGTGGCGGTGATCGTGGCCATCCTGGTCCCCGGGGCCATGATCAACGACCTGGGCTTCCTGTCCATGGGCCTGCGGGGCGCGGTGGTCTTCCTGCCCATGTGCGGCGGTCTGTGGCTGAAGGGGAAGATCCCCAGCCGCTTCGCCCTGGCGGCAATCATCGCCGGCCCCATCGCGGTGCTGGTGGGCAACTTCCTCCTGAACCTGCCCTTTGACGCCCTGTTCTTCGGCATGGCCGTGTGCCTGGTGATCATGGCTGTGGGCCTGGCGGCAGGGAAACATAACCAAGCGTCCTTGTCTTCACACTGACTTGCATAAATTCGGACATCATGTCATGAGAACGCCCCCGGAACAGCAGCCGGGGACGTTCTCATTTTTCTTGCGGGGACGGGCCCCCTGTGGTATGATAGAGGGCAAGAAAATTCAGCGGAGGAGGTGCCTGCTATGCTGGGCGCGCTGGCCGGCGACATTGTCGGCTCTGTTTATGAGTGGAAGAATATCAAAACCAAGGACTTTCCCCTGGTGCGGCCGGACTGCCGCATGACCGACGACAGCGTCATGACCGCGGCGGTGGCTGCCGCCCTCATGGCGGCGGGGAAGGAGGACCTGCCCGCCTTTCAGGAGGAGCTGGTGCAGCGGATGCAGTGGCTGGGCCGCCGGAACCTGGGCCTGGGCTATGGCCCCCGGTTCGAGCGGTGGATTCTCTCCGACGATCCCCAGCCCTACGGCAGCCTGGGCAACGGCAGCGGCATGCGGGTGTCCCCGGTGGCCTGGGCGGCGGAGAGCCTGGAGGAGTGCCTGGCCCTGGCGGAGGCCTCCGCGGCGGTGACCCACAACCACCCCGACGGCATCGCCGGGGCCAAGGCGGTGGCCGGGGCGGTGTACCTGGCCAGAATGGGGGAGAGCAAGCAGGCCATCCGGGACTTCGTGGAGGGCTACTATCCCCTGAACTTCACCCTGGACCAGATCCGGGAGGACTACCAGTTTGACGTGTCCTGCGCCGGGAGCGTGCCCCAGGCCATCCAGGCTTTCCTGGAGGCGGAGGACTTTGAGGACGCCCTGCGAAACGCCGTGTCCATCGGGGGCGACAGCGACACCATCGCCTGTATGGCCGGTGCGGTGGCGGCGGCCTATTTCGGGGTGCCCCGGGAGATCCGGGAGCAGATCCTCCCCCTCATCGACGGGGACGTGCGCAACGTCTACGACAGCTTCATCCAGCAGTATTAAAAGGAGGGGGACGTCATGTGGAACACCACCCTGTGCTACATTGAGCGGGGGGAGCAGTATCTCATGCTCCACCGGGTCAAGAAAAAGAACGACATCAACCAGGACAAATGGGTGGGGGTCGGCGGCAAGTTTGAGGACAAGGAGAGCCCCGAGGAGTGCTTGCTCCGGGAGGTGAAGGAGGAGACCGGCCTCACCCTCACCAGCTACCAGTACCGGGGCCTTGTAACCTTCGTCTCCGACCGGTGGGTGACCGAGTACATGCACCTGTTCACCGCCGACGGCTTTACCGGGGAGATGATCGAGTGCAATGAGGGAAACCTTGAGTGGGTGGACAAGGACAAGGTGAAGGACCTACCCATCTGGACAGGGGACAAGATCTTTCTGGACCTGCTCACCCAAAAGGTGCCCTTCTTCTCCCTGAAGCTGTCCTATGAGGGGGACACCCTGGTGGAAGCCATCCTCAACGGCCAGCCCATCTCCACAGAGGTACCATAAAGCGTACGCCCGCAGGAAAAATCCTGCGTGCACTTGTCAAGAAAAAGTAGACACTAAAAAAGACAAAATTACAAGAAGCCCAGTTCGGTCTTGTACTGAACTGGGCTTTTGTAGCCCAAGGCAGCA
>SFPN01000032.1 GCA_004551945.1 Clostridiales bacterium | reverse complement strand
TACACTGATCTTGCGTTTTGGGATTTTTCTTCACAAATTAATTCTAACGCAAACACCGCGGATAGGAAACCCTTTCGGACTCCTATCCGCGGTGTTTTTCTTAGACACTATTTTGCAACGCACCCTTTCCATATCCAATCTCAAAAATCCATGGCCAGCCGGGCGGCTTCCGCCTGGTCCAGCTCCAGCACCCGGCCCTGGCTCACCCGGTACACCCGCTGGCACAGACCCAGCACGCTGGGCCGGTGGGTGGTGACGATGCAGGTCTTGTTGGGCCGGCTGCGGATGATGTTCCGCAGCACCTGCCGCTCTGTGGCCACGTCCAGGGCGGAGGTGGCCTCGTCCAGCAGCAGCACCGGCGCGTCCTTCACAATCGCCCGGGCAATGGCGATGCGCTGGGCCTGTCCCTCCGACAGACCCCGGCCCCGCTCGCCCACCGGGCTGTGCATTCCCTGGGGCAGCTGGGACACAAACTCCCAGGCGCAGGCCAGCTTCAGCGCTTCCTCCAGCTCCTGGTCGGTGGCGTCCTCCTTCACCAGGCGCAGGTTGTCCGCAATGGTCCCCGCCAGCACTGTGTTCCCCTGGGGCACATAGGAAAACTGCCGCCGGGTCTCGGCGTTCATGGCGACCTCCGTTCCGTCCGCCCCCCGGAGATAGGCCCGGCCTTCGCCCGGCCGCACCAGCCCCAGAATCAGGCGGATGAGGGTGGTTTTGCCCTCGCCGGAAGGCCCCACCAGGGCCACGATCTCCCCCGGCTTTGCCAGAAAATCTGCCTTGCGGATTACCGGCTCCCCGGGCTGATAGGCGAAGGTCAGGCTGTCCAGCTTCACCTGGAAGCCCTGCTCCGCCAGGGGGTCCAGCAGGCCGCTGTCCGGGTCGTGGGGTTCCTTTTCCAGCTGCACCAGCTCCCGGATTCGGCGGGCGGACACGGCGCTGTTCAGGAAGGAGGGCACCAGGTTCACCAGATTGCTGAAGGTGGAGGACAGCTTGGTGCTTTGAGTCAAAAACAGGGTCATGGTGCCGTAAGCGATCTGATGGGTCCACAGCAGGTACAGGCAGTACCCAAAGGCGGCGAACTGCACCAGGGACCCCAGCAGGGACAGGGCCGCGTCGGTCTGGATGGTGAAGAGGTTGTAGTCCAGGCTCAGCTTTTTCCACCGCGCCTGGAGGCTCCGCAGCCCCCGGCCGTATTGGTCCATGAGGCCGAAGCTCTTGATGGTGTCCAGGTTGGAGAAGGCTTCGGTCTCGTAGGCCATGAGGGTGCTGCCCATCTCCTTCATCTTCTCGTTGTGCCGGCGCATCCGCCGGAGAAAGTACCGGGAGGAGAGGATCAGAAAGGGGGCGCTGGCCAGGGCGATGAGGGCCATGACCACATTATAATATAGGATTACACAGAAGGTGGCCGCGAAGGTGTACACCCCGATGACCACGTTGGGCAGCCAGCTGATGGCGTTGCCGGCCACCGTGTTCACGTCGCTGTTGAACCGGTTGAGCACGTCGCCGCTGGGGTATTTGCTGAGGGCTAACCAGTCCGCGTCCAGCACCTTGTCGAAGATGGAGGCCTGAATGTCGTTGTTCACATGGAGGCTGATCTTGGTGGACACCCGGGAGGTCAGGCACCGCAGCAGGATGCCCACCAGAGCCGAGGCCACCATGATGAGCACCACCAGGGAGAGCTTGGAGGTCTGGTACCCGGTGATGATGTCGATGGTGTACTTGCTGGCCACCGCCGACACCAGCCCGAAGGAGGCGCTGAGCACCCCCAGCAGGATGTAGCAGGCCACCGCCCACTTGTACTGCCTGGTAAAACCCAGAATCCACCGCCAGTCCTCCAGAAGCTCCCGGAAGGTGCCGTCCCGCCACTTGTGGAAGAGGGTTCCCAGGGCGGCGGAGCCGAACAGGGTCCGTTCTGCCTTATTCTTGCTTTCTGTGATGGGAACCACCTCCGATCAGGCTGTAGAGCTTCCGCAGGAAGGGGCGGCAGGGGCGCAGGGTCAGCCAGGCCCCGGCAAAGAAGTCCCACCAGAAGTCCCCCGGGCCGATCCACCTGCCCTTCCGGCAGACCTGGGTGATGAGGCCGAACACTTGATCCGGGGCAATGGGCCCTTCTATGATCTGCTGGCCGTCCCCCACAAAGTAGTAGCCGGTGGGGTCAGCCCGGCAGACCCGGTGCATGACGTAGTCCCCGTTCCGCCGCCGGAAGAAGGCCATGTCTCCCCGGCGCAGGGGGCGGTCTGGCTTCTGAAAGCGGATCTGGTCCCGGCCGTGGACCAGGAAGGGGGTCATGCTGCTGCCCGTAATGGTGAGGGTCACCGACTCCCCCTGCTCCACCAGCTCCATGAGCACCGGCAGATAGGCGTGGATATCCACAATCCTGGGACTGGGCATGACAGAATCTCTCCTTCCTCCGGGGTTTTCTCTATCTTACAACCTGAATCCTGGGTTTGTAAAGGAAAAGAAGGGAAAGTTCCCGGGGCAAACCCGGAACGGGGGAAAATTCCTGTGCTACCAGGTTCCTGCCCTGCTGCTGGAGGGGGTTGCCCTGGTGATCTCCCCGCTGATCTCCCTGATGAAGGACCAGGTGATGGCCCTGAAGGCCCTGGGCATCCCGGCGGCTGGATGCCATGGTGGGCTACTGCAAGACCACGGACTGTCTGCGGGGGTACATCCTGGACTATTTCGGCCAGGAACACGATGATACTTGCGGCAGCTGCGGCAACTGCCGGGGGATGTTCGCCATGGAGGACATGGCCGCCAGGCGCCCCCGGACCATGGAGGAGATGGGGGAGGTCAGCGGCGTGGGCCAGAAGAAGCTGGAAAAGTACGGCGAAGTATTTTTGCAGGCCATTGCAGATTACGAAAAAGCCTAAGAAAAGAGGTGTCTCAAATTTTTTGAGACACCTCTTGTTAAACCGGTGGACAAAGAGAATCAAGGGACTTCTTTCCCGCCTCCGTGAGCAGGGGATAGAGCACCCCCTGCAAGCTGTTCAGAACGGTCTGGACACCCGCCGGTCCCGTGGTCCGGCGGTCCTCCCCGGGCAGACGGCTCATGAGCAGGACGGTGAGGGTGCGCACCAGGGCCGGGGTCTGGCCGGGGTAGGCCTCTGGGGTCAGCAGGCCGCTGGCGCGCAGGTGGGTGAGCGCCGTTTGCAGGTCAGCGGCCACCCCGCCCAGCAGCTCCTGCTGAATCCGGGCCAGGGTGGGGGAGGTCTGGGCCAGCTGGTGGTAGCTGTCGAAGTAGAAGGCGTAGGTCTGCTGGACCTCCAGCATGTGGAGAAAGTACTGCCGCAGTTCCTCCAGGGTTTGGGGAGGCGGAAGCTTCTGCCGGGTCTGCCCGGCGGAGAGGAGGATGGCCTCCAGAAGGGACTCCTTTTTCTTAAAGTGGTAGGTCAGGTTGCCCACGCTGATACCCAGCGACCCGGCAATGTCCCGCATGGAGACCCCGTTGTAGCCCCGCTCCTCAAACAGGCGGCGGGCACAGGCAATGATGTCCTCTCTGGTGTTCTGCGCCATGAAAACTCCCCCCGGCATGATGATGTTGACAGGATATCATGGGTGTGCTATCCTGTCAATAGTACAGCGTACTAAAACGGAGGGAAGAACATGGAACAAGCAGTGAAAAGCGCGCCGCCTGGGGGCAACCCCCTGGGGACGGAAAAAATCAGCCGCCTGCTGGTGCAGTTTGCCATCCCCGCGATTCTCAGCTCCCTGCTGGGCGCGGTTTATAATCTAACGGACCAGGTGTTTATCGGCCAGCGGATCGGCTACCTGGGCAACGCCGCCACCACCGTGGCCGCGCCCATCACCGTGGTCTGCGGGGCGGTGGCCCTGCTTTTCGGCATCGGCGCCACGGTACACTTCAACATCCTCCAGGGCAAGGGAAAGACCCGGGAGGCGCTGGGCTATGGGGGCGGCGGCATCTCCATGCTGGTGATCAGCGGCGTGGTCCTCATGGCTGTGACCCTGGCGTTTACGGTGCCAATCCTGTACCTCTTCGGGGCCAACCAGGAGGTGCTCCCCCTGGCCAAAACCTACCTGCGCATCACCGCTCTGGGCATCCCCTTCCTGCTGCTCACCACCGGGGGAACCCTGCTGGTCCGGGCCGACGGCAGCCCCAAGTATACCCTTCTGTGCTCGGCCGTGGGGGTGGGAGCCAACATCGTGCTGGACTTCCTCTTCCTGTATCCCCTGGGCATGGGGGTGGAGGGCGCGGCCCTGGCCACCATCCTGGGGCAGGTCCTCTCCGGCCTGATGGTGGTCCGCTACCTGGGCCACATGAAAACCGGCCCCCTGAAGCGGGAGGACTTCCGGGTGAAGAAAGACCGGGTGGGGAACATGGTGAAGATCGGCTCAGCGGCCAGTCTGAACCAGGTGGCCATGCTCTTAAGCCAGATTGTTCTCAACAGCTCCCTGCGCCACTACGGGGACCTGTCGGTGTACGGCAGCTCGGAGGTGCTGGCCGCCGCCGGGGTGGTGGCCAAGGTGAACATGATCTTCTACTCGGTGATCATCGGCTTTTCCATCGGCTGCGAGCCCATCATGGGCTTTAACTATGGGGCGAAGAATTTCGCCCGGGTGCGGGAGACCTACCGCAAGACCCTGCTGTTCGTGGTGGTCATCGGCGCCCTGGAGTTTCTGTGCTTCTGGCTCTTCCCCAACCAGCTGCTGTCCATCTTCGGGGAGGGCACCACGGCCTACGGCGCCTTTGCCCTGCGGTATATGCACATCTTCATGTTCATGGTGGCCATCAACGGGGTGGCCCCGGTGACCATGAACATGCTCAGCAGCACGGGCAACGCCAAGCGGGGAACCATCATCTCCCTGACCCGGCAGATCTTCCTGTTTATCCCCCTGCTGCTGATCCTGCCCCTGTTCCTGAACCTGGACGGCGTGCTTTACGCCGGTCCCACGGCGGACTTTTTGGCCATGGTCATCGCCCTGCTGGTGGTGCGGCCGGAGCTGAAAAAGATGAAAGAAGCCGGAACGTAAAAAAAGCGCCTGCATCAGAGAAGATGCAGGCCCTTGAGGCTGTTGAAAAAGCCTCGCAGAGTTTGCTGCCCGCAGGCAGCAAAGACAATTAAATCATGTTCTCCGGCGGCGTGTACGGCGGAGAACATACTTCTCAGGCCGCAAGTGTGGGGTCCGTGCGCCAAGGGCGCACAGACCCTGCGCGCAGCGGACTGCTATCCCCTATTGTCGGAAAAGGCTTTGCCTTTTTCGACAAGCTGAAGCGCCTGCATCAGAAAAGATGCAGGCGCTTTCCCCATTTTTCCAGAGAAATGGGGCCCCGCCGGAGGCGCCCTCAGCGGGTCAGGTCTGCGGCCCTTCCTGCTCTGCCTGCGCAGGCTTTAACCACTTTCCACGCTTGTAGTGGACAAAGAGGAGCGTCACGGTAATCACCCAGGAGATGGGATAGCAGATGGAGATCCCCAGCAGGTTGCTCCAGTGGGGCACCACGAAGAGCACCCACAGAATGCGCAATCCGCAGATGCCCCCTACGCTGATGACCATGGGGGCCAGGGCGTCCCCAGCGCCCCGAAGGGAGTTGGCGATGACCTCGATAAGGGTCCAGAGAAAGTAGAAGGGGACGAAATAGCTGACGATCTGGATGGCGTAGGTAATCACCTGGGGATTGTCCGTAAAGATCCGGAAGCAGTACCGGGCAAAGCACAGCAGCAGGACGGACAGAACCACCGTCATCACCAGGGCCATGATCAGGCAGAACTTCACGCTCTGCTTCATCCGGTCGTACTTGCCCGCCCCGTAGTTCTGGCCCACGAAGGCCATGATGGCCACCCCGAAGGAGATAATCAGGGCCCAGTAAATGCCGTCCACCTTGCCGGTGGCGGACCAGGCGGCCACCGCGTCAGGCCCCAGGTTGTTGATGGGCACCTGGACAAACAGGTTGGACACGGCGTACATGGCGCTTTCAACGGCGGCGGGCACGCCGATGCCCAGAATGTGCAGGAGGGTGGCCCGGTGCAGGCGGATCTGCCGGGGCACCAGCCGGCAGGCGCTTTTGGCCCGGGCCAGCTGGCGGAGGATCAGCAGGGCAGAGACCAGGTTGGCCAGGGTGGTGGCGATGGCCGCCCCGGCAACCCCCAGGTCCAGAGCCGCCACAAAGACCAGGTCCAGGAGGATGTTCAGCAGACAGCAGAGGATGAGATAGTACAGGGGCCGCCGGGAATCCCCCACCGCCCGGAGAATGCCCGAGCCCATGTTGAAGAGGAGCATGGGGATGGTTCCAGCAAAGTACAGCCGGAGATAGAGAATGGCGTCCCCCATGATGGCCTCCGGGTTTTTGGTCCAGCGGAGGGCGTCAGGGGCCAGAAGAATCCCCAGGGCGGTGATGAGGGCCCCGGCCAGGATGCTGAAGGCGATGGCGGTGTGGACCGCCCGGGTGAGCTTTTCCCAGTCCTCCGCCCCGAAGCCGTGGGAGATAACCACCGTGGCCCCGGAGGCAAGGCCGGTGAAAATCCCCACCATCAGCTGGATGATGACGGCGGCGGAGCCACCCACCGCGGCCAGAGCGTCCGACCCCACAAACTGCCCCACAATGATGGCGTCCACGGTGCTGTAAAGCTGCTGGAAGAGAGTACCGGCGGCAATGGGCAGGAGGAAGAGCAGCAGCTGCTTCCAGATGACCCCTTGGGTCAGGTCCAGATTTTCCTTGGCGCGGGCCATGGGCAGCCGCCTCCCTTCTCGACAGATGCTTGGATTTATGGTACTGTATAGCATAGCGAATTCACCGAAGAAATGCAAGAGGGCCGTCAAAAAAAGACGGACTTTGACCGATATGGAGGCATTTTATGCATATTCCTCTCTGCCAGACCCAGGAGCTGGAGATTCTGACCTTCCAGCAGGCCCTGGTCCCCACCCAAAACGACTACGACCGGGACCGGTGGCTGTACATCCCCGATCACTACGCCGAGTACCGGTACCTGCTGGGCACCCGGGGGAAGAATCCCCTCATCTGCATCGGCATCAACCCCTCCACCGCCGCCCCGGGGGATCTGGACAACACCCTGAAATCCGTGGAGCGCATCGCCCAGGGAAACGGGTACGACAGCTTTCTCATGTTCAACGTCTACGCCCAGCGGGCCACCCGGCCGGAGGACATGGACCAGGTGTGCAACCAGGCGCTCCACCGGGAGAACCTGGCGGCCTTCCGGTATGTGCTGGACCAGGTGGGGGAGGGCTTCCGCCCGGCCATCTGGGCAGCCTGGGGGACCATCATCGAGAAGCGGCCCTATTTAAAGGACTGCGTCCGGGACCTGGCCGCCGCCGGGCAGGCATACAACGCCCAGTGGCTGTGCGCCGGAAAGCGCACCAAGAAGGGCCACCCCCACCATCCTTTGTACCTGCGCAAGGACGAGAAGGTCCGCCCCTTCGACGTGGAGGAATATCTGGAGAGTATCTGATGAACAATACAATATTGTAAGGAGGTCGTTTCTGTGAGCAACATCTGGCATGACATCAACCCCAAGCGCATCACCCCTGAGGACTTCATTGCCGTGGTGGAGATCCCCAAGGGCAGCAAGAAGAAGTACGAGCTGGACAAGGAGACCGGACTGATCATCCTGGACCGGGTTCTGTTCACCTCCACCCACTACCCCGCCAACTACGGCTTTATCCCCCGGACCTACGGGGACGACGGGGACCCCCTGGACGTGCTGGTGCTGTGCTCCGAGTCCATGGACCCCCTGACCCTGGTCCGGTGCTACCCCATCGGCTACATCAGCATGCTGGACGGGGGAAAGAACGATGAAAAGATCATCGCCATCCCCTTTGCCGACCCCACCTACAACGGTTACAAGGACATCTATGATCTGCCCGCCCACATTTTTGACGAAATGGCCCACTTCTTCTCCGTGTACAAGAACCTGGAGGGGAGAGAAGCCGTGGCCGGAGACGTAAATGACCGCACCGCCGCTGTGGAAATCATCAAGAAGTCCATCGACCAGTATATCGAAAATTTCTGTAAGTAACGAGCAATCCCCCGAGTGGTTATCCGCCCGGGGGATCCTTTATCGTATCGGTATCGTGCAGTCCTCAAACCGCTTGTCCCAAAGGAGCATCTGCCACAAGACCGTCTCCGGCGGCTGAAAATAAAGGGACGAGGCGGCGGCGTGGAGGCCCGGGTCTTTGGGAAGCGGAAGGAGCATCACCCCGCAGCTGGCCTGGGGGGCCATGGGGTCCGGCTCCTTGGGGTAGGGCTTGTCCCCCTCGGCGCAGTCCTGAAGGCTGACCTGATCCTGGAGAAGGTTGGGGTCCAGACGGTAGGTCAGGGCCATGGAATGGGTAGGATAGACCAGACCGTTGTCCTCCCGGTTATCCCCCTCGCCTTGGGGCGCATACTCCTCCACGGTGAGGGTATGGGTCTGCCCGGTGACGGGGTGGACGAAGGAGAGCCTTTGGCCGGGACCCTCCACGGTGAACTGAGGGCCGGGAAGGGGGACTGGGTCCGGGATCAGGGCGAGGGCCAGAGAGGACAGGCGGCGGGGCCGCCTCTTGGTGGCCCAGGGGAACCGGTAGCGGTGGACGGACCAGCCCTTGTCCGGGTCCAGACCGTAGTGCTCCAGAAGCCACAGGGATTCCCGGTCGTTCCGGTCATAGTGGGGGTACCAGCTGACGCTCATGCCGCCCTGGTATTTGACGGCCTTCCCGTTGATGGTGAGACGGGGGGACAGGTCCATGTGCAGGGGGTGCTCAGCCTGGAGCAGGGTCAGATCCAGACTGGTGAGCCGGTGTTCTTTCGGCCCCCACTTGTCCAAAAAGGCCCGGACTTCCTCCGGCTCGGCCTTCATGCACAGATCCAGGACCACCCCCTGGCCGCAGAGGTAGACAGCGGGGAGAACCCATTCTCTGCCTGCCCAGGAGAAGGTTTTCTCCAGGGGCAGGACCTGTCCCGCCCGGGCCCGGGGCGGATGATGCCAGAAGCTGCCCTCGAAGGTGACCCGCCAGGGGGGACGCTTGGTGATGGTTTCGTTCATGGCGCTTACCTCCCCCGGTTCTGCCGCCGGAAGCCGCCGCTGGCCCGGTTCTGGGCCCGGTAGCAGCCGTCGCACAGGCGGCCGTGGTGGCGGAGGGGAAGGGCTGCGCCGCAGCGGGCGCAGAAGCGGATGTTGTTTTTCAGCCGGTGGAGGAGGATTTCGTTGATCTCCTCGGCTACCTCCTCCCGCTTGTCGTAGAGCGCGTCCTCGTCCACCGGGCAGCCGAAGGCCTTGGCAAAGGAGAAGTACAGGTCCAGCTTCCGGCAGTACAGCTCCAGCTCCGGCAAGGTCCGGGTGCGGTCCTCCGGCAGCTCCGGCTGCTGGATGGGCTCCCCCTGGAGATACAGCCGCAGGAACCGGAAGAACAGCTCCCGCAGGGGTTCCTCTTCCTCGTCGAAGGGGATGTTGGCCGCCCGAAGCTCCTGCTCCTTGGTGAGGGTAAAGCCCATCTCCCGGATTTTGGAGATGAGGGTAATATACCGGGTGATGTCCAGCTTCACATAAGGCTCTACGGTGGGCATCTGGTTCCACTGGGTGAGGACTTCCAAAAGGTCAAAGTCCACCCGGAGGACCAGGTCGGAAAAGCCTGCCACCGCCTCCTGCAAGGGGGGCACCACGGTGCTCAGACCTGCCCGGATGGCGGCCAGGTCCTGGGTGGCCCCCACATAGCCCTTGTCGTACATGCCGTACCGCCCCGCCCGCCCGGCAATCTGCTGGATTTCCTCGGGTTTCAGGGGACGGCGCTCCACCCCGTCAAACTTCTCCGTGTCCATGAAGATGATCCGGCGGATGGGCAGGTTCAGCCCCATGCCGATGGCGTCGGTGGAGACCACATAGGACATGCGCCCGGCCAGAAAGCCCTCCATCTGCTTCCGCCGGGTGGCGTAGGGCAGGGCCCCGTAGATGATGGCCGGTTCCTTTCCCGCCTGGCGCAGGTCCTCGGCCACGCTGAGAACCCCTACTTTCGAGAAGGTGATGAGGGCGTCCCCCGGCTGGACCTTGGTGTGGTCCACCGTGTGGGTCATGCACACCAGGGGGGTCTTCCGGCGGTGGATCTCCACCTCGTAGGAGTCCCCGCAGCTCTCAATCAGGCGGATGAGCAGCTCCTTGGCCTCCGGGGCGGCGCACAGGTGAATTTCCGGCGCACGGACCCCCAGAATAGCCCGGGTCCAGGCATAACCCCGCTGGCGGTCAGCGATCATCTGGCACTCGTCGATCACCGCTACGTGGTAGGTCTGGTGCAGGTCCAGCTTTTCCGCGGTGGCGGCCACATGAGTGTCCCCCTCCCGGCGGTCCTCCTCCTCCCCGGTGGTGAGGCTGCAATCCACCCCTGCGTCCAGCATCACCTCCTGGGCCTCCAGGGCCAGCAGGCGGAGGGGAGCCAGATAGACCCCCGTGGGGGCGGCCTTCAGCCGCTGAAAGCCCGCGTAGGTCTTGCCGGTGTTGGTGCCCCCGATGTGGAGGATAAAGTGCCGGTTCATGGCCCGGGCCTCCGGGTACTCGTCCTTGGGGTTCAGGGCGATGAGGACCTGGAGGCTGGTGCGGATGGCCTGGGGCACATAGCAGACGGAGTACAGATAGCCGATGGTTCGGGTGAGCAGCTGCCGGAGGGGGAAGGCCTCCATGGCCAGCAGGGCCTTCAGGTCGGCCTCCGGCTGGGCGGCAGTGAACTCGGCGATGGCCTGCCCGGCCGCGGCCCGGAGAACGTGGGGGTAGCGGGCCACCACCTGGTTAATGAGGGGGTTGGAGGACCGGAGCCGCCGGCCGATCCAGTCCCCCATCCGGGCAAAGCGGCCCAGCTCAATGGGGATGCGCTCCCCCTGGCACTCCCGCTCCAGGGAGAGAAACTGGGACAGACAGCCGTTGGCCTGGGGCCCCCGCAGCCCCAGCTTGGGGTCCCGGGGCATCCGGTCCTGGAGGGCAGCGTGGTAGAGTCCGGCCAGGGTCCAGGCGGGGTCCTCATCCTCCCTGGGGCAGGTCTCCCAGGCGGTCTGAAGGGCCTGGGCCGCCTGCTGGGGGGCGTCCCCGGCGTTTTTCTTCGGTTTTCTGGCGGGCTTGGGTTCCTCAGGGGCCTGGGGGGCAGCCCCCTGCCGGAAGGCCGGGCTTTCCTCCACGGCCCGGATCACCTCCCGGGGCCAGACGGGCACGGTGTAGTTCCTGCGGCGGAGGAAGATGGGGGGCGGCAGCAGGGTCTCGATCTGCTCGTTGGTCCAGCCCCGCTCCTTCAGCAGACCCTTGCTCCAGTGGCTCCCTTGGTTGTGTTTCGACATGGCAGTTTCTCCTATGGGTCACAAAAAACAAGACGGTCGGAAAAGGCGCTGCCTTTTTCGACAAGATAAAACCAGGGCCGAAAGGCCCTGGTTCTCTCGGTGTATGCTATTGTACCACGAATGGACGAACGGGGCAATCACTGGCTCTAGTATGCGCCGGGGGAGGATGAATTATTGCCCGCTTTCCCCGTAGTTGGACAGCACCCGGGCGGAGGGATCGTCCACGTTGCAGCCCTCCCATTCCTTGTTGGGCATCCAGAAGTCGGGGATCATCTCGGCCTGGCCGGGGTAGTAGGCCTCGAACAGGTCCCGGTAGAGGAGGGACTCCTCAGTGAAGGGGGGACAGTAGTCGTACTGGGCGGCCCGGTCCTGGACGCTCAGGTGCTGGTGGGCGTAGGCGTCCAGCTGGCAGCACTGGTCGGTGTAGACCTGGTGGGCATATTCCTTCAGGTCGTCCACCATGGAGTGGCCCACGGCGTCGCTGAAGGCGGCCTTTTCCCGCATGAGGATCTCTTCGGGGAGGTAGTCCCCCTGGAAGGCCCGGCGGAGCAGGTACTTGCCCTTGCCGTAGTGGTTGCGCTTGATCTCCGGGTCAATGGACATGACGTACTGGACGAAATCCAGATCCCCGAAGGGGACCCGGGCTTCCAGGGAGTTGACGGAGATGCACCGGTCAGCCCGGAGCACGTCATAGGTGTGCAGTTCCCGGACCCGCTTGGCGGCCTCTTCCTGGAAGGCCTCGGCGGAGGGGGCGAAGTCGGTGTACTTGTAGCCGAAGAGCTCGTCGGAGACCTCGCCGGTGAGGATCACCCGGATGTCCGTCTGGGTGTGGATGGCCTTGCACACCAGGTACATGCCGATGGAGGCCCGGATGGTGGTGATGTCCCAGGTGCCCAGCAGGCGGATTACCTCCGGCAGAGCCTGGATCACGTCCTCCCGGGTGATGATGACCTCGGTGTGGTCGGCGTGGAGATACTCGGCCACCTGGCGGGCATATTTCAGGTCGATGGCGTCCTTGTCCATGCCGATGGCGAAGGTGCGGATGGGCTTGTCCAGGATGCGGGAGGCCACGGCGCACACCAGGGAGCTGTCCAGACCGCCGCTGAGGAGGAAGCCCAGGGGGGCGTCCGCGTCCAGCCGCTTGGCGATGGCGGCGGTGAGCTTTTCCCGGATGTTGGCGCAGATGGTGTCCAGGTCGTCGTGGCAGACCGTCTCTACCTGGGTCATGTCCCGGTAGCAGATGAACTCGCCCTTGTAGTAATAGTGTCCCGGAGGGAAGGGGCGGATCTTCTTCACCAGACCCAGCAGGTTTTTGGGTTCGCTGGCAAAGAGAATATCCCCACGGCAGTCATGGCCGTAGTACAGGGGGCGGATGCCGATGGGGTCCCGGGCGGCGATGTACTCTCCCTGGGCTCCGTCGTAGAGGATCAGGGCAAACTCTGCATCCAGCATCCGGAACATGTCCAGGCCGTAGAGCTCATACAGGGGCAGCAGGATCTCGCAGTCGGAGTCGCTGACAAAGGAGTAGCCCTGCTTTTCCAGCTCCCGGCGCATGGCCCGGAAGCCGTAGATCTCCCCGTTGCACACCAGGGTATTTTCCCCCCGGGTGAAGGGCTGCATTCCCTCGGGCTGCAGGCCCATGATGGCCAGGCGGTGAAAGCCCATCCGGCCCTTGCCCGGCTCGGTGGTCTCGGTTACGTCGGGGCCGCGGGATTTGGTGCGGGAAAAGCCCTGGTCAAAATCTTCCTGGGAAAGGGTACTGCCGGTATACGCCATAACAGAACACATAGGGATTCCTCCTTCTTTATCTTACGCTGAAAAGCAGCGCCCCGTAAGAGGGGAAGGGCCAGCTGGCCCCGTCGGTATAGGTCTCCATCTGGTCGGCGCAGGCCCGGAGCTCGTCCATGGCGGGGATGACGGAATCCCGGTAATACTGTGCCTGGGTCAGCGCGTCTTCCAGTTCCTCGGCCTCGGCCACCCGGCTCTCCAGGGCTTCCACAGCTCCCAGAGCCTGGCAGCACAGGGCGGACAGACGGGCGGCGGTGTTCTCCTCGTAGGAGCGGTCCAGGCTGTCGGACAGGGTCTTCTTGGCCTGGGCGGTGGTCACCAGGGTCTGGGTAAAGGTGCTCACGGCGGGGAGAATGTCCTTCCGGGCCATGTCCACCATGGTGATGGCCTCGATGTGCAGGACCTTGCTGTACTTCTCCAGCCGGATATCGTACCGGGCTTCCTGTTCGGCCCGGGTAAAGACCTTGTGGGTTTCGTAAAGGGCAACGTTCTTCTCTGCCAGCATGCAGGGGGTGCAGTCGGGCAGGGAGCGCAGGTTCAGCAGGCCCCGGGACTCGGCCTCAGCGATCCAGGCGTCGTCGTAGCCGTTGCCGTTGAAGATGATCCGCTTGTGGTCGTGGATCACCTGGCGGATCAGGTCATGGAGGGCGGCCTGGAAGTCCCCGGCTCCCTCCAGCTGGTCGGCATACAGGCGGAGGGACTCGGCCACGGCGGTGTTGATCACCGTGCAGGGGCCGGAGATGGAGGCGGAGGAGCCGGGCATCCGGAACTCAAACTTGTTGCCGGTGAAGGCGAAGGGGGAGGTCCGGTTCCGGTCGGTGGTGTCCCGGGGGAACTTGGGGATGGTGTGCACGCCGATCTTCATAAGCTCCTTGGGCCGGCCGGCGTAGTCGGTTTCCTGGTCCAGGGCCCGGAGAATTTCGGTCAGCTCGTCTCCCAGGAACACGGAGATGATGGCGGGAGGGGCTTCGTTGGCGCCCAGACGGTGGTCGTTGCCGGGGGAGGCAACGGACACCCGCAGCAGGTCCTGGTAGTCGTCCACGGCCTGGAGCACGGCGCAGAGGAACAGAAGGAACTGGGCGTTTTCATAGGGGGTTTCCCCGGGCTCCAGCAGATTCACCCCGGTGTCGGTGCCCATGGACCAGTTGATGTGCTTGCCGCTGCCGTTGACCCCGGCGAAGGGCTTTTCGTGGAGCAGGCAGACCATGCCGTGGCGGCGGGCCACCTTGCGCATCATCTCCATGGCCAGCTGGTTGTGGTCGGCGGCGATGTTGGTGATGGTAAAGACGGGGGCCATCTCGTGCTGGGCGGGGGCCACCTCGTTGTGCTCGGTCTTGGCGTAGACCCCCAGCTTCCACAGCTCCTGGTTCAGCTCCTTCATGAAGTCGGCCACCCGGCCCTTGATGGCGCCGAAGTAGTGGTCGTCCAGCTCCTGGCCCTTGGGGGGCTTGGTGCCGAAAAGGGTGCGGCCGGTGTAGAGCAGGTCCTTGCGCTGGTAGCAGACACTCTCGTCAATGAGGAAATACTCCTGCTCGGGGCCTACGGTGGTGCGCACGCTGGACACGCCGCTGTTGCCGAAGAGCTTCAGCACCCGCATGGCCTGGCGGTTCACTGCCTCCATGCTCCGCAGCAGGGGGGTCTTTTTGTCCAGGGCCTCGCCCCCGTAGGAGCAGAAGGCGGTGGGGATGCACAGAACCCCGTCCTTGATGAAGGCGTAGGAGGTGGGGTCCCAGGCGGTGTAGCCCCGGGCCTCGAAGGTGGCCCGCAGGCCGCCGGAGGGGAAGGAGGAGGCGTCGGGCTCGCCCCGGACCAGCTCCTTGCCGGAGAATTCGGTGATGACAGCGCCGCCCTGGGTGGGGGAGAGGAAGCTGTCGTGCTTTTCGGCGGTGACGCCGGTCATGGGCTGGAACCAGTGGGTGAAGTGTGTGGCTCCCTTGGAGATGGCCCAATCCTTCATGGCGTTGGCCACCACATTGGCCACGCTGTAATCTAAACGCTTGCCATCCCGGATGGTAGCCTGGAGCTGGCGATAGGTCTCTTTGGGAAGCCGCTCCTGCATGACGGCGTCGTTGAACACCATGGAACCAAACAGAGTGGATACAGCAGACATAAGAAAAACTCCCTTCCAGTGGAATAGTTGCAGAGGAAAATAAAAAGGGCAAAGGCGCCGCGGGATTCCGCGACGCCTTTGCCGTTTGGATGGTGGAATCATACTCCCTGCCATGGAAAAAGTCAAGGGGGGATGGGGGATTTTGGCGGAAGAGACGAAAAAACTTGCAGAATGGCCGGTTGACATTGGATAGGGAAAAGGGGTATGATAGGAAAAACATCTAAAAAAAGGAAGCAACGTCCACCGTGGCCGGGGAGCGGGTTTTCCGGGCCTTTGGGGAACGTTTTTTTGTTTTTCGGACGGAAAGAAGGGGGAAACTATGACTGCTGGCGGAATCTTTCTGGTCTCCGGCACCCCGGCAACCGCGGAGCATCTGGCCGCCATGCTGCCTGCGGGAATGTTTTCCCAGGTGCACACCGCCTGCACCGCCGCCGAGGCCCGGCGGCGGGTGGGGGAGTCCGGCTGCAGCCTGGTGCTCATCAACGCCCCTCTCCCCGACGACAACGGTCTGGTCCTGGCCCGGGACCTGGCGGCCCGGCACCCTGTGGGCCTGCTGCTCCTGGTGAAGGGGGAGCTGTTTGAGACCCTGGCCGGGCCTGCCCAGCAGGCGGGAATCGGGGTGATCCCCAAGCCGGTGACCCGGCCTGTCCTGTGGGTGGCCCTGCGGCTCACCGCCGCGGCCGCTGCCCGGCTTCAGACCTACGCCCAGCAGACGGACAGCCTGCGGCGGAAGGTGGAGGACCTGCGCCTTATCAACCGAGCCAAGGTCCTGCTCATCCAGCACCTGGCCATGACCGAGCCGGAGGCCCACCGCTGCCTGGAAAAGCAGGCCATGGACCAGTGCCGCACCCGGCGGTCGGTGGCCGAGGAGATCATACGCACCTATACGGAGTCCGCCAGCTAGGGCGGGATGGAGGATCATCCATGAGGAAACAGCGAAAACAGGAGGGAACGCTCCGCATTCCCCACAGCCGACGGCCTCAGGTGCTGCTGCTGGGCAACGGGCTCAACCGGGTCTACGGGGGAGCCTCCTGGGCGGGGCTGCTGGAAAAGATCAACCGCACGGCGTTCACCCCGGAGCAGGTGAAGGGGATTCCCCTGCCCATGCAGGCGGTCCTTCTCAGCGAGGACCATGTGGACGACTCCCTGAAGGACCTGCGCCAGGAGCTGACCCAGTGCCAGCTTCACCCCTGGCTGGGGATTCAGCTGCGGCGGCTGCTGTCCATGCCCTTTGACTGTATCCTCACCCCCAACTTCACCTACGAGCTGGAGTGCGCGGCAGACCCGGACTTTCTCCGGGCCCCCGGCCGGGTCCGCCGGTACCAGCGGCACACGGAGGCGGTGCCCCGGGCGGAGCGTCGGTTCATGCTCCACACCTATTACGAACTCCCCACCGGCCGGGGGACGGTCCCCCTCTTTCACGTCCACGGGGAGGCCAGAAAGCCCGACTCGGTGATCCTGGGCCACTATTTTTACGGCAACCTCCTCTTCTGCTACGACGACTACCTGACCCACCGGGCCCCGGAACGCCACTACCGGATGGGGCGGCATCCCCAGGGCATGCCGGTGCTCAGCTGGCTGGACTACTTCATCCTGGGGGATGTGTACTCCCTGGGCTTCGGCTTCGACACCTCGGAGATGGACCTGTGGTGGCTGCTGTGCCGGAAAAAGCGGGAGCTGGCCGCCCACGGGGAGCTGTACTTCATCGAGCCGGCCCGCCGGTCATCGGAAACCAAGATTGCCATGCTCCGGGCCTACAACGCCAGACACCTCTCCCTGGGCATGGGGGAGCTGGAGGGGCCGGAGTACCAGCGTTTTTATGAGAAAGCCATCCAGGAGATTGGCCGGATGGTCCACGAGAGAAGGTAACAAGGACGGGATGAAACGGCTTCATTACGGGTGGGCAGTCTGCCTGGCCGGGACTCTGCTGCTGTTTATCACCATGGGCACGGTGTCCAACGGGTTTTCCATCTACCTGCCCTACATACTGGAGCAGCACGGCTTCACCAATTCCCAGACCTCGTTTCTGGTGACCCTGCGGTGCCTGGTGTCCTTTCTGGCCATGCTGGGCATCGGGGTGTACTATCAGAAGGTGTCCATCCGCATGGGGACCGGCCTTGCCGCTGCCTGCGCGGGGGCGGCCTACTGGCTGTACAGCGCGGCGGAGACCTACCCGGTGTTCTGCCTGGGGGCGGCCCTGTCGGGGTTCAGCTACGGCCTGGGGTCCATGATCCCCGTGTCCATCCTCATGAACCGGTGGTTTGTCCGGCGGAAGGCCCTGGCCCTGAGCGTCTGCGCCTCCGGCAGCAGCATCGCCACCATCCTCCTGCCGCCCATCACCACGGCTATGGTGGAGGGGCAGTCCATGAAGACGGCCTTCCGCATTGAGAGCATCGCCATTTTTGCGCTCACAGGACTGATTGTCCTGCTCCTGCGCAGTTCCCCCGCTGAGATGGGACTTCCCCCTTACGGCGGTGTGCCGGAGGAGAAAGCCGGCCAGCCGGAGAGCCAGGGCAAATCCTTCGGCCTTCCCCCCCGGACCTGGGTCCTGATGGCCTGCGTCAGCCTCTTTATGGGAGCCTTGGCAAACCCGGGCTTTTCCCACCTGTCGGTGCTCTTTGCCTCGGAGGGCTTTGACTCCGGTGTGGTGGCGGCCATTATCAGCGGCACCGGGATCATGATCACCCTGGGCAAGCTCCTGTACGGCGCGGTCGCCGACCGTGTGGGGGGCTGCCGGTCCAGCCTGCTCTTCGGCGGGCTGCTGCTGGGAGGCCACCTGCTGTGCTGTCTGGCCTTTCTCCAGAGCATCCCCCTGTGCCTGGCTACTGTTCTGCTGCTGGGGGTGGGCTATCCCATCGCCACCATCGGCCCCTCCGTGTGGGCGGGGGACATGTGCTCCCAGGACCAGTATCCCAAGACCCTCCGCCGGTTCCAGGTGATTTACGCCGGGGGCGCCCTGGCCTTCTCCAGCGTGCCGGGGATTCTGGCCGACCACCTGGGGGGATACCTTCCCGCTTACCTCCTCTTCTCCCTGCTGCTGGCCCTGGCCCTCTGTTTTCTGGGGGTCTCCTACCGCCGGTCCCGGCGCATGGCCCGCTGAGTTGTCCTTCTCCGGCGCTAAGGGCTGGAACAATAAATGTGAAAGGAAAGAGAAGCTATGGCATGGAACAACCGCTGCAAGATCACCGTTCTGCGCAAGGAGTTTTACAGCGATCTGGCAGAGCAGTACCTGTCCAACCCCGCCGTGGGCAAGTGCGCCGTCTTTGAGGAGGGGCAGGAGTTCATCGTGACCAAGGAGAACTACCTGACCATGCTGGACGGCAAGTTCTGCTCTGAGGCCTGGGCGGCTATCAGCCACTATGTGTACGCAGCCCTCCAGGGGGGCTCCGTGATGCACGGATGGACCCGCGACCAGAAGGTGATGATCACCTGCTGCAACGACGGCACCCGCCCGGTGATCTTCAAGATCGAACGGCTGGAGGACTGATCCATGAAAAAAAGCCTCGCTGCTTTTTGGCATGCACTTGTCAAGAAAAAGTAGACACTAAAAAAGACAAAATTACAAGAAGCCCAGTTCGGTCTTGTACTGAACTGGGCTTTTGTAGCCCAAGGCAGCAG
>SFPN01000031.1 GCA_004551945.1 Clostridiales bacterium | reverse complement strand
CCGTTCGACTTGCATGTGTTAAGCACGCCGCCAGCGTTCATCCTGAGCCAGGATCAAACTCTCAATAAAATGGTATTATTACGAGCCAGGCTCGTCATAATCAATTCATTGATCGCTAATCATTAGCTTCAAAGAAATAATAGACGTTGCCCCACAAAGCTTTGCTTTGTGGACAACTAAATGTCCGTTTCTGGTGCTTCGTGTTTTGTCTTACGTTGTTTAATTTACAAGGTGCACGCCGCTTCGTATCCGTCAGGCGTGAGTTGAATTTTAGCACAACTCTTTGAGCTTGTCAAGAGGTTTTTTCGAAGTTTTTCACAACGTTTTAACCTCTTGTTCTCTTTTTCGGCCTGTCGTTCGCGACAGCTTGGATATAATACCATCCCCTTACGAGAATGTCAACCCCTTTTTTGAAATTTTTTCAAAGTTTTTCCCGCCTCGCGGCCAGGGTGGAAAGGGCCACAATCAGGCCCCCTGCCAGAAGGTTTCCCGCGGGGAGAACCGGCCCTGCCAGGACTCCTTTCCAGAAGGAGGCGGGCAGGCTCGCCAGGAGCACCGCCCCTGTAACCTTCCAGACCCGTCCCCGGCTGGGTCTGGGACCGGCCAGCCGGGTGAGCAGAGGCTGCAGGCTCAGCAGGAGAAGCCCCAGCAGAGCCGCGTCCCCCAGGACCCACAGAGCGGAGACCAGCTCCTCCAGCCGCTGGAAGGCGCCCTCGAAGCCCAGCCCGGACACCATTTGAAAGAAGGGCCGGTTGATCTGGCTGGTGAGAACAGGGCCAAACCGGCCCAGCACCAGGATCATAGCGGCGGCCAGAGCAACAAACAGGCCCCCCAGCCGTCTCAGGACCCGCCGCCGTCCTTTTTCCTCTGGGGTAACCGCCGGCAGCAGGAGAAGGACGTAGCATCCCGCCGCCAGGGTTCCGGCAGTGGACAGGGCCCCCAGGGGTACCTGGGCCAGCTCCTGGCCCTGCCACAGGAGCACATAGTCCCACCGCAGCCGGAACACCCCGGACAGGAGGATGAGGACGAACCCGGCTCCCACCGCCAGAGAAAAGATTTCGCAGGCCCGGAGAAACGCCGGCAGGCCTCCGGCGGCCATCCACCCGGCCAGCGCCAGAACCAGGACGGTCACCAGGGCGGGAGAGGCCCGCAGGGAGTCGGACAAACGGCTGCCCACCCGGGCGGCATGGGCGGCGGTGAGGAAGATCCCCCACAGCAAAAGAAGCAGAGCCAGGGTCTGGCCCATACGCTTGCTCCAGGGCCCCAGCGGGTCCCCCAGCCCGGTCCGGCGGCCCACCAGGGCCCCCAGCAGCACCACCACCCCCCCGGCGGCCAGGGGGCACAGCCAGGCGGCAGACCTGGCAGGGGCCAGCCAGTGAAACAGCCGTTGGGTGCCCAGGGTAAACAGGGCCAGGGTCAGGGCCTTCAGCAGCTGACTGAGGGAAACCCTTCGATTCTTCACGGGGATGCCTCCTTTCTTCATAGGGTCAGTCCTGCTCTGTCACGGTAAGCCGGACGGAGATCTTCACATCCAGACGGGGGAAGGCCTCCTCCCACTGCCGGGAGATGGCCGGCCAAGCCAGAGGCCTTTGAAGCCCTGCCCGGCGATTGAGCCCCGCTCCGTCGGCTTCGGCCTGACGGAGAATTTCCAGGGCCGCCTTCATGGCTTGGGCGGCCTCTTTTTCCAGCTGAGCAACGTCGGATTCCCGGCTGATCCAGCCGCCGGCGGAGACCCCCTCTAAATGGCAACGGAGGGACAGGCCGGTGAGCCGCCCATTTGTCAGCAGCGGTTCTGCCTGACAGCCGGTGCTTTGCAGGGCGATGGCCCGGTCCTCCACGGAACCAGTCCAGCGGATGGGGTCTCCCATCAGCAGCGCGGCCCCCAGAGCTGACTGGCCGGTGAGCCAGGCGGTAAACTGCCCCTTGTCATAGAGAGCGAACCCGGCCAGGGCCAGCCCATCCTCCCCCTGCTCCAGGGCAGGGATCAGCAGAGGGGATCCCTCGGCCAGGGCTGCCGCTGCCTGACGGAGGGTCACAGGCTGAAAGCCCTGCTTGTCCTTCCCGGCGGACTTCAGCACGGCCATCCGCCGGGCGGGGTCGCTGGTCCCGGAAAAGACCTGGGACAGATCCTCCGACCGCACCACCCACAGCTGGGACTCGGTGCTCTGCCGCTGGTCCCGGAAGGCGTAGCTGAGGACCTCCTCCAGCTCTCTGGCGCCGGACTGGGCCAGGAGCACATGCTCCACATGGGCGCAGCTTACCGTCTGGTCCCCGGCCCCGGCCAGAGACTGAATGGCTGCGGCGGGGGTGGCACCCTGGCCCTGGTACACGGCGGGGGCTTCTCCCTCCCGGCTCTCTGCAGCAGCGTAGACGGTGATCCCCCAGTCGGCGGGAGCCACCCCCAGAACGCTCACCACGGCGGCGCTTCCGGTCTCCTGGCTCTGGGGCAGGTTCCCGCAGCCGGTGAGCAGGAAGGCCGCTGCCAGAGCCAGCATCACCAGCCGCCTCATCCCTGCCGCCTCTTGTTCCGGGGATGCAGGGCGCTCTCCCGGAACTTCACCCAGGGCAGGGGCCAGCGGATCACCCCGTGGCCCTGCGCCCGCTCCCGGCCGGAGGCGGCAAAGGGGGTCAGGTAGGGGGTGCCGAAGCTCTCCAACCGGGCCAGGCGGCACACCAGCACCGCCGCTCCGCCCACCACAGCGAACAGCCCGCCCAAGCTGGCCGCCACCGTTAAAATGAGCCGCCACAAACGCAGGGCGCTGGAAAACTCCTGGCTGGGTACCGTATACCCGGCGATGCCCGCAACGGCCACCACGATGAGCACCACGGGAGAGACGATCTTGGCCTCCACGGCGGCGGTGCCCACCACCAGGCCACCCAGGATGGACACGGTCTGGCCGATGGGCCCCGGCAGGCGCAGCCCCGCCTCCTGGACCACCTCAAAGGCAAGCAGGAGGATGAGCACCTCAAAGACCGTGGAGAAGGGTACGTCGATTTTAGCCTCGGAGATGGACCAGGCCAGCTTGGCGGGGATCATCTCCGGGTGGAAGTTCACCGCCGCCACATAGACCCCCGGCAGGAACAGGGACCCCAGCATACACAGGTAGCGCAGCACCGACAGGCAGGAGGCCGCCACCCAGTTCTGGGCCCGGTCCTGGCCGGTTTTGAAAAACTGGCCCACGGTGCCCGGCATCAGGTACCCCAGGGGGATGCCGTCCACAATGACCCCCACCCGGCCCTCCACCAGCCCGGCGCAGAATCGGTCGGGCCGCTGGGTGTAGGCGATCAGAGGGAAGGCGGTTTTCACCTCGTCCACAATGAGCTCCTCCAGGCAGGCGGTCTGGAGCAGCTCGTCGGTGTCGATTCCCTCCAATCGGGTTTTCACCTCTGTCACCAGGTCGGGGTTGGTGAGACCGTCTATATATAATATGTCAATGGGGGTCACGGTCTGGCGGCCAGCGGTCACCTCGGCGATCTTCAGCTCCGGCGCCCGCAGGCGGCGGCGGACCAGGGAGGTGTTGGTGCGCAGGGACTCCACAAAGGCATCCTGGGCCCCTTTGAGGGAGGGCTCGTTCTCCGGGTCGCTCACCGACCGCTTTTCCTCGGTGGGGACGGAATAAGCCACCATTTTGCCCTTCCCTGGGAAATCAAAGACCACGCTGCCGTCCACCAGGGCGAACACCGCCTGGTCCAGGGTGTCGCAGACGGTGACGGAGGCGTAGACCATCCCCTCGGTCATCATGCGGAAGGCGGCCTCGGGGGTGGCCGTCCGCAGCAGGTCGCTGGTGGCCAGAGGCCGCAGGACGTAGTCGTAGAGCCGCTCGCCCCGGACCTGGCCGTCGATGGTAAAGGCGGCGGCCCGCTTGTCCGGGTCGCCCCCAATGAGGACCTGCCGCTCCCTGAAATCCGCGCAGTCCTGGAAAATATAGCGAATCCGCTCCGCCGTCAGATCCCCATAAAATCTGGGTTCCTGGCGGGGATGGGGCGGGATGTTCTCTTCCTTCGGCCCGATCCAGCCCATAGGCGTCCCCCTTTCGTTGGTTGATGTTGGATAGTATGGACGGGCCGGGGGGCGGTTATGCGCGGACCTTTCATTGTTTCCCGGGGCAAAGTATGGTATCCTGAGAAAAAGCACAAAGGAGGCGCCCCTATGGCAGCATATCACAACGATCTTTCCCAGTTCCGCCAGCTCAGGGACCAGGCCGCCCGGAAAAAGCAGCTGGAAGCCCGCCGGGCCGGGCTGCTCCCCCAGTGCCAGGACCTGGCCGCCCAGGCCGAAGCCCGAAAAACAGAACGGCTGGAGGCGGAGCAGGAGCTGGCCGGTCTGGAGTCCAAGGGGCCCTTGGGCCTGCTCTACACCATCGCCGGAGGAAAGGCCCAGCGCCTGGAGGAGGCCCAGAAAACCCTCCGCACCGCCAAAGAGGCCGAACAGCAGGCGGTGTTTGCCATGGCAGAGGCTCAGGCCAGCCTGGCCCAGACGGAGCGGGAGCTGGAGGGCCTGACCGGCCTGGAGGACGCCTTTGCCGCTGCCCGCCAGGCCCGGAGTGAAGCCCTCAGAACCGCCGGTCTCCCTCAGAGCCAGCAGCTTCTCTCCCTGGACGAGAGCCTGACCCACGAGGCCGGCCTGACTCAGGCTATCACAGACCTCTGCGGCCAGTGCCGCACCGCTCTGGAGTCCGCCCAGCAGACCCTGAAGCTGGCTGGACAGGCTGAGCAGCGGCGGGATTTTTCTATCACCGAGCTGCTGCAATACACCGCCAATCAAACCGTTCAGCTCCAGCAAGCCCTGGCCCAGGACTTGTCCGCTCTCCTGGCCCGGGCGGAGGAGGAACAGCTTCGCCTGGCGGAAGCCCGGGACGATCTGCTGGCCCAGGACCTGTTCCCGGACCCGGATCTTCTGTGACCATCCCCGTGATTTGACATCTTCCCTTTCTATGGTATAATTATTGTATCTATCCACTCGTTCTTTGGCCCCTTCGCGGGCCTGGCATAAGAAAGGAATCCCTATGAAACGAATTTTATCTCTCCTGCTGGCCCTGACTCTGGCTTTGAGCCTGTCGGTCACCGCTCTGGCTGCCCAGCCGGGGCAGGACCAGAGCTCCGCCCAGCTGCTGTACAACTTAAACCTCTTCCGGGGCGTGGGCACCAACCCCGACGGCTCCGTGGACTTCGCCCTGGACCGGGCCCCCACCCGGGCTGAGGCCGCCACC
The DNA here is from genome assembly GCA_004551945.1 of Clostridiales bacterium. Taxonomy (GTDB): domain Bacteria; phylum Bacillota; class Clostridia; order Oscillospirales; family Oscillospiraceae; genus Evtepia. Next base: position 25,760 of record SFPN01000031.1, on the reverse strand, counting down.
ATGCTGGTCCGGCTGCTGGGCAAGGAGGAGGAGGCCCTCTCCAAAACCTGGTCCACCTCCTTCACTGACGTGCCTGCCTGGGCCCAGCCCTATGTGGGCTACGCCTATACCAAGGGCCTGACCAACGGCACCGATGCCACCCACTTCGGCTCTGACAGCCAGGTGACCACCGCCCAGTACCTGACTTTCCTCCTCCGCGCCCTGGGCTATCAGGACGGCGTTGACTTCACCTGGAGCACCCCCTGGCTGCTCACCGACAAGCTGGGCATCACCGAGGGGGACTACACCGCCAGCACCAGCTTCCTCCGGGGAGACGCCGCCGTGGTCTCCGCCAACGCCCTGTACGCCCAGATGAAGGGCAGCGACCAGACCCTGCTCCAGTATCTGCTGGACAGCGGAGCCATTCAGAACAGCAGCGTGGTGGTCTGGGACTATGACGCAGTTTCCTTCCAGGGGGATTTCGCCTCCTTCCTGTTCTACCCGGTGAAGGGCAGCTCCGCCACCTTTACTTCCTTTAAGATCGACAAGGTCACCGTCAACGGCCTGTCCTGCCAGACCCTCCAGGTGACCACCCCCGAAGGGGTGAGCAAATACCTGGCCTCCATCGGCTACAGCGCCGGGGGCTTCGGCTACATCGAGATCACCTATGACGAGGCAGCCGCCACGGCCGCCGCCACCAAGACCTACACCGACGCCAACGGCAGCACCTACCCCTTGCTGGGCTTCACCTTTACCTACACCGGCACCCAGGCCGACGGCACCACCGTCTCCGGGACCTTCACCGACTACTATTATATGGACGGCGACGAGGAGTAACCGGCGATGCGGGACGGATTCATCAAAATCGCTGCCGGTACCCCGGCCCTCAACGTGGCGGACTGCGCCTTCAACGCCCGGTCCTGCCTGGATCTGATCCGTCAGGGGGAGGCTCAGGGGATCAAGGTTCTGTGCCTGCCTGAGCTGTGCCTCACAGGCTACACCTGCGGGGACCTGTTCCTCCAGGACACCCTCCTGCAAGGGGCAGAGGACGCGCTGGCGCACCTGCTGGCCGAGACCGCCGGAACGGATATGCTTCTGGTGGCAGGCCTTCCGGTGCGGTACCGCTGCAAGCTCTTCAACTGCGCCGCCGTGCTGTGCCGGGGGCGGCTGCTGGGGCTGGTACCCAAGCTGAACCTGCCCAACTACACCGAGTTTTACGAGGCCCGCTGGTTTTCCTCCGGCCGGGAACTGGGAGAGGCTGGCGTGTCCCTCCCCTTCGCCGGGCAGAGCACCACCCTGTCCCCCAACCTGCTCTTTTCCTGCGAGAGCCTGCCCGGGCTGATCGTGGGGGTTGAAATCTGCGAGGATCTGTGGGTGGCGGACACCCCCTCCACCCGGCTGGCCCTGGGAGGGGCCACGCTGATCCTGAACCCCTCCGCCAGCGACGAGACCGTCTGCAAGGACGCCTACCGCCGGACCCTGCTCACCGCCACCTCCGGCCGTCTGGTCTGCGGCTATGTCTACGCCGACGCCGGCTGGGGAGAGTCCTCCACCGACCTGATCTACGCCGGGCACAGCATGGTGGCGGAAAACGGCGTCATCCTGGCGGAGCGCCGGTTCGGGACGGGGCTCACCCTCTCGGAGCTGGACCTGCAGAAGCTGGCCCATGAGCGCCAGCGGATGTCCACCTATCCGGCGGATTCTGCTCACTTTACCACGGTCCCCTTCTCTCTGAATTGGGAAGAGACCGTCCTCACCCGGCCGGTACCCAAAAATCCCTTCGTCCCCGCCGGCCACGGGGACCGGGCCGCCCGGTGCCAGGAGATCCTGACCCTGGCCGCCCTGGGGCTGAAAAAGCGCCTGGCCCACACCGGGGCCAGAACCGCCGTGGTGGGTCTTTCCGGAGGGCTGGACTCCACCCTTGCCCTGCTGATCACCGCCCGGGCCTTCGACCTGCTGGGGCGGGACCGGAAGGACATTCTGGCGGTCACCATGCCCTGCTTCGGCACCACCAGCCGCACCAAATCCAACGCCGAGGTGCTGGCAGAGCGGGTGGGGGCTGCGTTAAAAATCATCGACATCGGCCCGGCGGTCCAGGTCCACTTCCGGGACATTGACCAGGCCATGGACGATTTTTCCGTCACCTTTGAAAACGGCCAGGCCCGGGAGCGGACCCAGGTCCTCATGGACCTGGCCAACCAGACCGGCGGCCTGGTCATCGGCACCGGGGACTTAAGCGAGCTGGCCCTGGGCTGGGCCACCTACAACGGGGACCACATGTCCATGTACGCCGTGAACGCCGGCATCCCCAAGACTCTGGTGCGCCATCTGGTGGCCTACGCCGCCGACGAAGCCCAGGCGCGGGACGGCCGGCTCACCGCCGTGCTGCGGGACATTCTGGACACCCCCGTCTCCCCGGAGCTGCTGCCCCCCAAGGAGGGGGAGATCGCCCAAAAGACCGAGGACCTGGTGGGCCCCTACGAGCTGCACGACTTCTTCCTGTACTACGCCGTTCGCTGGGGCTTTTCCCCCCGGAAGGTTTACCGGCTGGCCCGGTACGCCCTGGAGGATACCTACGACCGGGCCACGATTTTAAAGTGGCTGAAGAACTTCTACCGCCGGTTTTTTGCCCAGCAGTTCAAGCGCTCCTGCCTGCCGGACGGCCCCAAGGTGGGGTCCGTCACCCTCTCCCCCAGAGGGGACTGGCGGATGCCCTCGGACGCCTCGGCCTCCCTGTGGCTGGCGGAGCTGGAGGGGCTGGAGTAACCGTTTTTTCAGAAACCCAACACAGCTGCAGAATAACAACCGCCCCGCCTGGGAACAAAGCGCGTTCCCAGGCGGGGCGGTTTGCGTTGGGCCTCCACCCCTTGGCTCCCCCAGAGGGGGAGCCAAGGGGTGGAGGGGATCCTTATACTTTGATGGTCTCTTTCTCCCGCTTATGCTCCTTCTTCCTTCCATGCCGGCGGGCGGCTTTTTCGATTTCGCACACCACCAAAGGGGTCACCGCCAGGGCGAACACCATCCCCCACTGCTCCAGGGTCATGGGTTCCACGGAGAAAGCTCCTTGGAGGGGCGGCAGCAGCAGCACCGCCAGCTGGAGGGCCAGGCCCGCCAGGAAGGCCTTGTTCATAGCGGCGTTGGAGAACACCCCCAGGTGAAACAGGGAGGTCTCCTCGCTGCGCACGTCGAAGGCGTGGAAGAGCTGGCAGAGGGTGAGGGCGGCGAAGGCCATGGTGTTGGCCGCGCCGTAAGAATCCCGCAGGCCCAGGTTGTAGGCCAGCAGGGTCAGACCGCCCACCAGGGTCCCCTGCCAAGCCAGACGGAAGGAAAAGGCCTTGGAAAACAGCGGCTCCTCCTTCCCCCGGGGGGGCTGCTCCATCACCGCCTCCTCCACCGGCTCCATCCCCAGGGCCAGGGCGGGCAGGGAGTCGGTCACCAGGTTCAGCCACAGCAGCTGCACCGGGCTCAGGGGCGCGTGGGGGAAGCACAGAAGGGTGGCCAGAAAGATGGTCAGAATCTCCCCGATGTTGCAGGAGAGCAGGTAGTGGATGGCCTTGCGGATGTTGGCGTAAATTCCCCGGCCCTGCTCCACGGCGGAGACCACGGTGGCAAAGTTGTCGTCCGTCAGGATCATGTCCGCCGCCCCCTTGGCCACGTCGGTTCCCGTGCGGCCCATGGCGCAGCCGATGTCGGCGGTTTTCAGGGCGGGGGCGTCGTTGACCCCGTCCCCGGTCATGGCCACCACATGGCCCCGCTTCTGCCAGGCCTTCACGATGCGCATCTTGTGCTCCGGGGTCACCCGGGCAAAGACGGAGAAGCGGCCAATCTCCTCCTCCAGGGTCTCCTGGGGCAGCAGATCCAGGCTCCGGCCGTCCACCGCCCGGTCCCCGGGGCGGTAGATCCCCAGGTCCCGGGCGATGGCCACGGCGGTGTCCCGGTGGTCCCCGGTGATCATCACCGGGCGAATTCCGGCCTGGGCGCAGCGGTCCACCGCCTGGCGGACCTCAGGCCGGGGCGGGTCCATCATGCCGATGAGGCCCACAAACACCAGGTCCCGCTCCAGCTCCTCCGGGGTGAAATCCCGGACCGGCCCACGGGTCTCCCGTTGGGCCACCGCCAGCACCCGGAGGGCCCGGCCGGCCAGGCGGCTGTTCTCCCGCTGGATGCTGGCCCGCTCCCCCGCCCCCAGAGGGCGGGGACCGCCGGAACCTAAGATATGGGTACACTTGGCCAGCACCGCTTCGGGAGCGCCCTTCACGGCGATGAGGGTTCCGCCCCCGGGCAGGCTGTGGCAGGTGGCCATGCGCTTGCGGGAGGAGTCGAAGGGGGCCTCCCCCTGGCGGGGGTTCTCCCGGTCCAGCTCAGCCTTGGGCAGTCCCTCCTGGTCCGCCAGGTCTGCAATGGCGGTCTCGGTGGGGTCTCCCAGGTAGTTCTTCGGCCCCTTCCGGGCGTCCCCGCACAGGGTCCCCAGGGTCAGGGCGCGCCGGCGGAGGGACCCCCCGGGGGTCCAGACCTCCAGCACGGTCATCTTGTTTTTGGTGAGGGTCCCGGTCTTGTCCGAGCAGATGACGGAGGCGCAGCCCAGGGTCTCCACGGCGGGCAGGCGCTTGATGATGGCGTTTTGTTTCGCCATCCGCCCCACCCCCATGGCCAGGACGATGGTGACGATGGCGGGCAGCCCCTCGGGGATGGCGGCCACCGCCAAGGCAACAGCAGTGAGGAACATGTCCAGCAGGTCCCGGTGCTGGAGGGCTCCCAGGCCGAACATCACCGCGCACACCCCCACGCACACCAGGGACAGGACCCTGGACACCTCCCCCATCTTCCGCTGGAGGGGGGTCTCCCCCTGGGCCTGGTCCAGGAGCAGGCCGGCAATCTTGCCCATCTCCGTTTCCATGCCCGTGTCTGTCACCAGCACCTTGGCCCGGCCGCCGGTGACGGCGGTGCCCCCGATGACCATGTTTTTCCGCTCGGCCAGAGGGGTCTCCGGGGGCAGGCCGCTGCCGCCCCGCTTGTGCACCGGCAGGGACTCCCCCGTCATGGCGGACTCGTCGGTCTGAAGCCCCGCCTGCCACCAGATCCGGCCGTCGGCGGGGACATAGTCCCCGGCTTCCAGCAAAATCACGTCCCCGGGGACCAGCTGGGTGCTCTCGATCCGGCTCTCCGTCCCGTCCCGGAGCACCCGGGCCTTGGGGGAGGAGAGCTGACGCAGGGCTTCCAGAGCCTTCCGGGCGTTGTCCTCCTGGGAGACGGAGATCACGGTGTTGAACACCACGATGAGCAGAATGATGGCCGCGTCCAGCCAGTCCTGCCCGCCCCCGGCAAAGAAGGACAGGGCGGCGGCAGCCAGAAGCACCAGGATCATGGGGTCCTTCAGCTGCCCCAGGCACCGGAGAAGCAGGCTGGGGGGCTTGGCCTGGCGCAGCTGGTTTTCCCCATACTGGGCCAGCCGGCGGGCGGCTTCCTGAGCGGTGAGCCCCCGGTCGGGGTCGGTCTCCAGAGCCTCCGCTGCCCGGCGCAGCGATTCACTGTAAAAACGCATGGTCTTCCCTCTTTCCAGACTGGTTGTCCTTGGTTGATCTGCTTTTAGGATACCGGAAAGGGGGCTTCGATTATGTCGGTTTGTGAGGGGGAGGAAAATTTTCCCAGAGTGCAGAAATCCCCCACCCCAGCGGGCTGTGCCTGCCGGGGCGGGGGAAAGCCAAAGGGTTCCTTGGCCTGCTTCGTTATTCTGTGGTTTCGCCGTCAGCGGTCTCAGCGCCCTCCTCCGAGGAGGTGCTCTCATCCTGGCCGGTGGCTGCGTCCTCACCAGTGATGGTATCCTCACCGGTGGCTGCGTCCTCGCCGGTGGTGGTATCCTCACCGGTGGCTGCGTCCTCACCGGTGGTCACGTCCTCGCCAGTGGTTTCCTCCGTGGCTGCGTCGGTAGTGTCCTCGGTGGGCTCCAGGGTCTCCCGATAGTCGGAGAGCTTCTCGTAGAAGTCGGCGGTGGTCAGCGCGTCATACTCCGGGCTGGTGACCACTTCGGCCTCCTCAACCCACTGATCCACCAGGGCGCCCATCTGGTCCTCGCCCCACTGGGAATTCAGGGTGGGGGCGTTCTTGGGGTCCAGACGCAGGATGATATGGTAGCCGTAGGTGGTCTCCACGATATCGCTGATCTGGCCGGGCTCCAGCTCCTTGGTGGCGGTTTCAAACTCCTCCACCATGTCGCCGGAGGTGAACAGGTAGCCGTCGGGGTTGTCTGCCAGGCCGGAGTCCTCGCTGTGCTCATTCATGAGCTTGTCAAAGGTCTCTGCCAGCTCCACCGGGTCAGTGATGGCCTGGAGGGCAGCCAGGTCCGCCTCAGCAGCGGCCTTCTTCTCTGCAGCCTCCTCTTCGGAAAGAGCAGCGCCGGTGGTGGGGTCCATGGTCATGAACAGGATGTGCTTGGCGTACATCAGGTCCTCATCCTGGATATACTGGGTCAGTTCCTCCTCCGTAGGGGCGTACTCGCCGCCCTCCCGGAACAGGCCATCCAGCATGTGGCCGTAGAGAACGCCCACGGAGCTCATCTCCTCCATGTCCTCTTCGGTGAGGCAGTTTTTCTTCAGGAAGAGCTCATAGGCCTCGGCGCCGCCCATCTGCTCCTGGGCCTGGGCCACCTGCTCCTCATAGTCCGCCTGGTCCTCTTCGGTCATGGAGTAGCCCTTTTCCTTGGCGTTGGACTCGATGACGTTATAGAACACCGCTGCTTCCTTGGACTGCTCCTTCACATACTCGTCCATGGTCATATCGTCGCCCATGGGGGTGGACCAGTCGATCTCCGTGGAGCCGCTCATCTGGGAGTAGGAAGCCACCGTGTCCGCGTTCTGGGCCATCCAGAAGAAGAACTGGCCGGCGGTCACGTCGTTGCCGTTGACGGTGAACATAACGGTGGACCGGCTGTAGCCCATGACCTCTTTCACCGGGTCATAGCTGCTGCAGCCGCTGAGCAGGCCGACGGCCATCACCAGGGACAAGGCAGCACCCAGGACTCTGCGCATGCGTTTCTTCATGAATCATTCTCCTTTTAATCGGTTAATCCGGCGCTCCTGTCTCCGGGGAGAGGGGCGCGGCAGGGTTTATAACCCATAATTTTATTATAATAGCATGTCTTTTTTTCGCTGACAACCGGTTTCCGGGGATTTTTCATACTTTTCCTCCCAGCCCGGAACTTTGGCAGGAAGGGAGAAATCCCGGTGGTTTTTTTCTGTAAAATTCTATGAAAAGTTGATGCAAAACCCGGTGAAGTTTGTTATAATGAGAACGTGGAAGTGTGCCCCGTTTTCTCTGTGGGGCTGAAGTGAAAAAATATATATGAATCGAGAGGGATGTTACGATGATCTCACATGGCAAGGACCTGAAGATTTTCGCCGGTAACTCCAACCGGCAACTGGCGGAGGCCATCTGCAAGGAGCTCCGCCTGCCGCTGGGCAACCTGGAGTGCGGCAACTTCTCCGACGGAGAGTGCTTCGTCTCCATCTACGAAACCGTCCGCGGCTCTGACGTGTTCGTCATCCAGTCCACCTGTTCTCCTGTGAACGACAACCTCATGGAACTGCTGGTGATGATCGACGCCTTCAAGCGGGCGTCCGCCGGCCGCATCACCGCCGTGATCCCCTACTTTGGCTACGCCCGGCAGGACCGGAAGGCCAAACCCCGTGACCCCATCTCCGCCAAGCTGGTGGCCAATATGCTCACCTCCGCCGGCGCGGACCGGGTTCTGACCATGGACCTGCACGCCGCCCAGATCCAGGGCTTCTTCGACATCCCCGTAGACAACCTGCTGGGCAGCCCTCTCTTCGTGGACTACTTTAAGTCCCGTTACGGCAACGACACCGACAACACCATGGTGGTCTCCCCCGACGTGGGCTCCGTGGCCCGGGCCCGTTCCTTCGCCCAGAAGCTGGGCATGACCATGGCCATCGTGGACAAGCGCCGCCAGAAGGCCAACTCCTCCGAGGTCATGAACATCATCGGCGAGGTTCGGGGCAAGCGGGTCATCCTCCTGGACGACATGGTGGACACCGCCGGCTCCCTGTGCGGCGCTGCCAACGCCCTGGTGGAAATCGGCGGCGCCACCGAGGTGTACGCCTGCGCCTCCCACGGCGTTCTGTCCGGCCCCGCCATCCAGCGCATCCAGGACAGCGTCCTGAAGGAGGTTCTCTTCCTCGACACCATTCCTCCCAAAGAGGGCGCAAGATGTGATAAGATCAAGTATCTCTCCGCCGCCCCCATGCTGGCTGAGGCCATCGGCTCCATCTATCACGATGACTCCGTGTCCCGCCTGTTTGTGTAATTTATTCCCGCAACCTTTACTTAGAAAAGAAGGCGGAGCAGCGCTCCGCCTTCTCTTGTGCTTTTTTTATCCTGTGTTCCGGAGGTTTTTCTATGTTTTTCTCCAAGCAACCCGGGCCGGTGGAGTGGCTGGTGGTGGGCCTGGGCAACCCCGGCCCCAAGTATGAGTGGACCCGCCACAACATGGGCTTTCTGGTGATCGACGAGCTGGCCGAGCGGGAGAGCATCCCCGTCCAGCGGCTGAAGTTCAAGGCCCTTACCAACACCGCGGTGATCGGCGGCAAGTCCGTGCTGCTCATGAAGCCCACCACCTACATGAACCTCTCCGGGGAGGCCGTGGGCCAGGCCGCCCGGTTTTACAAGATCCCCCCGGAGCGGGTGCTGGTGATCTCCGACGACGTGGCCCTGCCCCAGGGCAAGCTGCGGGTGCGCCGCAGCGGCTCCGCCGGGGGGCACAACGGGTTAAAGAACATCATCGCCCACCTGGGGTCGGACCAGTTCCCCCGGGTGAAGGTGGGGGTGGGCGGCAAGCCCCACCCCGACAGCGACATGGCCGACTGGGTCCTGAGCCCCTTCACCGGCCAGGACCGGAAGGCCATGGAAGAGGCCATCTCCCGGGCCGCCGACGCCGTGACCCTCCTGCTGGACCAGGGCGTAGACCAGGCCATGGCCAAATTTAACGGATAAGGCCTCAAGGCCTCGCAGAGTTTCGCCGCCGCAGCGGCGAAAGTCATTTCCATCATTTTTCCGGCGGCGCAAGGTGAATTGGCCGAAGGCCAAGAGAAGGTGGCCTGGGCCATGTACGGCGGAAAAATACTTCTCGGCCCGCAAGTGTGCCCCCAGGGCGCGCGCAGCGGGCCGCAATCCCCCCGTTTGGAAAAGGCAGAGCCTTTTTCAAACGTTTTTTGAAAGGAGCCCCGTCCCCCATGCCCAACAACGCTACCTCCGCTCTCACCGGCTTTCTCGCCCGCCTGGGGGATTACCCCCGGCTGCTGGCCGCCCTGAACCAGGGCAAAAGCCCCCTGGCTCTCTCCGGCCTGGCCGCGGTCCACCGGGCCCATCTGGCCGCCGCCCTGCACAAGGACACCAGCCGTCCCCTGGTGGTGGTCTGCGCCGACGAGGGGGAGGCCCGGCGGGCAGCCGGGGATCTGGCCGCCTTCACCGGCGCTGAGGTTCCCCTCCTCCCGGCCCGGGACTTTCAGTTTCATCCGGGCGCTGCCTCCCGCCAGTGGGAGCACCAGCGGCTGGCAGTTTTTGCTGCCCTGGACCAGGGGGACTGCCCGGTGCTGGCGGCCACAGTGGAGGGCCTCATGCAGCGCACCCTGCCCCCGGACCGGTTCCGGGCAGCCTGCCGCACCCTCTCCGTGGGCCAGGTCTGCAATCTGGATGATCTGACCGATTTCCTGGTCTCCGCCGGGTACACCCGCTGCGACCAGGTGGAGGGAGCCGGCCAGTTCTCCCTGCGGGGGGGCATTCTGGACGTGTTCTCCCCCGGCCTGGACCTGCCGGTGCGCATGGAGTTCTGGGGGGACGAGATCGACTCCATGGGCCTCTTCGACCCGGTGACCCAGCGGCGCACCGCCCAGCGGGAGACCTGCACCCTCCTTCCCGCCGGGGAGGTCATCGGCGCGGAGACCGATCCCCCGGACCTGTCCCTGCCTGCCGTCTACGACACCCTGGCAACGGCGGCGGACTACCTGCCCCAGAACGCCCTGGTGGCCCTCTTCGACACCCCCCGGGCCGCTGACCGGGCCAAGCACTATCTGTGGCAGCTGGGGGAGGACGTAACCTCCCTGCTGGAGCAGGGGCTGCTCTCCGGCCCCAACGCGGTCTTTGCCAAGCCCCTGGAGCAGCTGTGCGGGGCGCTGGCCCCCCGGACCTTACTTTATTTAGATTCCTTCGCCACGGGAAATCCCCCCGTTCCCCCGGCCTTCCTCCTCTCCCTCACCGCCCGGCAGCTCACCGGCTACGGCGTCCGCTTTGAGACCCTCACTGAGGACCTGGAGAGCTATCAAAAGGAGGACTTCTCTGTGGTGGTGCTGGCCTCCACCCAGCGAAAGGCGGACGCCCTCCAGGGGATGCTCCGGGAGAAAAAGATCTACGCCGCCGTGGACACCCTTCTCCACGACCTGCCCGACCCCGGGCGGATCACCATCGCCGTGGGCGGCCTCTCCGCAGGCTTCGACTGCCCCGAGGGCAAGTTTGCCGTTCTATGCGAGGGCGAGGCGCCCCCGCCCCGGAAACGGCCCCGGCGGAAGTCCGACTCCAACCGCCGGCGGCTGGAGTCCTTCACCGACCTGTCCCCCGGGGACCTGGTGGTCCACGAGCACCACGGCATCGGCCGGTTCGTGGGCATGGTGAAGATGTCGGTGGACGGGGCTGACCGGGACTATATTAAGCTCCAGTTTGCCGGGGCGGATGTGCTCTACGTCCCCGCCCTTCAGCTGGATTTGGTGAGCAAATACATCGGCAGCGGGGACGACCCGGACCGCCGCCGCCTGTCCAGGCTGGGGGGCGGCGAGTGGGAGCGTTCCAAGACCAAGGCCAAAAAGGCCGCCAAGGACATGGCCAAGGGCCTCATCCAGCTCTACGCCCAGCGCCAGCGACTGGCAGGCTATGCCTTCGCCCCGGACTCTCCCTGGCAGCGGGACTTTGAGGCCCTTTTTCCCTACCCCGAGACCGAGGATCAGCTCCGGGCAGCGGCGGAGATCAAGGGGGACATGGAAAAGCCCGTGCCCATGGACCGGCTGCTCTGCGGGGACGTGGGCTACGGCAAGACCGAGGTGGCCTTCCGGGCCATTATGAAGTGCGTGCTGGAGGGCAAGCAGGCCGCCATGCTGGTGCCCACCACCGTGCTGGCCCAGCAGCACTACATGACCGCCCTCAAGCGGTTTTCCCAGTTCCCTGTGGACATTGAGATGATCTCCCGCTTCCGCACCCCCGGCCAGACCCGGGAGATTCTGCGGAAAACCGCCCAGGGGGAGGTGGACCTGCTCATCGGCACCCACAAGCTGCTGGGGAAGGATATTCAGTTCAAGGACTTAGGGCTTCTGGTGGTGGACGAGGAGCAGCGCTTCGGCGTGGGCCACAAGGAAAAGCTCAAGAAGCTGGCCAAGCAGGTGGATGTGCTCACCCTGTCGGCCACCCCCATCCCCCGGACCCTGAACATGGCCCTGTCGGGCCTGCGGGACATGTCCACCCTGGAGGAGCCCCCCACCAACCGCCAGCCGGTGCAGACCTATGTGCTGGAGCACGACTGGGGCGTCCTGGCCGACGCCATGCGCCGGGAGCTGGAGCGGGGCGGCCAGGTCTACTACCTCCACAACCGCACGGAGACCATCGACAAAACCGCCGCCAAGATCCGCTCCCTGCTGGGGGAAGAGGCTCGGGTGGCCACCGCCCACGGCAAGATGGACCAGGAACAGCTGGGGGACATTATGAGCCGCATGACCGACGGGGAACTGGACATTCTGGTGTGCACCACCATCATCGAAACGGGCATCGACCTGCCCAACGTGAATACCCTCATCATTGAGGACGCGGAGCGCCTGGGGCTGTCCCAGCTTCACCAGCTCCGGGGCCGGGTGGGGCGGTCGGCCAGACGGGCCAGCGCCTACCTCACCTACCGCCGGAACAAGGTCCTCACGGAGGACCAGTCCAAGCGGCTGTCCGCCATCCGGGAGTACGCCGCCTTCGGCTCCGGCTTCAAGATCGCCATGCGGGACCTGGAAATCCGGGGCGCCGGGAACCTCTTAGGCCCGGAGCAGTCGGGCTTTCTCATGAGCGTGGGCTATGACCTGTACCTGCGCCTGCTGGAGGAGGCGGTGCTGGAGGAGCAGGGCAAGCCCGTGCCCAAGCCCCAGGAGTGCCTGGTGGACCTGGCAGTGTCCGCCGCCATCCCGGAGAAATATATTCCCGCCCCGGAGCAGCGGATGGACCTCTACCGCCGCATCGCCCGGATTCAGGACCAGGAGGAGGCCGACGACATCACCGACGAACTCATCGACCGGTACGGGGACCCGCCCCGGGGGGTGACCAACCTCATCGCCATCGCCCTGCTGCGGGCCAAAGCGGCAAGGCTGGGGATTTCGGAAATTGCCCAGAAGGAGACCCTGCGGTTCTCCCTGCCCAAGCCGGACTTTCAGAAGGTGGCTGCCGTGTGCGGTTTGGAAAAGTACCGCCGCCGCCTGCTCTTCTCCGCCGGCGACAAGCCCCACCTGGCCCTGCGCCTGAAAAAGGGCGACGACGTCATCAAGCTGGCCGGGACGGTGCTGGAGGATTACGGCGCGGCGGAGTAAAAAACTTGGCTCCCCCTCTGGGGAAGCCAGGGAGGATGGTGGGAAACGGAGTTCGTTTCTCACCATCCTCTTTTTCTTGCCTTTTTGCCGGATGGCGTTGTATAATGAGAAACACCGTATTTTTTCGCCGGGCGGGAAGGATGCCCGGCGCCCCAAGAAGGAGACTGCATTATGAAAACAAGAACCCGCGCCGTTCTCATTGGTCTGGCTGTCATCGTGGTCCTCATCGCCTGCTACGCCCTGGTGTTCATGCGGGCCCAGCCCCTGATGGACTGCCTGGAGGGCACCAAAGCCCCCAACGCCGGGCAGATCGTCCTCTATGAGCAGGACAAGGACCCCGTCACCCTCACCATCGACTCCGCCGACCAGGTGGCCGGCCTGTGGCAGGCCATGGAAAACACCCAGGTCCGCTTCCTCCGGGGCCGCGGCTCCGTGGTGGTTCCCCAGGGCGGCGCTTACTATGAGATCACCCTCCAGTCCCTGGACGAATCCGGCCAGGAGGCCGCCGCCTATAACTTCGGCTGCGGCAGCGACGGCGCCCTGCTCATTGTGGGCTCCGACTACGAAACCGTGGGCGAGAGCGACCTGCCAGCCCAGCTGGAAGCCCTCTTCGCCGGGCAGGAACCGTAACCCTCCCGGGGCCAAACCGAAAAAGTTGAAAAAACGCCCGGAAATTTTAAAAATACAGTTGATTTTTGCGGACGTGCCCAGTATAATGTTGCGGTAAATATTCAATCCTTTACTCTGTTAAATATTTTTTTGGAGGTACGATCTACTATGAGAGACGTATATGTTGTGAGTTCCTGCCGTACTGCTGTCGGCACCTTCGGCGGCTCCCTGAGAGATGTTTCCGCTGCTGACATGGGCGCTGCTGTTATCGCTGAGGCTCTCAAGCGCGGCAACGTGAAGGGCGAGTGGCTGGACGAGGTTATGTTCGGCAACGTGCTGTCCGCTGCTCAGGGCCAGAACGTGGCTCGTCAGTGCATGGTTAAGGCCGGTGTGCCCCTGAAGGTTCCCGCCTACACCGTCAGCATGGTCTGCGGCTCCGGTCTGAAGACCGTCATCGAGGGCTCCCGCGCCATCCAGGCCGGCGACGCTGATCTGGTTATGTGCGGCGGCACCGAGAGCATGAGCGGCGCTCCCTATGCCATCCCCACCAACCGTTGGGGCGCTCGTATGGGCCACACCCAGATCATCGACACCATGATCAAGGACGGCCTGTGGGACGCTTACAACAACTATCACATGGGCACCACCGCTGAGAACATCTGCGACATCTGGGGCATCACCCGCGAAGAGCTGGACGAGTTCGGCTACAACTCCCAGAAGAAGGCTCTGGCTGCTATCGAGTCCGGCCGCTTCAAGGACGAGATCGTTCCCATCACCGTGAAGCAGAAGAAGAAGGAATTCGTCTTCGACACCGACGAGCATCCCAAGGACACCACCCTGGAGAAGATGGCTAAGCTGAAGGGCGCATTCCCCACCTCCGCTGACGGCAGCATCGACAAGGTCGAGATGACCTTCGAGGCCACCCACATGACTCCCTCCGACGACAACAAGGGCGTTCAGCGCGTCACCGCCGGCAACGCTTCCGGCCTGAACGACGGCGCTGCCGCCATCATCCGGCCAAGGCTGGCCTGACCATCAAGGACATGGACCTGATCGAGGCCAACGAGGCTTTCGCTGCTCAGTCCATCGCTGTGGCTCGTGAGCTGGAGTTCGACATGAGCAAGGTCAACGTCAACGGCGGCGCTATCGCCATCGGCCACCCCGTGGGCTGCTCCGGCGCTCGTATCATCGTCACCCTGCTGCACGAGATGATGAAGCGTCCCGACGCCAAGAAGGGTCTGGCTACCCTGTGCATCGGCGGCGGCCTGGGTGTTGCTGCTATCTTCGAGAAGTGCTAATCCCAATCGAAGTTTTTTGAACACCAGAAAGCGGCGGTCCTTTTGGACCGCCGCTTTTTCCAATGCTTCTTGACGATTGGGGTTGAGACGGCTATAATGGGGTAAAATAGGTATCGTACCGAGTTTTCGCCTATCCTTTTATTTTTGTATCTGATAGAAAGGGGTTTTTTCCGATGGCAAACGATCGTATTTTCAATTTTTCTGCCGGCCCTTCCATGCTTCCTCTGGAAGTGCTGAACCGCGCAGGCGCTGAGATCACCAACTACAAGGGCTCCGGCATGTCCGTCATGGAGATGAGCCACCGCTCCAAGGTTTACCAGGGCATCTTCGACGAGACCCAGGAGAAGTTCCGCAAGCTCATGGGCGTGCCCGAGGGCTACAAGGTGCTCTTCCTCCAGGGCGGCGCCACCATGCAGTTTGCAATGGTGCCCATGAACCTGATCAGCCGCACCGGCAAGGCCGACTATGTCCGCACCGGCAACTTCGCAAACAACGCCCACAAGGAAGCCAAGAAGTACGGCGAGGCCAACGTGGCCGGCTCCTCTGAGGACCGCAAGTGGACCTATATCCCCAGCCAGGACCAGCTGACCCTGGACCCTGACGCCTCCTACCTGCACTATTGTTCCAACAACACCATCGAGGGCACCCAGTGGCAGTATGTTCCCCAGGCTCCCGCCGGGGTTCCCCTGGTCTGCGACATGTCCTCCGACATTATGTCCCGCCCCATTGACGTGAGCAAGTACGGCATCATCTACGCCGGCGCTCAGAAGAACCTGGCTCCCGCCGGCCTGACCATCGCCATCGTCAAGGAAGACCTGGCTGGCCACGAGCTGCCCATCACCCCCGCCATCATGAGCTACAAGAACATGATCGACAAGGACTCCATGTACAACACCCCGCCCTGCTGGCCCATCTACATGCTGGGTCTCATGTGCGACTGGGTGGAGAGCGTCGGCGGCCTGGCTGAGCTGGAGAAGATCAACGTCAAGAAGGCCAACATGCTCTACGACGTGCTGGACGAGTCCAAGCTGTTCAAGGTCGCCGCTGAGAAGGGCTCCCGCTCCTTCATGAACGTCACCTTCCGCACCGGCGACGACGACCTGGACGCCAAGTTCGTGGCCGAGTCCGTGAAGAAGGGCTTCACCAACCTGAAGGGTCACCGCTCCGTGGGCGGCATGCGCGCCTCCATCTACAACGCCATGCCCGTGGAAGGCGTGGAGGCTCTGTGCGACTTCATCAAGGAATTTGAGAAGAACAACTAAGTAAGGCTTGAAGAATTTTTTCACCGGCAGAGCCGGCAAAAAAATGATCCCATTTCTTTCCGGAACTGCGGTTCCGGAACTCTGCGAGGCTTTCTTTGTCTCTCATTAAGTACGAAAGGACTGTTTTTCCCATGTATCATGTGAAAACCATGAATAAGATCTCCAAGATCGGCCTGGCTCAGCTGGACGACCGGTTCGAGATCTCCGACTCCATGGAGCACGAGGACGCCATTCTGGTCCGCTCCTCCAAGCTCCACGACTACGACTTCCCCGCCGAGCTCCAGTGCATCGCCCGGGCCGGCGCAGGCGTCAACAACATCCCCCTGGACCGTGCCGCTGAGGCCGGCGTGGTGGTCTTCAACACCCCCGGCGCCAACGCCAACGGCGTGAAGGAGCTGGCCATCGCCGCTCTGCTCATGGCCTCCCGGAAGCTCTCCCAGGGCATCACCTGGGTGAAGGAGCAGTCCGCCGCCGGCGCTGACATCGCCGCCGTGGTGGAAAAGGGCAAGTCCGCCTATGTGGGCCCCGAAATCATGGGCAAGACCCTGGGCGTTGTGGGCCTGGGCGCCATCGGCGTGCTGGTGGCCAACGCTGCCCGCGCTCTGGGCATGGACGTTGTGGGCTATGACCCCTTCCTCTCCGTGAAGAACGCTCTGAGCCTGGACCCCGCTGTTCAGGTGGTGGCTACCCAGGATGAGCTGTTTGCCCAGGCAGACTATATTACCCTGCACCTGCCCATGCTGCCCTCCACCAAGCACACCGTGAACGAGACCTCCCTGGCCTCCATGAAGGACGGGGTGCGCATCATCAACCTGGCTCGCGGCGAGCTGGTGGACGACGACGCCCTGGAAGCCGCTCTGGCCTCCGGCAAGGTTGCCGCTTACGTCACCGACTTCCCCAACAGCAAGGTTGCCGCCATGGAAGGCGTGGTGGCCATCCCCCATCTGGGCGCCTCCACCCCCGAGTCCGAGGACAACTGCGCCATGATGGCTGCCCGCCAGGTGAAGGACTACCTGGACAACGGCAACATCGTAAACTCCGTGAATCTGCCTGTGCTCACCATGGCCTGGGCCGCCAAGAACCGTGTCTGCGTCATCTCCAAGGGTGCTGACGCCGCCGCCGTTCTGGCCGCTGTGCCCGGCGTGGCAGCTTCCGCCTCCAACACCCGGGGCGACTATGCCTACGCCATCATCGACACCGACGCCGAGGTGGACGCAGCCGCTGTCTCCGCCGTGCCCGGCGTCATCCGCGTCCGCGTGCTCAGCAAGTAAGGAGACCTGACTATGGCCAAGATCCATCCCACCGCCTGGGTCGCCCCCGGCGCGTTCCTCCGGGGAGATGTGACCCTGGGCGAGAAGGTCAGCGTCTGGTACAACGCCGTCCTCCGGGCTGACCAGGAGAAAATCATCATCGGCAAGAACTCCAACATCCAGGACAACGCCGTGCTCCACGGGGACCCTGGCAACGACATCATCGTCGGGGAAAACGTCACCGTGGGCCACGGGGCCATTCTTCACGGCTGCACCGTGGAGGACAACGCCCTCATCGGCATGGGCTCCGTGGTGCTGGACCACGCCGTCATCGGCGCGGGCTCCATCGTGGGCGCGGGCGCCGTGGTGGCCTCCGGCACCATCGTCCCCCCCAAGAGCCTGGTGGTGGGCATCCCCGCCAAGGTGAAGAAAACCCTCACCGACGAGGAATCCGCCGGCAACCTGGAAAACGTCGAGGAATACCTGGGCCTCATGGCCCAAGCCATGGCTGACCCGGAAAACCAGTAAAGCATCCACAGGGATGGGGCGGAGTACCTCCGCCCCATCTTCTTATGAAAGGAACCAACCCCCATGTCTCTAACCCTGACCCACCCTGAATACTTAACCCTCACCGGCCCGGACGGCCAGCCCCACCCGGGGGCGGACCAGGACTGGTACCGGGACCCCTGGCAGCGCCGGGCAGGCTGCGGCCCCACCGCCGCCGCCGTCATCCTGACCTATCTGTCCCGGGTCCATCCGGCGCTGGCTCCCCTGGCCCCGGCGGGGGACCGGGCCGACGGAGAGTTTCTGGACTACATGGAGGCCATCTGGTCCTATGTGACCCCCGGCGCCCGGGGGCTGGACAACCCCGAGAGCTTCACCCTGGGCTGCCGGAGCTTCGCCCTGTCCCGGGGCTGCCTGCTGGACGGCCAGGTGCTGAAGATTCCCCGCCGGGACCAGGGGACACGGCCCACCGCGGAGGCCTGCCGGGACTTTCTCGCCGCGGCCCTTGCCGCCGACTGCCCCGTGGCCTTTCTCAACTACTCCAGCGGGGATCTCCCCAACCTGGACAGCTGGCACTGGGTCCCCCTCATCGCCCTGACCGAGGGGGAAGAAGTCCTGCTGTGCACCATCCTGGACGGGGGCGAGGAAAAGGTCATCGACCTGGCCCTGTGGCTGGAGACCTCCACCCTGGGAGGCGCTCTGGCGGTGGTGACGCCGGACCCGCTCCCGGAGGAAGGGTAACGAATGTTTCATGGACACCGAAAACGCCCGAACAAAATCCGTTCGGGCGTTTTTGTGCCGCCGGTTGAAATGCTCCCCGGTTTCTGCTATACTTTCTTTATCAGGACGCAGGATACACCGGAACCCATGGAGGTGTCTTATGGGAAAACGAAACATCATCCGTTCGCTCATCGCGGTCATTGTCATCCTTCTGGTCCTTCTGGCCGTGTGGTATTTCTCTCCCAGGACCTTTTTAAAGGGCGTGGAGGCAGGCGATGTGACCGCGATCTCTGTTTTTGACGGCAACACGGGAAATGGGTTTGACATTGACGACCCGGAGGAAATCCAGGCCATCGTGGAAAACATACAGAGCACACCCATGAAGCGGGACAAGATTTCCGTCAACTACAGCGGATTTTCCTTCCGCATGAATTTTTACGGCGAAAATGGCAGGGTGCTGGACAGCTTTGTGGTGAACAGCACCGATACCATTCGCAGCGACCCCTTCTTTTATTGCTGTGACGGCGGTCTGTGCTATGATTACCTGGGAGAACTGGAAGCGCAGTATGTGAATTAGAACAAAAGGACGCACGATATACCATCGTGCGTCCTTGGCGTTTTCTATAACCGGACGTGGGAGGTCAGGGACCAAAAAACAGGGATTTCTCGCTTTGTGTCCTGTTTTTGTTCCCGGTCCTTTGATATGCTGTCAGGGAAAAGGAGGCGGTAACATGGATCAAAAGAAAATAGGCGCCTTTTTAAGGACCCTCAGAAAAGAAAAGGGGCTGACCCAGGAAACGCTGGCGGAGCAGTTCCACGTTTCCAACCGGTCCATTTCCCGGTGGGAAACGGGAACCAGCATGCCGGATCTGAGTTTGCTGGTTGAGCTTGCTGAGTTTTATCATGTTGAGATCCGGGAAATCTTGGACGGAGAAAGGAAACGCGAGAAAATGAATCCCGAAGAAAAGGAAACCCTGTTAAAGGTTGCAGATTACAGCGAAAACGAACGCAATGTGCTGATGAAGAGGACCCGCATCATCAGCGTGACCGGACTGGCGGCCTTGCTGCTGGGGCTGGTCATGGGTTCCTTCCGATTGGAAGAGATCAATCCCCCTCTTATGTGTATGGAGGGGATATGCTTTGGCCTTGCGGTTGGCGCGCTGGTCACCAGCATCTTCTTCACCACAGGCGTTCTTGCAACAATCAGAACTCACAGCAAAGCCAGGAAAGCCGCTCATATTCTGCGGGTGGTTTGTCCTGTCATTGTCGCCATTTGTATTGCGGCCTGCATCATCGTTACGGTTTTATAACGGCACCTGCCCGGTGAGGGGCCCCATTTCTCTGGAGAAATGGGGGAAAGAGCACCAAAGGGAGAGAGGTTCTCTCCCTTTGGATTCCCTCTCTCTGGGGTGTGCAGACCTGCGGCGTTGTGCCCCCTTGATGTTTGGGTGGGGCTGCCGCTTTCTCATTGTGACGCCGTACAGAAGCGCGCCCACCGGCTGGGCGCGCCTGACCTGGTCGGGTACCCTTCGGGGTCGGGCGCTTCGTGAAGCGCCCCTACGAACCAACGCTGAGGGTTTCCCAAACCCCTTGGCTCCCCTTTAGAGGGGAGCTGTCCCGAAGGGACTGAGAGGTGTTATCTTGGGAGGCGCTGGCCGTACCGGTACGACGCAATCAGCCCTCCAAAGGGGCCGTTACGACAGCCCGTTCTTTTTCTTCTCCAGCTTCCGCTGGGTGCCGTCCTCTTCCACAAAATATACGTTATCCAGCTGGGCCTCCAGACTCTTCCGGATGGCGGCCAGGTACTCCAGGCGGAGCTTGGCCTGCTCCTGCTTTTCCTCGGGGGTCAGACCGATGGTCTTGCTCTTGCGCGCCAGCTCGTTGATGCGGGCGATCTGCTCTTCCGTCATATCGTTCTTCCTTTCAAAACCATTAAATATACCGGGCCAGGGTGAGAATGATCCGCCCCCGCTTGGAGGTGCCGCCGATGGCGGTGAGCACGCACTTGCCCAGCCCACGGCAGGTGAGGGTGTCTCCCTCCTCCACCAGCTTGTCCCCCTTTTCCTGGGGCCGGTGGTTCACCATCACCCGGCCGGCCCGGATGAGCTCCGCCGCCCGGGAGCGGGGGATGGAAAACCCTGCCGCCAGCACCGCGTCCAGCCGGGGAGAGGCAACGGTGGCCCGGATCTCCTTGATCTGCCCCGGGGTGGGGGTCAGGGAGGAGAGAGGGATCTCCTCCAGCCGCACCGGGTACCGGCCCGCCTTCTCCCACTGGGAGAGAAGAATGGGCAGGGTCTCCCCCAGCACCAGCACCTGGGCCCCCTCTTCGCCCAGCAGAATGTCCCCGATCTTCTCCCGGGTAAGTCCCAGGCCCATGAGAGAACCCAGGTAGTCCCGGTGGGTGAGCTGGGCTCCCGGGGGCGTTTTCACCTGGAGGGCCCGAACAGGGCAGTCCTCCCCCGTCTGCCAGGTCTCCTCCTCCAGCCAGTCCGGCAGGAACGCCCACAGCTTTCGCTCCGCCTCCGGGTAGCCGCCGAAGAGAATCCCCTGGCCCGGGGCCGCCGCCATCAGCAGGTCGGCGCTCTGGGCCTGCTCCGCCGGGGAGAGAAACCCTGTGTGGGTGGGCAGACCCCGCTGTTCCGCCCGGGCCTGCTGGTCCAGGACCCGGGCCAGCAGCAGCCGCTGCTCCCCGTCCCGGGCGAATTTGTCCAGTAGCTCCCGCTTGTTCACCGGCGTCTCTCCCCTCTTTTCAAACTTTTTGTAAAGTTTAGTATATCCCGCCAGACGGCCTATTGTCAACGGGAAAGATTCCGTTTATAATGTTGGGCATACGTTTTCATAGTTTGGCGGTCTGCGCCTTCCAGATCACGCCAAAATCACCAGATTGTGGAGGACTTTTATGAAACGCGTTTTATTCATCTACAACCGCCACGCAGGGAAGAACAAGACCTGGGCCGGCCTGTCGGACATGATCAACGCCATGACCGAGCAGCACTGCCTGGTCACCGCCTACCCCACCCAGTACCGGGGGGACGCGGGAGACGCCATCGTCCGCTGGGGCCAGGACTTCGACCGGGTGGTGGTGGCCGGCGGGGACGGCACCCTCAGCGAGGCCATCGCCGGAGCCCGCCGGGCGGAGAAGCCCCCGGTGATCGGCTACATCCCCGTGGGCACCACCAACGACTTTTCCCAGAACCTGAACCTGCCCTCGGACAAGCTCACCGACCTGGCGGCCACCGCCGTCACCGGGGTTCCCCGGGTCCACGACCTGGGGCTCTTCAACGGCAGGAGCTTTCTCTACGTGGCCGCCTTCGGGGCCTTTACCGAGGTCTCCTATTCCACCCCCCAGAAATTCAAGAACCTGCTGGGCTACAACGCCTACCTGCTGGAGAGCGTCAAGAACCTGACCTCCATCAAGCCCCACCACATCAAGGTGGAGTACGAGGACCAGGTGATCGAGGGGGACTACGTCTATGGCATGGTGAGCAACACCACCTCCGTGGGCCGCATCCGCAACTTCCCCCCGGGAAACCCCGACCTGTCCGACGGCCTGCTGGAGCTCACCCTCATCTCCCCCATGCGGGAAATCAGGACCGTGGAGGAGTTCAGCCGCTACCTGCTCACCAGCGACCCTGCGGTGCTCAGCTCGGTGCTCTCCACCTACTCCGCCCCCAAGTTTACCATCACCACCGCCGAGGAGCTCCCCTGGACCCTGGACGGGGAGGCCGGTGGAACCCACACCGTGGCGGAGATCGAGGCCCTTCCCAACGGGTACACCATCGTCCACGGAGCGTGACCTGCTTTTTGCACAAAAAGTTTTGCATTTTTCTGCAAATTTGTTGACATTTTTTCATTTAGGCGTATAATAAACTTACAAAAGGGAAATCAGTTCCAAGGAGGTCTTACCGATGAAGAAAGTGTTGTTACCCATTGACGGAAGCAAACGCAGTATCCGAACGGTGGAGATGGTGAAGCAGTTCTGCGACCCCGCTGAGTGCGAAATCGTCATCGCCAAGGTCATTGGCGCGCAGCTGTACCTGAACTCCATGGACGAAATCAAGCACCGGGCCGAGAAAGCCCAGCCTGAGCTGGACTCTGTGGCGGAGATGCTCCCCGGGTTCCAGGTAAAGACCCAGGTCCTGCTGGGCAGCGCCCCCGGCGTGGAGATTGTGGAGTACGCCAAGGAGATCGGCGCCGAGGCCATCATCATGACCCGGTCCAGCCGGGGTCCCTTGCGGAAGCTGGGGTCGGTGGCCACCTACATCGTGAAAAACGCTTCCTTCCTGGACGTCTACGTCATGCGGGAGGAAGGCGACGAATAAAAATCAGGGGAAAGGCGCAAGCCTTTCCCCTTTTTGTTCCTCACACACGTCCTGCCAAAGGAGGGTTCTGCCATGAAAAACATCCTGCTGCCCATTGACGGAAGTGCCCGCAGCCTCCGCACCATCCAGATGGTAAAGCGGACCTACACCCCGGCCCAGGTCCGGCTGACCATTCTCATGGTTCTGCCCGGACAGATGCACATCGACGGCGAGCTGGCCATCCAGCGCGCCAAGGAGAAAGCCCAGGAGGACCTGGCCGGGTTCGCCCGGATGCTGGAAGGCTACAACGTCCAGACCGACTTCCGCCGGGGCTCTCCCGGCCCGGAAATCGTACACTACGCCCAGGAGAAGGGCTTCGACACCATCATCATGACCCGCTCCAGCCGGGGTCCCCTCCAGCGGCTGGGCTCGGTGGCCACCTACGTGGTGAAAAACGCGCCCACCCTGGATCTTTTCATCATGCGGGAGGCGGCGGAGGAATAACCCCCGCCGCCCCGAAGGGGCGACGCCTCCCCTTTACAGGGAAGGGTCCGGTTTTTCACCAACGGGTGTGATAAACCGGGATCCCCCGTTGTAGGGCGGGGGCTTGCTCCCGCCGTGTAGGCGGAGGGATCCTCCAGGCAGGCGTGCGCCCTCTCAGTCTTCTCCCTTCGGTCGAATCCAGCTCCCCCAGAGGGGGAGCCAAGGAGGTTGAAAAAACCTCAGCGCCTGTTCGTAGGGGCGCTTCAAGAAGCGCCCGCACCCGACCACTATATGCGCGCCCAGCCGGTGGGCGCGCATTTGTTTTGCGCCGCGCGGCCTTTCCTCACCCTTCCAGCAGCATCTTCACCCGGTTGTACACCTGGGCGGGGCTGCCGCTGGAGTCCAGGTCCACGCTGACCACCTTCCCCTGGGGAAACCGCCGGGCCAGGGCCGCGTACTGCCCCCGGCCGCAGACATGGTTGGGCAGGCACCCGAAGGGCTGCATGGCCAGCACCCTGGCGCAGCCAGACCGGAGATGAGCCGCCAGCTCCGCCCCCATGAGCCAGCCGTCGGCCACCTGCAAGTTCATGCTCATGTCCCTTTCCGCCTGGCATCGGAAAACCGGGAAGGGGTCCAGGCAGCAAAACCCATGGGCCCGCAGGGCCTCTGTCATGCTCCGCTGAAGGCCCGCCAGAAGGGCGCTGACGGCCTTCCACCCGGTCCGGCGGGGCCCGCTGGTCCCGGCGATCTGGTTGTCCACATAGTACAGGATGTACCAGGAGAAGCCGTTTACCGCCGCCTCGCAGCCCTCCCTCTCCAGAAAGGCCACCATGTCCCAGTTGCCCAGGGCGCAGTATTTGGTATACAGCTCCCCCACAAGGCCCACCCGCTTTTTCGGCCCGCCGATGCGGGGGATGGCGGCAAACTCAGCAGCCATGCGGGTGAAATTCTTCTTCATCCGTCCCAAGGTAAGCCCCCGGCCGGTTTTCAGGTCCTGGGCCAGCCGCTCGGTCCAGGCCGCCCGGCAGGTATCGGTGCTCCCCTTCTCCCGCTCATAGGGCCGGGTCTGGTGAGTGAGCAGCATGAGAAGGTCCCCATAATACAGGGCAAACAGGGCCCGCCAGACCATATCCGGCCGGATGGAGAGGGCCTGCTCCCGCTCCAGCCCCTTCACGTTCAGGGTGAGGACAGGCACCTGGGGATACCCCGCCGCCGCAAGTCCCTTGCGGATGAGGCTGGTGAAGTTGGACCCCCGGCAGGCGTCCCCCGCCGAGGGCATCAGCAGGGCGGTGTGGTCCAAGTCATATTCCCCAGAGGCCAGGGCCTGGAGATACTGCCCCAGGCAGAGGGTGAAGGGGTAGCACATGTCGTTGTGGCCATACCGCAGGCCCTGGTCCGTGATCCCCTGGGTGTTCTCCAGGATCACCGGCCAGTACTCCTCCGAGTGAAAGGCGTACTGCAGCAGGGGGAAGTGGTCGTCCATCATGGAGGGGATGAGCAGGATGGTCTGCCCCGCCTGCCTGGTCTCTTTGATTTGGTACATGGCGCCCTCCCTTCCTCGCGGCTTACTCTCGGTCATATGATACAATACCGACGGCCCCAGTGCAAGCCGTCGGGCATTTCTCAGCAAGCCATGCCGGTTCTCCCTGCAAAATACCGGGGCGGCATGAGCCGCCCCGGTATTTCATGTTTATTCTTCCATTTCCAACTCGCCAACAGAAATAGCTCCCGTATCGGTATCCACCCGAAACACCACCCAGGGAACAACCGGTGCTCTCACGTAGTTCTTGCTCAAGGTAAACTGCTGGTAGACTGTGCACTGCTTCTTTCCCGGTGAAAGCTCGAACCAGGATGATCCGTTGGCCTCCGCTTTATATCCCGTGGGCAGAACTGAGGGCGTCATGTCTGCATTCCGCACATCCTGGATGTAGTAGCTTGGCGTTCCGGTGGGCGTGTTCACGACGAAAATCGGGGACAAGGTCCAGTCCAACCCAAAGGCGGTGGCATAGACCGGAGTGTTGACCGACAAGGTCTTTGCGCCCACGCCCCGCTCTTCCTCACTGGGGCCAAACAGCCTGCGGAACAACCCCTGGAAAAAGCCTTGTTCCGGTTCCTGACCGCCCTGCCATTTCTCAATAAACCGAATCGCGTCCACCAGTTCATTCACATCCGTTCGGAATCCCTGGACGGTGCTCATGTGGTCCTGATCCATGTCCTCCAGGGGGCACAAAACGATATCCAAATCGTAAGTCTCGTTGACTTCCGCCACGATAGCCTCATATTCTCGATAGAGTTTTTCCGGGGATTTTTCCAATTCTGCCGCAAACACAGATATCCCTACCAGATCAAAAATACAGAAGACTAGTAATGCCACGATAACTTTTTTCATGTATTTTCCCCCTCTCTCGGGACTTTTACAGCAGTGTAGCAATGCCGAAAAATTCAAAATTTATTGCTTACGCATCGACAGCAATGCCCGTCACAACACCAGTATTAGAATTAACCGTAAATTTCGCCTGAGGATTCAGAATTGCACTTACTTCGCCTTTGCCTACCTCATACGTTTGCCAAATTGTATAGGTCTTCATATCAGCAGATCTATAGGTCCGCAATGCACTATGCGCTACGGAATAATACCCAGAAGGAACGCTGTAGTTAGCAACACTTGGACTGGTGACTCCTACAAAGTAATAATTAGGAGTTCCCGTCGATGTGTTCACATTAAATTTTCCTGAGA
>SFPN01000030.1 GCA_004551945.1 Clostridiales bacterium | reverse complement strand
CAATACAACAACTTCCCTATGAGACCCCTCGCCTGGCACTCTCCTTTACAGATCCTCTCCGCTTTCCCGAATGTGTAACACATCATTGACAAACCTACACCGGCGGGGCCTGGTCCAGGATGGAGGCCAGCAGGGCCACATACTGGGTGAACTGCTCCCGGCCGAAGGGGAGCAGCCGGTAGGTGGTGCTGGGCCGCCGGCCCACGAAGGCCTTCTGGCTCTGGACGTAGCCCTCGGCCTCCAGCAGCTCCATCTGCTTGCCCAGGTTGCCGGGGGTGGCCCCGGTGAGGTCCTGGAGGGCCCGGAAGGTCTGGGGGCCGGAGAGCAGGGCGGCAATCACCGACAGCCGCAGGCGGGACTGAAAGGCGGAAGGGATCTGGGACAGCTCCACGGTCTCACGCCCCTTCCGGCAGCTTCTTCAGGCGGCGGGCGGTGAGGAGCAGGGCGATGGGGGGCAGAAAGTCCTTCACCAGGGCCACAAGGGCGGAAAAGACCAGCAGGGACTGACCGGAAGCGGCCCCGGGGAGAAGGGCCACCTGCCAGACGGACAGAAGCAGGCGGGGCAGCTTGACCAAGGCCCGCTTTTCCCGCTGCCAGAGCAGGCACAGCACCAGGCAGAACAAGAGCAGGCCCCACTGGAAGAGGTCCCCCAGGAAGGGGCGGGCGTCCCCGAAGAGCTGGAGAGCGCTGAGGGAGGGCCACAGGTAGGCCAGCAGGTCCAGGCCGGAGACGGAAAAACGCAGCAGAGCGAACAGGAGCCAGACCAGTCCCGCCCGGAAGAAGGAGGGGGCCAGGGGGCGGAAGGAGGGAGCGGTGCGGTCCAGAACCTCCCGGATGAACCGCAGGTCGTCCCGGGCGGCGGTGAGATCGGTGGCGGGGGTGTTCATAGTTAACTCTCCTTTCGAGATTACTCTATAAAATAGAGCATCAGAGAAGGGGGTGTTTGTCAAGGGGGAGGTTACGGCGGGAGCAAGCCCCTGCCCTACCGGTTTTGCGTTGCGCGGAGGGCAGGACGGCGTGAGGGGAAAGCAGATTCCAAACATTTCTTCGCGCGCGCAAGAGGACGTTCAGTTTGTTTGATAGATTGGTTTAATCAGTTTGATTGCCTCCAGGTTTCCAGCGCCCCCCCTCCGGAAACCTGGAGGCCCCCCGCGGATTTCCAGAGGGTCTGGGAATCCAGCGGGGGGCCAATGTGGAAAACTTATACTTCCGACAGGGTGAAGGTAAACTCGGTGAAGTTGTCCTGGCTGGTAACAGAAATGTCTTCCTTGTAGGTGTTCAGGATGGTTTTTACAATGTACAGCCCCAGGCCCACCCCCTCCTTGTGGGAGGAGCGGGAGCTGTCCGCCTTGTGGAAGCGGTCGAAGATGTGGGTGAGCTGGTCGGGGGGGATGGTCTCCCCCTGGTTGCCGATGGCGATGTAGGCCTTGCCCCCCCGGGTGGTGATCTTCAGGGTCAGGCG
Source organism: Clostridiales bacterium (assembly GCA_004551945.1). Taxonomy (GTDB): domain Bacteria; phylum Bacillota; class Clostridia; order Oscillospirales; family Oscillospiraceae; genus Evtepia. The sequence continues at coordinate 41,038 of SFPN01000030.1, read as the reverse complement.
GCCCTGGGGAACGGCGAACTTCACCGCGTTGTCCAGCAGGTTGTAGCACACCTGGGTCACCGCGTCCGGGTCGCCCCAGACCATCACGGGGCCGTCGGGCAGCTCGGTCTGCACGTCCAGGTCCTTTTCCGTGATCTTGGCCTCCAGGCTCACCAGCACCCGGAGGAGGACCTCCGCCGCGTCGAACTGCTCCTGGGCGGCCACCCGCTCCGAGGATTGCAGCCGGGACAGGTCCAGCATCCGGCGGACCAGACGGGAGAGCCGGCGGGTCTCCGAGGAGATCACCTGGAGGGACTCCCGCTCCTTCTCCGGGGGAATGGTGCCGTCCAGAATGCCCTCGGCAAAGCCGGCGATGGTGGTCATGGGGGTTTTCAGCTCGTGGGACACGTTGGCCACGAACTCGCTGCGCTTCTGCTCCGCCTGGGCCAGGGAGTCCGCCATGGCGTTGAAGGCCGCCGCCAGCTCGCCGATCTCGTCCCGGCGGTTGGCGTACTCAGTAAAGCGGGTGTCCACCTCCCCGTGGGCGAACTTGTAGGCCGCCTGGCTCATGCCCTTCAGGGGGTCCACAATCCGCTGCACCGCCACGGAGCAGATGATCACGGAGATCAGCAGCACCGCCACGGCGGTGATGCAGAACAGCTGGAAGGTGCTGCGCATGAAGGCCAGCAGGGAGGAGGCGTCCGAGGCGATGAAGAGGATGCCGGTGGGGCTGTCGTTGGTGATCTTCTCCCCGGTGATGGGGTCCAGGACGTAGGTGAGGATGGGAACGCCGGTGACGAAGCTCTCGGTGGTGAGCAGGTTGTTGAAGGTGGTGGTGCCGCTGTAGGTCATGTTGGTCATGAGCTGGTTCACCGCCCAGGAGGGGACCTTGGCGCCCAGAAGGGTGTCCTCCGGGGGCAGGTTGCTGCCGGCGGCGTAGACAATGCGGCCGTCGGGCTGGCAGAGGAGCACGGTGGAGTCGGTAATCATGGCCACGGAGGCGATGTAGGAGCGGAAGTGCTCCGAGGAGAGGGTCATCCCCTCGCTGAGGGCGGCGTTGGCGTAGTAGGAGATATAGGTGGCGTCCCGCTCCAGGGTTTTCCAGCTCTCGTCCTTGTGGTAGCGGTAGGTCAGGGTGAGAAAGCCCGCCCCCAGCAGGGTGATGCACAGGGCGATGAGGCCCACCACCACCATCAGCTGCCGGGCGTACATACTGGTCCGGTGTTTCATGAAAGGACCTCCTCAGGGGTCAGGCGTTGGTGTGAAGCTCGAACTTGTACCCCACGCCCCAGACGGTTTTCAGGGACCACTGGTCGCTGACCCCCTCCAGCTTTTCCCGCAGGCGCTTGATGTGCACGTCCACGGTGCGGGAGTCGCCGAAGTAGTCAAAGCCCCAGACCTCGTCCAGCAGCTGGTTCCGGGTGAACACCCGGTTGGGGGAGGAGGCCAGGTGGAACAGAAGCTCCAGCTCCTTGGGGGGCGTGTCCACCCGCTTGCCCCGGACCTCCAGCTCGTAGGAGTCCAGGTTGATCACCAGGCCGTCGAAGGTGAGGCGGCGGGTCCTTTCCTCCTCGTCCCCCAGGCGGCGGAGAACGGCGTGGACCCGGGCCAGCAGCTCCTTCATCTCGAAGGGCTTGACAATATAGTCGTCCGCTCCCATCTCCAGGCCGGCCACCTTGTCGATGGTCTCGCCCTTGGCGGTGAGCATGATGATGGGGGTCTTGTCGGTCTCCCGGATCTTGGAGCAGACGGCCCAGCCGTCCATCACCGGGAGCATGATATCCAGAAGGACCAGGTCGGGGCGGAAGGAGCGGTACAGCTCCAGGGCCTTGCCGCCGTCGCCGGCCACCATGGTCTCATAGCCTTCCTTCTTCAGGTAGAGGTTCACCAGCTCGGCGATGTTGGCCTCATCCTCTACGATGAGCACTTTTCTTGCCATAGGGACACCTGCTTTCTGTGGGAATTTTCAGTAAAACTCAGCATAGCAGAAAAGTTTGAACAAATCTATCAAGTTTCCGCCTTCATTATGACATGGAACAAAATTTTCGTCAAGGGAAGTATAAGACGGCGGCCCGGTGGGGATAGTATGGGTGAACCTTTTGGAAAGGAGATGTGAACATGAGCCAGAAGAAGGAAAACAAGTCCTCCAGCCAGTTCGGCCAGTCTCAGCAGCAACAGCAGCAGAAGGACAAGAGCCAGAACAAGCAGAACGGCAGCAAGTACAGCAGCAACTTAGGCGGCTGATTGGGCTTTGCAGGCATCTTTGGGTTTTTACTTGGGGTCCCGGCGCACAAAACCGTGCGCCGGGGCCTTTTTTGTCCGGAAAAGGGGACCGGTAAAACCAAGCCGGAAATTTTTTTGAGAAAGGTGTACGTTTGCGTACACAAAAGTGGGGTGTTTTCCCTAAGGGTGAGAGGAGGTTTTACATGAAGCGAATGAGACGGGTAAACCGGGAGACGGTGCTCCAGCAGATGATGGAGCTGGCGGCTGGGGCCGCCAACGACGCGGTGAAGCTGGCCTACCTCACCGGGGAGGACCGGGAACAGATCAGCGAGCTGGACCTGGGGGCGCTCACTGAGTTCAAGCGCAGCAGCAACGGCACCGTGGAGGTGAAGCTGGCCGACCGGGCGGCGGTGCTGGGCCGGCTGCTGGAACAGCTCAAGGAAGAGGAAAACGCCGCCCCGGCGGCCTTCCTCCAGGCCCTGGACCAGCCGGACGGGGGCGGCCCCCCTGCGCCGGTGTGCTCCCGGCGATGATCCCCTGCTTTTCCGAAAAGCAGCGGGTGGTGCTCCGGTGGTGGAGCAGCGGCTCCCCCCACCGGGACAAGGACGCCATCATCTGCGACGGGGCGGTGCGCAGCGGCAAGACCCTGTGCCTGGGGCTGTCCTTCGTTCTGTGGGCCATGGCCCGGTTTCACCGGCAGCAGTTTGCCCTGTGCGGCAAGACCACCGAGGCGGTCCGGCGGAACCTGCTGGCCAGCGTGCTGCCGGTGCTGGAGGAGCTGGGGTTTTCCTGGGAGGAAAAGGTCTCCCGGAACTATTTTAAGTTCCGCTTCGGGGGCCGGGAGAACACCTTTTACCTCTTTGGCGGCAAGGACGAGAGCAGCGCCTCCCTGATCCAGGGAATCACCCTGGCGGGGGTGCTCCTGGACGAGGCGGCTCTCATGCCCCGGTCCTTTGTGGAGCAGGCCTGCGCCCGGTGCTCCGTGACGGGGGCCAAGTTCTGGTTTTCCTGCAACCCGGAGGGGCCGGGGCACTGGTTTTACCGGGAGTGGATCTGCAAGGCGGAGGAGCGCCACGCCCTTCACCTGCGCTTTCGCATGGAGGACAACCCCACCCTGTCGGAAGAGACCCGGCAGCGGTACGAGCGGGCCTTTCACGGGGCCTTTTACCGGCGGTTCGTCCTGGGAGAGTGGACGGCGGCGGAGGGGCTGGTGTACGACTTCTTCGACACCAGCCTGGTGCAGCCCGTCCCCCAGGGGACGGCGGACCGGTGGATCATCTCCTGCGACTACGGCACCGTAAACCCCACCTCGTTGGGGCTGTGGGGTAAGTTCGGGGAGGTGTGGTACCGGGTGCAGGAGTATTACTACGACGCCCGGGAGGAAAAACGGCAGCAGACCGACCAGGAGTATGCCCAGAGGCTCCGGGAGCTGGCCGGGGACCGGGAGATCGAGGCGGTGGTGGCCGACCCCTCGGCGGCCTCCTTTCTGGAGGTGCTCCGCCGGGAGGGGTGGAACGTGCGGAAGGCCAGCAACGACGTGCTCTCCGGCATCCGGCTCACGGCGGACGCGCTGAAAAACGGGAAGATCGTCATCTGCGACCCCTGCGCCGACGCCATCCGGGAGTTCGGCTCCTACTGCTGGGACCTGTCCGCCGGGGACCGGGACAAGGTGAAGAAGCAGTTCGACCACGCCATGGATGAGATCCGGTATTTCGTGGCCACCGTGGCGGCCCCGGAGGAGGCCGGAGACCGGTTCTGGGCGGGGTTTGTGGAGCGGAGGGTGTGAGAGTCAACCCTTGGCTCCCCCAGAGGGGGAGCCAAGGGGAAACGGAAGGAGGAAACGATAACATGGGATTGTTTAAGCGGGAGAAGCGGGAGGAGGCGGCGCCGGGGCTGGTGCAGCTGCGGGAGAGCAGCCGCCACCCCTTCTCCCTCATCGACGGGTACATCCCCCTGCACCGGCCGGAGTTTGCCCTGTACCGGTCCATCCGGGAGGCGGTGCCGGTGGTGGACGCGGCCATTCTGAAGCTCATCCGCCTGGCCGGGGGGCTGACGGTGGCCTGCGGGGACAAAGGGGCGGAAAAGGAGCTGGCGGAGTTTCTCCGCACGGTACCCGCCGGGTGGAACCAGCGGGGCATCCAGGCCTTTCTGGACTGCTACCTGGACTGCCTGCTCACCTGCGGCCGGGCGGTGGGGGAGATCGTCCCCAGCCGGGACGGCCGGGAGATTGCGGCGGTGCTCTGCGGGAACGTGTCGGACATTGAGGTAAAGGAAAAGGGGTCCCCCCTGGATTTGCAGCTGGCCATCCGCCGGCAGGACGGCTCCACCCAGGTGCTGCCCCGGCAGGATCTGCTTCTCTTTACCCCCTACAACCCCAGCCCGGAAAACCCCTACGGGGTGTCCCTGCTCCACAGCATGCCTTTTCTGTCGGGGATTCTGCTGAAGATCTACCAGACCCTGGGCACCAACTGGGAGCGGGCGGGGAACGTGCGCTTTGCCGTGGTGTACAAGCCCGGGGAGGAGGCCATGGACGCCCGCCGGGTCCAGGAGCGCAGCCAGCTTCTGGCCCAGCGGTGGTCCGAGGCCATGCAGAGCACCAAGGCCGGGTCCGTGCGGGACTTTGTGGCGGTGGGGGATGTGGAGATCAAGGTCATCGGGGCCGAGTGCGACATCCCCGACTGCCAGGCCCCGGTGCGGCTCATCATCGAGCAGCTCATCTCCCAGACGGGCATCCCGCCCTTCCTGCTGGGGCTCAACTGGGCCTCCACCGAGCGGATGAGCAGCCAGCAGGCGGACATTATGACCAGCGAGCTCACCGCCCTGCGGCGGACCCTCACCCCGGTGGTGGAGCGGATCTGCCGGATGTGGCTGAGAATGCACGGCTACGACTGCCCCTTCCAGGTGGCGTGGGAGGAAATTAACCTCCAGGACCAGGTGGAGGAGGCCAAGGCAGAGCTCTACCGCCAGCAGGCGGCCAAGCTGGCCCGGGGAGAGACTGCCCCGGAGGAACCCCCTTCCCCCCAGGGGGAGGGCTGATTGGAAAGGAGGAAACGCGGTGAAAACAGTGACCAAGGAGGCAGCGGCCCAGACCGGGCCGGTGCTGGCAGAGGAGGAGCTGGCGGCCATCAACCAGTTCAGCCGCCGGGCGTTGACGGCAGAGGAGGTGTACACCTTTGCCGTGCGCCTGTGCGACAACCAGACCGACCGGGACCAGGAGTATTTCGACCGGCCGGCCCTGGAAAAGCTGGCGGAGCTGTTCGTGGGCAAGACGGGGATCTTTGACCACAGCTGGTCGGCCCGGGACCAGACCGCCCGGATCTACCGGACGGAGCTGGTGGAGGAGCCGGGGCTGGTCACCGAGGCGGGAGAGCCCGGGTGCTGCCTGAAGGGGTATGCCTACATGCTCCGCACCCCGGAAAACCAGGCCCTCATCGCCGAGATCGAGGGGGGCATCAAGAAGGAGGTCAGCGTCAGCTGCGCCGTGTCCCGGTGCCAGTGCTCCATCTGCGGGGGCGACATCCACGACCGGAGCCTGTGCAGCCACGAGAAGGGGCGGATTTACGAGGGCAAGCGGTGCATTGTGAAGCTCACTGAGCCCACGGACGCCTACGAGTGGTCCTTCGTGGCGGTGCCCGCCCAGCCCCGGGCCGGGGTGGTGAAAGCCTTCGGGGGCGGCACCCTGCGGCAGATGCTGGCCAGCCTGGACAGGGAGGGACCCTGGCGGGAGGAGCTGCGGCTGCTGGAGCAGCAGGCGGAGACCGGCCGGCGGTATCTGGAGAGCCTGCGGGCGGAGACGGTGCGCCTGGGGCTCATGGCGGAGGAGACCTTAAGCGGGGACACCCTCCGGGCCATTACCGACAAGCTGGACGGGGAGGAGCTGGAGGCCCTGCGCGGCTGCTACGCCAAGCGCCTGGAGCAGCAGGCTGCCCTGCCGGTGCAGCTGCGGTATGAGGACCGGGAGCCGGAGAGCCGGGGGGACAACGCGGCCTTCCGAATTTGAGGTCAAAACCACGAATCCATTCATTTTAATTTAAGGAGGAACACACATGAGCGTGGCATTTAACGGCATCGACAGCCTGGTGGTGACCTTCCGGGCGGAGGACACGGCGGCGGCGGGGGTTCCCGCGGCCATGAGCGGCAACGACACGGTGGGCAAAGCCGCCGCCGGCGCGGCCCCGGTGGGGATTGTCCTGGGCAAGCGGAAGGACTACGCGGCGGTGCAGCTGCGGGGCTATGTCCAGGCGGCCTACACCGGCACCGCCCCCGTCCTGGGCTTTGCCAGCCTGGTGGCCGACGGCTCCGGCGGCCTGCGGGTGGCCGGCACCGGGGAGACTGGCAGAAACTGCCTGGTGGTCAGCGTGGACACCACCAACAAGACCATGGGCCTGTTCCTGTGAGAACGGGCGGAAAGGACAGGTGAAACGAATGGCATATCCCTTTGAAACCGTGAAGCTGGACAAGGGCATGTACAGCGAATCTGGCAGCTCCTTCACCAAGGTGCTGGAGAAGTGCGACCCCTCTGAGCAGTACAAGGGCACCCCCCTGGAGCACCTGGACGCCTTCCAGCGGCAGCTCAAGCGCTTCGACATCAAGGTGAAGGGGGCGGACTCCGACGTGGTGTCCAAGTTCTTCGCCACCTGGGAGTCTGCGGTGCTCTTCCCCGAGTATGTGGCCCGGGCGGTGCGCCAGGGGATGGAGGAGAGCAACATCCTCCCCTTCCTCACCGCCGCGGAGACCAGAATCACCGGGATGGACTACCGCTCCATCGCCTCCCAGCCTGTGGAGGACGACAAGGCCCTGAAGGCGGTGTCCGAGGGCTCCAGCATCCCCGAAACCAAAGTCACTGCCCAGGAGAACCTGGTGCAGCTGCACAAGCGGGGCCGGATGCTGGTGGCCTCTTACGAGGCCATCCAGTTCCAGCGGCTGGATCTGTTCTCCGTGACCCTGCGCCAGATCGGCGCTTACATCAACCGGATGCACGTGGCCGACGCCATCGATGTGCTCTTAAACGGCGACGGCAACAGCAACGGCGCGGCGGTCTTTACCGTGGGCAGCAATCCCATCTCCGGCGCTGCCGGTACCTTAAGCTACGGGGCCCTGGTGGACTTCTGGAGCCAGTTTGACCCCTACACCATGAATACCCTCCTGGTGGGGGACGCCATGGCGGACCTTCTGAAGCTGCCCGAGATGCAGGACGCCACCGCGGGCCTGACCTTCCAGGGCACCGGCAAGCTGGTGACCCCCATGGGGGCTACCCTGCTGCGAAGCAGCGCCGTGCCTGCCGGGACCATCATCGGCCTGGACAAGAACTACGCCCTGGAGATGATCCGGGGCAGCGACGTGCTGGTGGAGTATGACAAGCTCATCGACCGTCAGCTGGAGCGGGCGGCCATCACCTCCATCTCTGGCTTTGCGAAGATCTTCCAGGAGGCCTCCAAGGTCCTGGCCATCGGCGGCTGAGGATGAAAGGAGGGACGGGGGATGATTACCACCCAGGAAATTCTGGAGGCCGCCCTGTGCTTTGCCGGGCGGACCCTCAGCCAGGGGGAGAAGGGCATCCTGGCGGGGCTGTGCGAGGCGGCCTATGGCCGCTGGGCAGGCAGTCTGCGGGAAGGGGTTGCCCCGGAGGACTGCCGGGGGGCCTTCCTGGCCGCCTGTGCCTGGACGGCCCTGGCGGGCATGTCCGGCGCTCTGGAGGCCGCCCAGCCCACCCCCCTGTCTTTCTCCGCCGGGGACCTGACGGTGAACACCGGGAGGAGTGAGCGTGCCTCCGCCTGCGCCGGGAGCCTGCTGGCCCAGGCGGAGGTCCTGATGGCCCCCTACACCGCCGACGGAGGCTTTGCCTTTCTGGGGGTGGAGGGATGAGCTTTGCCGGGGCCTTTCGGGCCATTGCCGCCCGGTATGGGCAGGAAGTGTCCCTGTATCGGGACGGAAAGCTGCTGGGAGAGGGCCGGGCGGTGCTCCGGCCCATCCTGGACAAGGAGCGGCAGTATCTCCCCACGGACCTGGGGGTGCGGCGGCAGGAGCAGATGCTCTGCCTGGGGGAGGACACCCTCCCCTTTGCCCCCGCCCGGGGAGAGACGGTGCTGCGCCAGGGAGAGGACGCCTATGACGTGGAGAACGTCCGGCCCGTGCAGGCGGGGGACCAGGTGATTTACTGGCGGGCGGTCCTCACCAGAAGGGACAGGGAGGAAGCATGACCACACTGACACAATTGCAGGAGACCATGACCGCATTTTTAACCGGCCAGGGGATCCGGGCCCTCACCGCCTGGCCGGGGGAGGACCGGCTGGTGCGGACGGCTCCCCTGGCGGTGGTCCGGGTGAAGGAGGTGGCGGCGGCCCCCGCCGGGTTTCAGAACTACCTGGGCCAGCGCTATGACGGGGCCAGCCGGACCTGGACCGAGCGGTACGGCCAGCGGGCGGAGGTTCAGTTCGCCCTAGACCTGTACAGCCCTGTGGGAGAGGGAGAGGAGGGCTGCCGCCGCCTGCTGGACCAGGTGGCCGGGACCCTCCAGCAGGGCGGCCCGGCGGGGCTGGCCCTGGAGAAGTGGACCATGGGGGAGACCGCCTTCCACCGGGAGAGCGGCATGTTCCGGGGCAGGCTCCTGGCAGCCTGCCGCACCCTGCTGGTGGCGGAGACCGACCCGGCAGGAGAATTTTTGGGCTTTACAGTGAAAGGTGGTATCACACATGACATTCGTGACAACCCATGAGCGGCCGGGGGTGTACTCGGTCTATGAGGCCGCGGCGGCGGTGACCGCCAGCAGCCGCAGCGGGACGGCGGCCATCGCCGCCCAAAGCGCCGGGGGCACGGCGGGGACCCTTTACACCCTCACCAGCTACAGCCAGGCCGCAGCGGCTTTCGGCAAGGAGGACCCCATGACCCGGCTGGTGAAGGTCCTGCTGGCCAACGGAGCGGCTAAGGTGTTGGCGGTGCCCGTGGCCGGGGAGGGGGACTATGCCGCCGCCTTCCTCCTGCTGAACAGCCAGGAGGACGTAAAGACGGTGGTGTGCGACAGCACCACCCTGACGGTGCAGCAGGCTCTCCGGGACAGCGTGGAGGAGGTCTCCCAGCTGCGGCGGGAGCGCATCGCCGTGGTGGGCGCGCCGGAAGAGGAGACGGCGGAGGCGCTGGTGGCCCGGGCCAAGGCTCTGGCCAGCCCCCGGGTGGTGCTGGTTGCTCCCGCTGCCGCCGGGGAGGACGTGCCCGGTGCCCTCACAGCCGCTGCGGTGGCCGGGGCCATCTGCGGGGAGGGAGACCCGGCTCTGCCCCTGGGCGGGGCGGTGCTCCAGGGCCTGTCCGGCCTGACCGCCTCCTACAGCGAGGCGGAGCTGGACGCCCTCATCCAGGGGGGCGTGACCCCGGTGGAGGCCGCCGGGGGGCGGATCTCCGTGGTCCGGGGGGTGACCACCCGCACCGAGACCGGCGGGGCGGCGGACAACACCTGGCGGGACCTGTCCACCATTCTGGTGGTGGACTACGTGGTGCCCGGGGTGCGCCAGGCCCTCCAGACCCGGTTTACCCGGACCAAGAACACCCCCCAGGTCCAGGGGGCCATCCGGTCCCAGGTGATTCTGGAGCTGGAGCGGTATAAGGCGGCGGAGATCATCACCGACTACGGGGAGGTGACCGCCCAGGCCCTGGAGGAGGACCCCTCGGTGTGCCTGGTGACCTTCGCCTTTACCGTGGCCCACGGACTCAATCAGATCTGGCTCAGCGCCCAGATCACGGTGTAATACTACTGCATGAGACGGCTTTTGTGGCAAAAAGCCACAAAAGGGCAACGCGAATCGCGGTGCCTTCTTAATAAAAACCAAAGGTTTTTATTAAGAATTAGTATAAGGAGGGATGAGACATGGTAACGCAGGGAATTCCCACCAGCAGTGACATTTACTTAGAGGTCAACGGCCGGAAGGTGGCGGTGGTCCAGAGCTACACCGCCCAGACCACCAAAAGCAGCACCACCGTGGAGGCCTTTGGGGAGTCCGAGCCGGTGGCCGCCATCCCGGGGCAGAGCAAGCACCAGCTGGAGCTGACCCGGATCTACGCCACCGACGAGGCCATCGCCGACGGCATCAACTTCTACGACCTGGAGGACTTCAGCCTGGTCATCTGCAAGCCCGACCGGCGGGTGATCTACAGCGGCTGCCAGTGGAGCAAGATCGGCGAGAGCGGCACCCTGGGGGCCTCGGTGGTGGAGAAGGTCTCCCTGGTGGCCGCCAAGCGGCTGGAGACCAACGCATGAGGGGGCTGGACCGGCTGCGGCTGGAAGCCGGGGCGGAAACCACGCCCCTGGAGGACGGCTCCCAGCTCCGGCTGCTTCCTGTGGCGGAGCTGCTGGCGGCCCGGCGGGAGGCGCTGGACCTGGCACAGGAGGGTCGGGAGACGGCCTTGTGCTCCAACGCCTGCCTGATTGCCCGGGCCCTGGTCCGGGAGGGGGAGCGGGTGTATCCCAGCGGACAGGCGGTGCTGGAAGCCCTCACGCCCGAAGAAATCCAGACCCTGGCAGAGGGCTGGGCGGCCTTTGACCGGCGGGAGGACCCGGGCTTCTCCGCGCCCCAGGACCGGGTGGACGCCCTGAAAAAAGCCCTGGGGGACCTGCCCCAGGAGCGGCTGCGGTGGCGGGTGCTCCGGGCCTTCCGGGCCCTGCCCACGGAGGCGCGGGTGAAGGCCATGCTCCCCCGGGACTACCTGTGGTGCGCCCTCCACCTGCTTCTGGACCAGGAGGAGGCGGCCAGCCTCCTCTGCCCCGCCTGCCGGGCGGAGGCCGAGGAGCCCAGATGCCCGGTGTGCGGCCGCCCCACCGGGGAAATCACCCGGGAGGAGAACCCGGGGTTTGACATGGAGCGGTTCCTGGCCCTGCGCCGGGGCGAAGGAGGTGGCGCGGCATGATCGACTACCTGGAGGAGCTGCTGGAGGAGGAAGCGGCGGCGGACCTGGAGGGCAACCCCCTCACGGTGGTGGGGTATAAGCGGGGACGGCCCCCCACCGGCGAGGAGGAGACCGACGGGGAGGACGACCCGGACCGGTTGTCCGCCCCGTCTGAGACCGCCGGTCAGGAGGCCCGGCTGCTGAAAGAACGGGAGACGGCAGCACAGGAAGTCCGCCTGCTGGAAGAAGGAGAGAGCGGGTCGGAAGAAACGCGTATTGAGGCCCGGGGACAGCAAACCGGCGCGGCGGACCTGATGGGGCAGCTGAACAGGACCCGATGGGCCGCCCAGCTGGCTTTGCCGGGGCAGACCAGCGTGACGGTGACGGTCCCCGGGGAGGGGAGCAGCCCCGGAAACCTGGATTTGCTGGCCCTGGACCGGGCGGTGCAGCGGGACGCCCGGCGGTATGACGGGGGATTTCCCCTTTATTAAGTGCCAGGACAGCCCCAGTACCTTGTCAGCGCTGCGGTGAAGGGATCTCAGGATAGCACCTCTCAGTCAGCTTCGCTGACAGCTCCCCTCACAGGGGAGCCTTTGGCGCTGGAATGTCCCAGCACAGCGTTTGTTTCAAGAGGAGGGATGCAATGGAACTGACGCCCATGCAGTACAAGGGCTATGTGTGGCCCCACAACCCCAGGACCTATGAGATCCGCTACCAGCGGCAGGTGGCGGTGCACAAGGTGCCCTTCGGCCGGTACGCCATGCAGGACCTGGGGCTGACCCGCCGGGTGATGACCGGGGAGGGGGCCTTCTGCGGGGAAGGGGCCTATGAGGAGTTTAAGAAGCTGGCCTCTGTTTTCTACCAGAGCGGGCCGGGGACCCTGATCCACCCGGTGTGGCAGAGCGCCCAGGCCTACTTTGTGGAGCTGTCCCTGGCCCAGGAGCCCAGGAAGGACTATGTGCGCTATACCTTCACCTTCTGGGAGGACTATGACCAGTACAGCCAGAGCCTCTCCCCCGTGACCCAGACCGGGGGGAGCGGCCAGACCGGGGCAGGGGAGAGTGCCCAGTACCACACCGTAGTCCAGGGGGACACCCTGTGGGGGATTGCCCAGAGCCTGGGGACCACCGTGGCGGCGCTGCTGGCCCTGAACCCCCAGATCAAGAACCCCAACCTGATCTCCCCCGGCCAGCAGATTCGGGTGAGGTGACGCCATGACGGAATGGACGATTACCTGTTATAACGGCCGGCAGTACACCCTGCCGGTCCCCCTGGCCTGGCAGCTGGACTACGGCCTGGGCAGCCCCTGCGACAGCTTCTGGGTGAAGGTCCTGTGGACCGAGGGCCAGGAGGACGTGCTGGCCGACGCCACCCGGATGACGGTGCGCCAGGGGACGGAGATCCTCTTCACCGGGGTGGTGGACGAGTGCTGCTGCCAGTGGTCGGAGGAGGGGCGCACGGCGGAGATCACCGGCCGGGGGATGCAGGCCCTCCTGCTGGACAACCAGGCGGAGGCGGCGGACTACGGCCAGGCCACCCTGGGAGACATTCTGCAAAATTATGTGACCCCCTACGGCATCCAATTGGCCGGGGCGGTGAGTCTCCCGGGGGTGTGGGGCTTTTCCGTGGGCTCCGGCAGCAGCTGCTGGAAGGTGGTGTACCAGTTTGCCCGGTACTACGCCGGGGTGACCCCACGGTTTGACCGGCAGGGACGGCTGGTCCTCTCCGGCTGGGGGAACAGCGCCCCCATCCAGCTGGACCAGACCGCCCCCGTGACCAAACTGGCCCTGCGGGAAAAGCGCTACGGGGTGCTCTCCCAGGTGACGGTGAAGGACGTGTCCGGCTGGATGCGCCAGACTGAGGTAAACGCGGACTTTCAGGCCCGGGGGGGCCAGTGCAGCCGGGTGATTCTGCTGCCCCGGAACACCAGCTACCAGGCCCGGCGGTACAACGCCCGGTTCCAGCTGGACCGGTCGGCGGCCCAGCTGCGGCAGGTGGAGGTGACGGCGGCCATGGCCTTTGCCGCCTGGCCGGGGGACCTGGTGCAGCTGACCCGGTCCGGGTGGAGCCGCAACGGAATTTACCGGGTCCAGGAGAGCCGGGTGACCATGGGAGAGGATGGCTACGAGACCACCCTGGTGCTGGGCGATCCGGACGCGGTGCTGTAAACAGGAAAGGAAGGGATCGCAATGTGGATGGCAAGTCAGCAGGGGCGGGAGCTTCTGTCGGAACCGGCAGCGGAGCTGGGGGAGGTGACCCTCTCCGGCGCGGCCCCGGGGGTGGCCCTGGCAGGGGAGCGGCGGAACGTGACTCTCTGCGCCCCCGGGGGCTACCGCTGGGCTCCCGCCCAGGGGGACACGGTGCTGGTGATTAAGTGCGGCGCCGAGCAGACCCCCTGCGTGACGGGGACGGTCCAGGAGAACGACCTGGCCCCGGGAGAAATCTGCCTCTCCGCCGCCCAGGGGGCGGAAATCCGCCTGACCCCGGAGGGGGAGATTCGTCTCACCGGCCGGGTGACGGTGAACGGACAGGAGGTGTGACCATGGCGGTGAGTAAGCTCCGGGAGGGAGACTACTGCCCCGATGGGTCCGGGGCCTTTGACCGGGCCGTGGGGGAGGAAGAGGTGCTGGAACGGGTGCTCTTCCAGCTCACCGCCCGGCGGGGGAGCTTTCCCCTGCTGCCCCAGGTGGGCAGCCGCCTGTACCTGCTCTGCCGGGAAAAGCCCGCGGCCCGGGCGGCTCTGGCCGCCGGGTACGCCGCTGAGGCCCTGGCGGACCAGCCGGTGCAGGTTACCCGGGCAGAGTGGGAGGAGGAGACCGGGCGGCTCACGGTATACCTGGCGTGGCAGGGAGAGAGCCTGTCCGCCACGGTGTATGTATAAAAAGGAGGGACCATGAAGACAGCGGATGAAATCTATCGGGAGATGATCGAAACCTTCACCCGGGAGACGGGGATGGAGCCCGACGGCGCCGGGGAGATGGCGGTGCGCATGTATGCCCTGGCGGTCCAGGTCTACGGCCTGTACCAGGAGGCGGAATGGACCCGCCGCCAGTGCTTCCCCCAGACGGCCACCGGGGAGGAGCTGGACAAGCACGCCTGGCTCCGGGGGCTCAGCCGGAATCCGGCCTCCCGGGCGGTGGGGACCCTGCGGTTCTCCGTGTCCACCGCCCCGGAAACCGACCTGCCCATCCCCCAGGGTACGGTGTGCATGACGGCGGGGCTGGTGCGCTTTGAGACCACCCAGGCGGGGGTGCTGAAGGCCGGGGAGACGGCGGCGGAGGTCCCCGCCCAGGCGGTGCTGGCGGGACCCGGGGGCAACACCCCGGCGGGAACCATCCGCACCATGGCGGTGGCCCCCACGGGAATTGCCGCCTGCACCAACCCGGCTGCCTTTTCCGGCGGCTGGGCGGAGGAGGACGACGAGGCCCTCCGGGCCCGGGTGCTGGACAGCTACCAGAACCAGCCCAACGGGGTCAACGAGGCCTACTACGCCCAGCAGGCCCTGGCCGTGGAGGGAGTGGCGGCGGTGAACGTGGTCCCCAGGGCCCGGGGCCTGGGGACGGTGGACCTGTACATCACCGACTCCGGCGGGGTGCCGGAGCAGGGGCTGCTGGAGGCGGTCAGGGCGGACCTGGCCCCCAAGCGGGAGATTGGCGTCTCCCTCCAGGTGCTGGCCCCGGAGACGGTGACGGTGAACGTGCTGGTCACGGTGAAGGCCAAGGCGGGCTTCTCCGCCAGCCAGGTGCGGGAGGCGGTGCGCGCCGACCTGGCCGCCTGGTTTGACGGGACCATGCTGGGGAAGGACCTGCTCCTGGCCCAGATCGGACAGCGGATCTACCAGGTGGAGGGCGTGGAGAATTACCACATTGCCTCCCCCGCCAACGACGTGACGGTGGAGCGGGGCCAGCTTCCCGTGCTGGGGACCCTGGCCGTGGAGGAACTGGTATGAGCATCGGACAAACCTTACGGGATTTGCTGGCCCCTCTGGGGGTGTACCGCTGGGAGGGCTCCTTCCAGTGGGGGGAGCTTCAGAGCGAGGGAGCGGCCCTGGACCAGGCGGAGGAGACTCTGGCCCGGATTCAGCGGGAGATGCACCTGGCCACCGCCCGGGAGGAGGGCCTCACCGGCCTGTGCCATCTGCTGGGCTGCCTGGCGGAGGGGGAGCCGGACCAGCTGCGCCAGACCCTGGCGGCCCTGCTCCGGGTGGGCAGCGGCAGCTTTACCCTGGCGGCGGTGAACGACGCGGTGCGGGGCTGCGGCATCTCCGCCCTGGTGGAGGAGACGGAGGACCCCCTGAAGCTGACCGTCTCCTTTCCGGACACCGGCGGGGTGCCCGACGACTTTGCCCGGCGGCAGCAGGTCATTGAAAAGCTGCTTCCCTGCCATGTGCTGGTGGAGTACCAATTTCAGTACATGACCTGGACCCTGCTGGAGGGCCGTTTTCTTTCCTGGGAGCAGCTGGAGGAGACGGGGGCCACCTGGAAAACCTTTGAGGCACAGACCTTATAAGAAAATCAGAGGGGGACAGAGACCACAAGAAGTTGTGTGGAGGGCAGAACACCCCCCAAAACTTTGTGAAAAATTTTAGGAGCAGAGTCTTGACGCGGAGAGAACGGGATGCTATTATGTGGGTGTTGTTCCAAATAGGACACAAGATATTGTGTTTATCATAGACGCCAACCACAACAAGCGTCAAACCAGCGTAAGAAAGGAGGAGCAGGCCGTGATTTTGCAGATTCGCAAGCGCGACGGGCGCGTGGTCCCGTTCCACGAGAGCAAAATTGCCGACGCCATCAACAAGGCGTTCGAGGCGACCTACAAACCCGGGTATGAGGACACCGCCGCCCGGCTGGCCCACGAGGTGGCCTCAATTCTGGAGGTAGAGGGGGGCGACTGCCCCGACGTGGAGCACATCCAGGACATCGTGGAGCGGGTGCTGATGGACAACGGCTATGTGCAGACTGCCAAGGCCTACATCCTCTACCGCTCCGAGCGCAGCCGCGCCCGGGAGATGAACACCCGCCTCATGAAGATCTACGAGGACATCACCTTCTCCTCGGCCAAGGACAGCGACATCAAGCGGGAAAACGCCAACATCGACGGGGACACTGCCATGGGCACCATGCTGAAATACGGCAGCGAGGGCTCCAAGCAGTTCTACCAGATGTTCGTCATGAAGCCGGAGCACGCCCGGGCCCACCAGAGCGGGGACATCCACATCCACGACATGGACTTTGCCCCCATGGGCACCACCACCTGCACCCAGATCGACCTGATCAAGCTCTTCGAGGGGGGCTTCTCCACCGGCCACGGCACCCTGCGGGAGCCCAACGACATCGCCTCCTACGCCGCCTTGGCCTGCATCGCCATCCAGTCCAACCAGAACGACCAGCACGGCGGCCAGTCCATCGTGAACTTTGACTACTCCATGGCCGTGGGGGTGCGCAAGACCTTCAAGCGCATCTACCGCCAGAACCTGGCCCGGGCCATTATGCTCCTGGAGGACCGGGAGGACCCGGAGACCCAGATCAAGGACAACATCCAGAAGATCGAGGCCGAAACCGGCCTGACCCCCCGGCTGGAGGACTGCGACGCCTACTTCCAGGCAGAGCTGCCCTTCCTCCTGGAGACCTACGGCATCGACGAGGCCGAGGCCCGCAAGTGCCAGAACTTCGCCCACTACCGGGCGGTGAAGGAGACCGACCGGGCCACCTACCAGGCCATGGAGGCCCTCATCCACAACCTGAACACCATGCACTCCCGGGCCGGGGCACAGACCCCCTTCTCCTCCATCAACTACGGCATGGACACCACCCCCGAGGGCCGCATGGTGATGAAGAACATCATGCTCTCCACCGAGGCCGGCCTGGGCAACGGGGAGACCCCCATCTTCCCCATCCAGATCTTCCGGGTGAAGGACGGGGTGAACTACAACCCTGGCGAGCCCAACTATGACCTGTTCCAGCTGGCCATCCGGTGCTCTGCCAAGCGGCTCTTCCCCAACTTCTCCTTCGTGGACGCCCCCTTTAACCTGCAATACTACAAGCCCGGCCATCCCGAAACCGAGATCGCCTACATGGGCTGCCGCACCCGGGTCATCGGCAACGTGGTGGACCCGGAGCGCCAGGTGTGCAACAGCCGGGGCAACCTGTCCTTCACCACCATCAACCTGCCCCGCTTGGGCATCAAGGCCAAGGGGGACATCAACGTCTTCTTTGAGAGCCTGGATCATATGCTGGATCTGTGCGTGGAGCAGCTGCTGGAGCGGTTTGAGTTCCAGTGCCGCAAGAAGGTGAAGAACGCCCCCTTCCTCATGGGCCAGGGAGTGTGGATGGACTCCGACAAGCTGGACTGGGACGACGAGGTCCGGGAGGTGCTGAAGCACGGCACCCTGTCCGTGGGCTTCATCGGCCTGGCAGAGACCCTGAAGGCCCTCATCGGCGAGCACCACGGGGAGAGCGAAAAGGCCCGGGTGCTGGGCCTGGAGATCATCGGCCACATGCGGGCCCGGATGGACGAGGAGAGCAGAAAGCGGAACCTGAACTTCTCCCTGCTGGCCACCCCCGCCGAGGGGCTCTCCGGCCGCTTCGTGAAGATCGACAGGGAGAAGTACGGGGTCATCGAGGGCATCACCGACCGGGAGTATTACACCAACTCCTTCCACGTGCCCGTGTACTACCCCATCTCCGCCTACGATAAGATCGCCATTGAGGCCCCCTACCACGCCCTGACCAACGCGGGCCACATCAGCTACATTGAGATGGACGGGGACCCCACCGAGAACCTGGACGCCTTCGAGCGGGTGATCCGCTGCATGAAGGAGAAGGGCATCGGCTACGGCTCCGTGAACCACCCGGTGGACCGGGACCCGGTGTGCGGCTTCTCCGGCATCATCGGGGATCAGTGCCCCGGCTGCGGCCGGCGGGAGGACGACGGGGTGCCCTTTGAGCGCATCCGCCGCATCACCGGCTACCTGGTGGGCACCCTGGACCGGTTCAACAACGCCAAGCGGGCGGAGGAGCACGACCGGGTGAAGCACAACGTGTGACAGAATATGAATCAAACGATGCAAAAGAGAAGTCCGGCCCTGCCGGGCTTCTTTTTTGCATGCAGCGTTTGCTGCGGACAGGGGGGAGGACTGTCCGCGGAGTAAGGATGTGCCTTGACGGGGCAGCAAATTTTTGGCGAAAAAAGCACAATTTCTGTCCACCGAAGGTGGAATTGTGCTTGCAAAATGTCAGGGTCGGTACTATAATTTACTTGATCGTGTTTTAAGACGATGTGAGGAAAATGAAAGATAAGATAAAAAAACTGCAAACACCGATTATTAAAACTTCTCCTCGTCGACCAAAGGAGTGAAAGCAATGACCGAGTTTAAGTCAGGTGTTGACCTCTCCCTGATGGAAGGCGTGCTCCGCCAATATCAGGAGGACTCCACCAGCCTGATCATGATCCTGCAGCAGGCTCAGTCTATCTACGGCTATCTGCCCCAGGAAGTGATCTACCATGTGGCGGAACGGACCGGCAACAGCCCCGCTAAGGTGATGGGCGTGGCCACCTTCTATAGTTACTTCCGCCTCAAGCCCATGGGCACCTATCAGATTATGCTCTGCGAAGGCACCGCCTGCCACGTCAACGGCGCCGAGCGCATCCGCACCGCCATCACCCAGGAGCTGGGCATCCACAACGGTGAGACCACCGAGGACGGCATGTTCACCCTGAACGAGGTGGCCTGCCTGGGCTGCTGCTCCCTGGCCCCTGTTATGATGATCAACGGGGATACCTACGGAAACCTGACCCCGGAAAAGACCATCAAGATCCTCCGGGAGCTGCGCAAGCGGGAAGAGGGCGGCGGCATCCGCATCCTGGTTGGCCAGGGCAGCTGCGGCGTGTCCGCAGGCGCGGCCCGGGTGGCCAAGGTCCTCTCCGGCCACATGACCGCCACCGACAGCTTCACCGTCCAGAAGACCGGCTGTATCGGCATGTGTTACCTGGAGCCCATCGTGGATATCTACGAGGGCGATAAGCTCCTCCACCGCCTGGTCCGGGTCACCGAGACCGACGCCCTGGGCATCGTGGAGGCCGTCCGCACCAAGGACTTTTCCAAGCTGGAGGCCATGTTCATCAGCGACGAGGACGCTCGCTTCCTGAAGAAGCAGAAGCGGGTGGCCCTGCGTCACTGCGGCGTTGTGGACCCCACCAGCATCGACGACTACATCCAGCACGACGGCTACAAGGCCCTGGACAAGGCCCTGCACATGACCCCCGAGGAGGTCATCGAGGAGATCAAGGTCTCCGGTCTGGCCGGCCGCGGCGGCGCAGGCTTCCCCACCTGGTTTAAGTGGAACGCCGCCCGCCAGGCAGAAGGGGAGAACAAGCACCTCATCTGCAACGCCGACGAGGGCGACCCCGGCGCATTCATGGACCGGGCCGTCATCGAGTCCGACCCCCACAGCCTCATCGAGGGCATGCTCATCGGCGCGTACGCCATTGGGGCCAAGGACATGTATGTGTACATCCGTGCTGAGTACCCCCTGGCTGTGGAGCATTTAGGGCTGGCCATTGAGCAGGCCAGAAGCCGCGGCCTGCTGGGCGAGAACATCCTGGGCACCGGCTTCTCCTGCGACCTGTCCATCAAGATCGGCGCAGGCGCCTTCGTCTGCGGCGAGGAGACCGCCCTCATCGAGTCCATGGAAGGCAAGCGCGGTATGCCCCGCCTGAAGCCTCCCTTCCCCGCCCAGAGCGGTTACTTAAACGAGCCCTCCAACATCAACAACGTGGAGACCTTTGCCAACGTGGCCTGGATTCTGAACAACGGCGGCGCAGCCTTTGCCGCCATGGGCACGGAAAACTCCAAGGGCACCAAGGTCTTCGCCCTCACCGGCAAGGTCCAGCGGGGCGGCCTGGTGGAGGTGCCCATGGGCAACTCCCTGAAGGACGTTATCTTCGACATTGCCGGCGGCATCAAGAACGGCCGCAAGTATAAGGCGGTTCAGATGGGCGGCCCCTCCGGCGGCTGTATCCCCGCCGAGCTGGCCGACACCCCCATCGACTACAAGGCCCTCTCCGCCACCGGCGCCATCATGGGCTCCGGCGGCATGGTGGTCATGGACGACTCCACCTGTATGGTGAACATCGCCCGGTTCTTCCTGGACTTCACCGCCCGGGAATCCTGCGGCAAGTGCGTCCCCTGCCGCATCGGCACCACCCGCATGAAGGAGATCCTGGACCGCATCTGCGAGGGTGAAGGCCAGGAAGGGGACATTGAGCTGCTGGAGGAGCTGTGCGTGTCCATCAAGGACGGCGCTCTCTGCGGCCTGGGCCAGACGGCCCCCAACCCCGTCCTCACCACCATCCGGTATTTCCGGGACGAGTACGAAGCCCACATCCGGGACAAGAAGTGTCCTGCCGGAGAGTGCTCCGCGCTGCTGACCATCTCCATTGACCCGGTGAAGTGCAAGGGCTGCACCCTCTGCGCCCGGAAGTGTCCCGTGGAGTGCATCAGCGGCGAGCGGAAGGAGCCTCACATCATCAATCAGGCTGCCTGCATCAAGTGCAAGCAGTGCGTGAGCTCCTGTAAGTTCGACGCCATCATCGTAGAGTAAGGAAGGAGGGCGTCACCATGAAAAAGATCAAAGTAACCATCAATGGTAAAGTGTGTACCGGCAAGCCCGGCCAGACCCTCCTGGAGATCGCCGAAGAAAACGGCATTGCCATCCCCAACCTCTGCCACAACGGCCAGCTGAAGCACTACGGCGGCTGTTCCCTGTGCGTGGTGGAGGCCGAGGGCAGCCCCAAGCTCCTGCGGGCCTGCTCCACCGTGGCCACCGACGGCCAGGTGATTGACACCGAGTCCGAGCGGGTGGTCCGCACCCGCAAGACCAGCATCGAGCTGCTCATGAGCGACCACGACGGCGACTGCCGGGGTCCCTGCGTGCTGAAGTGCCCCGCCAGCGTCAACGCCCAGGGCTACATCCAGGCCATCGCCCGGGGGGATGACAAGGAGGCCGTGCGCATCCTGAAGGAGCGCCTGCCCATCCCCGCCTCCATTGGCCGCGTCTGCCCCCATCCCTGCGAGGGCGGCTGCCGCCGGCAGATGGTGGAGGAGGCCATCTCCATTTCCTACCTGAAGTATTTCGCCGCTGACCGGGTCATCGCCGCCGGCGGCTACCTCCCCGCCAAGGCTGCCGCCACCGGCAAGCGGGTGGGCATCATCGGCGGCGGCCCCGGCGGCCTCACCGCTGCTTACTACCTGTCTCTGAAGGGCCACCGGGTGACCATCGTGGACGCCATGCCCCAGATGGGCGGTATGCTCCGGTACGGCATCCCCGAGTACCGCCTGCCCAAGAAGGTGCTGGACGAGGAAATCGCCGAAATCGCCTCCCTGGGTGTGGAGATGAAGAACAACTACCGCATCGGGGTGGACGCTACCTTCGAGGAGTTCAAGAGCAAGTACGACGCTGTGGTTCTGGCCATCGGCGCCTGGGAGAGCATGCCCGTGGGCTGCCCCGGCGAGGAGCTGGAGGGCGTCATGGGCGGCATCGACTTCCTCCAGCGGGTTGCCCTGGGGGAGAAGCCCGACATCGGCGACAAGGTGGCCGTGGTGGGCGGCGGCAACACCGCCATGGACGCCTGCCGCACCGCCGTCCGTCTGGGCGCCAAGGAGGTCTACGTGGTCTACCGGCGCACCGAGAAGGAAATGCCCGCTGAGCAGATCGAGATCGACGAGTCCCGGGAAGAGGGCGTTATCTATAAGTTCCTCACCAATCCCGCCGAGATCATCGGGGAGAACGGGAAGGTCAAGGAGATCAAGCTCCAGGTTATGGAGCTGGGCGAGCCTGACGAGTCCGGCCGCCGCCGTCCTGTGCCCGTGCCCGGCAAGTTCGAGGTCCTGCCGGTGACCTGCGTCATCGCCGCCATCGGCCAGAAGGCCAACGTGGCCGGCTTCGAGAGCGTGGAGCTCAACCGCAAGGGCATCATCGCCGCCGACGAGACCAGCTACCGCACCTCTGTAGAGGGCGTGTTCGCCGTGGGCGACGCCACCAACAAGGGCGCGTCCATCGCCATCGAAGCCATCGGCGAGGCCCGCCGCTGCGCCAAGGTGGTGGACCTGTACCTGAACGGGGTGGATGTGCCTTACCACAAGACCTACCTGTCCGTGAAGGACGTGTCCCCCGAGTATTTCGAGGACTACATCAAGCTGCCCCGCACCAAGATGAACGTGCGGCCTCCCGAGGAGCGCAAGCACGACTTCCAGGAGATCAACCTGGGCTTCACCGAGGCTCAGGCCCGGGCCGAGGCCGCCCGCTGCCTGGACTGCGGCTGCCACGACTTCGAGGAGTGTAAGCTCATCCGCTGCGCCAACCTGTACGAGCTCAAGCCCGAGCGCATCGCCCGGATCAAGGGCACCGGCAAGGTGCACCCCAGCTACAAGGAGAAGCGCCTGGTGGCCATCGAGCGGGACCAGGGCAAGTGCATCCTCTGCGGCCAGTGCGTGCGCATCTGCAGCGAAGTGGTGGGCAAGGGCATCATCGACCTGGTGGGCCGCGGCTTCGACACCGTGATCCGTCCGGAGTTCCTCCAGAGCGACGCCATCCGCGGCTGCGTGGACTGCCTGGAGTGCGCCAACGCCTGCCCCACCGGCGCCCTGCGCATCCGGGAGAACGAAGTGGAAGAGTAATTCTTCCTCCCAACCTGCATCAAAAAGCGCCCGAGCTTCGGGCGCTTTTTTGCATTCCGTCTGTGCACACACGCAGGAACCCGCACGCCCCCGCCGGGCAGGCGCGCCCCGAGGGCCCTTGCATTTTTCCCCAAATAGGCTATAATGGAATACCAGTGTGTCTACCATTTTTCTGTTCTGGGAGGCGTTTCCATTGAACCGTGATTTCGCCCTGGGCTGCGTGTGCATCGCCCTGGCTACCATGATTTTCTCCACCATGGAGGTTCTCCTCAAGCTCCCCGCCGTGGCCGGGGCCTTCCACCCCCTCCAAATCACCATGGAGCGGTTTCTGGTGGGCGGGCTGTGCCTGATCCCCGTGGCGGCCCACGCCCTGAAAAAGCGGGGGGTCCGGCTCACCGCCGCCGACCTGCGGTACTTTGCCCTCACCGGCCTGCTGAATGTTCCCCTGGGCATGGTGTTCTACCAGCTGGCCATCACCTGCGGCCAGGCCAACATCGTGGCGGTGATCTTCTCCGGCAACCCCATTTTCGTCACCATGCTGGCCTTCCTCATCCTCCACGAGGCCATCCACTGGAACAACATCCTGGCCCTGGTCTTTGAGATCCTGGGGATTCTGGCCATCATGAATCCCTTCGGCGGCGGCGCGTTCAGCGTCAAGAGCATCCTGCTCACCATCCTGGCCGCCCTCTTCTTCGCCCTGTACGCGGTGATGGGGAAGAAAAAAACCGCCCAGGTGGGCAGCATCGTGGTTACCTGCTGCAGCTTTCTCTTCGGCGCGGCGGAGTTGTTCCTGATCCTCCTGCTGGGCCGCACCGGCCCGGGCCGGGCCTTCTTCGGAGCGGTGGGGCTGGAGCTTTTCCAGGACGTTCCCTTCCTCCAGGGCATCAATCTCACCACCCTGCCCTACTTCCTGTTCATCGGCATTGTCAACTGCGCCGCGGGCTATGTGTTCCACATGCTGGCCATTGAAAAGACCAGCGCCACTCACGGCAGCCTGGTGTTCTTCTTTAAGCCCATTCTGGCTCCCATCGTGGCCCTGGCGGTGCTGGGGGAGGCCATCACCAGCCCCATCATCCTGGGCATCGTCATGTTCCTCATTGGCAGCCTGCTGGGCATCCTGCCGGAGGCCCTGCGGGTGCGGAAAGCCAGCCGCGCCCTGGAGGACGCCGCCCCCCGGCCATAACCATCCCACAAAGGAGACTGTTTATGTTCACCCCCATTGACCTGTCCACCTGGCCCCGCCGGGAGCATTTTCATTACTACCGCAATATCTTGCCCTGCGGATACTCCGTCACCGTCCAGCTGGACCTGACCCGCTTTCAGGCCATGCTCCGGGACCAGGGGCTGAAATTTTACCCCAGCTTCATCTGGTGCGTGTCCCACACCATGCTGTCCCACCCGGCCTTCCGCATGGGGGTGGACCAGGAGGGCAACCCGGGCACCCATGACGTGCTCCACCCCAACTACACCATCTTCCACCCGGACGACCACACCTTCTCCGATCTGTGGACGGAGCACAGCGAGGATTTCTCTCAGTTTTACCAGAACTTCCAGGCAGACCAGGTGGCCTACGGGGACAACCACGGCATCAAGGCCAAGCCCGGCCAGCCCGCCAATTTCTACTGTATCTCCTGCGCGCCCTGGCTGGACTTCACCGGCTACGCATCCACGGTGTCCGGGGGTCAGCCCAACCTGTTCCCGGTGATCACCTGCGGCCAGATGGTCCGGGAGGGGGACAAGGTTCGGATGGCCATGGCCATCAACATCTCCCACGCCGCCGCCGACGGCTGGCACACCGCCCAGTTTGTCCGGGACCTTCAAGCCCTGCTGGACACCATCCCCCTTCATCTGGAACCGAGGTAAGCCCATGAACGATTTGCTGAAACAGGAGTTTGACGCCAAGACCATCACCGCCGCCCAAGCGGCGGCCCTGGTGCAGAGCGGCCAGAACGTGTACATCGGCTGCTGCACCAGCTACGCCCGGGCCATTGCCGACGCCCTGGCCGCCCGCTCCCAGGAGCTGGAGGGGGTCACCATCGGCTGCTCCAACATCATTCCCCCCATGGCCTTCCTGGACTGCGCCAACCCGGACGCCTTCCGCATCTCCACTTACTTCGTCGGGTATGAGGACCGCCGGGCCCTGTGGGCGGGGCGGGCGGACTACACCTCCGTCCACCTGGGCCAGGTGGACCAGTGGTGCCGCCACACCTTCCACCCGGACATCGCCTTTTTCGACGTGTCCCTCCCTGACGAGGAGGGGTACATGAGCTTCGGAGCCTCCGGCTGCTGCATGCACCCCTTCATCCAGGAGGAGACGGACAACATCGTTCTGCACATCAACCGGTTTGCCCCCTACGTCTCGGGAGAGCGGACCAAAATCCACATCTCCCAGGCCAGGCATGTGGTCTGGGCGGACGTGGAGAAGGAGACCGTCCCCGGCGGCCCCATGGAGGCCGACCAGGAGACCGCCGCCATGTCCCGGTTCCTGCTGGACCAGATCCCCGACGGGGCCTGCATCCAGCTGGGCATCGGCGGGGTAGCCAACGCCGTGGGCTACGGCCTCATGGACAAGAACGACCTGGGCTGCCACACGGAGATGATGTCCGACTCCATCATGGCCCTCATGAAGGCCGGGGTCATCAACAACAGCCGGCCCAAGTTCATCCCCCACCGGTCGGTGGTGGGCTTTGCCTTTGGGTCCAGGGAGCTGTACGAATTTCTGGACCACAACGAGGACATGTTCTTTGCCCCCTTCCCGGTGGTGAACAGCCCCATCAACATCGCCCAAAACGACAACATGATCTCCATCAACACTGCCATGTCCATCGACCTCTTCGGCCAGGTGGCGGCGGAGGGGATGGGAGGCCGTCAGTTCAGCGGCACCGGCGGTCAGGGGGATTACGTCCGGGGGGCCCAGATGGCCAAGGGGGGCAAGTCCTTCCTGGCCTTCAAGTCCACCCTGGGGACAAGCCCCGACGGCGCCCCCAAAAGCCGCATCGTGCCTTATTTCCCCCCGGCTACCATTGTCACCACCCCCCGGTCCGACGTGGAGTATGTGGTGACGGAGTACGGCATGGTGAATCTGAAGCACCTGACCGTCCGGGACCGGGCCAAAGCGCTCATCGACATTGCCCACCCCGACTGCCGGGGCGAGCTCACCGCCCAGGCAAAGAAGCTGGGGCTCATCTAAAGAGGATTCTATATCTAAGGAGGATTCTATGAAACTTGCAGTAACCTACGACAATGGCCAGGTGTTCCAGCACTTTGGCAAGACCGCTCAGTTTAAAATCTACGACATCACCCCCGAGGGGAAGGTGGGCTTTTCCATGGTCACCAGCACCGGCGGCCAGGGCCACGGCGCCCTGGCGAGCTTTCTGCGGATGCTGGGCATCAGCGCGGTGATCTGCGGGGGCATCGGCCCCGGGGCCCAGGCGGCCCTGGCGGAGCTGGGGATCACGGTGATTCCCGGCGTGGTGGGCGATGCGGACCAGGCGGTGCAGGACTTTGTGGACGGCAAGCTGGTGTCCAATACGGAGGCCCTGTGCAGCCACCATCCCAGCGGCGACGTGGGCTTCGGCTGCGGCCACCACACCTGCGGCGGCGGCTGCCAGAGCTGAAAACACAGAAAATCCCCCGGACGGCTCGTCCGGGGGATTTTTTTGGTTTGGGTCAGCGGGTGAAAGAGACGTCGGCGTTCTCCCAACCGGGGAGGAGGGGGTCTCCGGCGGTGTGGGTGACGGTGATGGCCTCTCCCTCCCGCTGGATGGCGAAGGTGCCCCAGATGCTGCGGGCGTCTCCGGTGAGCTCAAAGAGCACGTCCCCGGGCCGGTAGGAGCCGGTGGCGCTGTCAGAGATGATGTAAAAGGTCCCGCTGAGGGTCTCCCCGCCGCTGGAGAAGGTCATGGTGCCGTCCTCAGCAAAGGACAGCTGGCCGGGCAGGTCCGCGGAGGTCCAGGTGCCCAGAAAGTCCGCCTGGGTCTCGCCGTAGCCGACAGAGTCATACCGGCTGAAATCGTAGAGAACCGGCTCCGCCGGCAGGTCCACCTGGCCGCTGCACAGGCTCAGGAAGGGGTTGAAGGAGCAGGTCCGCCCATCGGCGCCCGTGAGGGTCACCAGCAGGTTGGGCATAATGTCGCTGATGTTGCAGACCAGAAGCACCGGCTCCCCGGTCTGGCTCTCGTAGAGGGTTTCCCCGGCCTCTCCCAGGTACTGGTTGCTCTCGTCTATCACAAAGGCCTGGACGGTGAGAGGGGCATCCGTCCGGACGGGGACCAGGCAGTAGACCTCGGACCCGGCAGCCCGCACAGTGTGGGCCTCGTCCATGTCCGCCAGGAAGGGGTAGTCCTTCACGAGACTGCTGCCGGAGAGGAAGTCAGACATGGCTTCCCCCTGGGAAAGGCTTCCCAGGAAGGCGATGGCGGCGTCTGCGCCGGCGTTCTGGGCTTCCTCCCGGAGCTGGGAGAGGGAAGGGGCCTCCTGGACCGGCTCAGAAGCCGGGGCAGGGTCCGGCTGAGGGTCCGGGGCGGGCTGAGACTCCTCCCCGCCGCAGGCGGTGAGACCCAGGGCCAGCAGCAGGCTCAGGCTAAGAGAAATGAGGGATCGCGGTTTCATAAGGGAACCTCCTTTTAGGTGGGGGTCATGTCTCCAGATCCAGGCTGGCCACGATATCCTGGACGTCCTGGCTCCAGACCGCCTCCCGGCTGTCCCCGGCAAAGTACAGGCAGGCGGCGTAGAAATCCTTGCCGTCCCGGCCCAGGTTCTTGCCCAAGTCCACCAGCACCGCGCTGTGCCAGCCGTCCTCTCCCTGGTAGAGGATGGCCTGGGCGTCATACCCGGCGGCGGTGAGCTGGAAGGACTCGAAATTCTGGCAGTCCTGGCCGGTGCTCTTGGTTTCGGCCACCTCCCGCCAGGAAGCAACCTGGTCCTTGCTGTCCAGCCGGGTGACCCAAACCTGCAGGCCGTCGTCGGAGACCAGGTCGGTGAGCCCGTCCCCGGCGGGGTGGAGCAGGGCAGTGGGGTAGGTGATGGAGTACAGGCCGCTGCAGGAGAAGCGGGCGGTGTCCGGGAGGGCTTCGGCCTGGGGTTCAGAATCACCGGCGGCCTGGTCCGAGGATACATTGTCCGATTCCTGGGCGGGCTCGAAGGTGCCCTCCTTGCAGAACACGCAGGCGGTGCCCATCAGGTCAACGGTGAGCCGGCCCCCTTCCAGGGTGCCGGTGGCCACGGTCTCGCCGCCCATGGTCATGGTGAAGGTGGTGCCGGAGAGGGACCACAGACCTTCGTCGGGCTCCTCGCTGAGAAAGACGGTGGCCTTGCCCTGGGATGCCAGCTGAATCCACTGGCCGTCAGGGTTCAGGCTCATGCCCTCCACCTCCATGGAGGTGCACAGGTATTTGCCCAGGTTGGGGTCGCTGGAGTCGGCGTCCGCAGGCTGGGCGGCGGTGCTGCCGCAGGCAGCCAGCAGGAGAGCGGCAGCCAGGGTCAGCAAAAAAACAGGGAATTTCTTCATGGCAGATGCTTCCTTTGGGGGAAAGGGGATTACTGAGCCTCGGCGGGCTTTTCAAAGACGCAGGTCATGCCCTGTAAATCCACCCGAATGGTGTTGTTTTCCAGGGTGCCGGTGGCCACAGCCTGGCCATCCACGGACAGGGAGAAGGCAGAATCCTCCAGGGTGTACTCAGCGTTGTAGGTCTGGCTCATCATGTAGAGGACAGCCTTGCCGTCGGCCTGCAGCTCGATCCATTCGTCGCCGCCGCCCAGGTTAACGTCTCCCATTACGATGGAGGTGCAGGTGTACTTGCCCAGGTTATCTTCGGCGGAGCTGCCGCAGGCGCACAGGGTCAGGGCCATGAGCAGAGCCAGGCACAAAGCGGTAAGTTTTTTCATGGGGTAATCTCTCCTTGTGTTTTTTTGACGCGGAAGGGAATAAAAAATCAGTTTTTATTATACCGCCAAAGAGGAGAAGCCGCAAGCCCGGAAAACAAAAAAAGACCTCCGGCCGAAGCCGGAGGTCTGTGCATTTAAGTCAGAAACTTAAATTAGTTGGCACCCTTGGGGTTCTGGGGATCGGTACGATCCTCGATCCAATACTTGCCGATGGGATCCTGAGAAGCGTCCTTGTTGACGTTGTGGGCGATCATCAGGGTCTGGTTGCGGTTCTCAACCTGCAGGGCGTTGTCGAAGCCAGCAGCGTCGACGTTAGCACGCATAGCTTCCTTGGTCAGGCGGACAGCCATGGGATCCTTGGCAGCGATCACGCGGGCCAGCTCCAGGCCAGCGGGAACCAGAGCAGCACGATCCTCAACAACCTTGGACACCAGGCCCAGGTTCCAAGCTTCGTCAGCGTTGATGAAGTTGCCGGTCAGCATCATCTCGTATGCACGGCCGGTGCCGATCAGACGGGGCAGGAAGTAGGAGGAGGACATGTCGCAGCCGCCGATGCCCACGTTAGCATAGAAGCAGGAGAAACGAGCGGTCTTGGTGCAGACACGGATGTCGGAGCACATAGCCAGGGAGAAGCCGCCGCCAGCGGAAACGTTGTCGATCAGGGTGATCCAGGGCTGAGGAGTCTTGGCGATGTACCACTCCAGCTCACCCAGCTTGACCTGATAGTGATAGAAACCGGGGACAGTCTGCTCATACTCGTCCAGACCCTGCTTGACGTCCAGACCAGCGCAGAAGCCCTTGGCCTCGTCGCCGCCATACAGCAGGACGACGCGGATGTTGTAGTACTCGTCGACCAGCCACTGGGACAGGTTGATCAGGTCGCTGACCAGGCCGTGGGACAGGGCGTTGTAAGCCTTGGGACGGTTCAGGGTGACCTTCAGAATGTTGGGCTCGACCAGCTCGAGCAGAAGATTCTCATAAGAGGGCAGCTCTCTGGCTGCGGGATATACAGGCTTCATGATAAAATCCTCCATAATATTATTTGGCCTTTAAAGGGGCCATGGGACCTATTTTACCTACGCCAACCGGCCCATATGGGCCGGTTGACGGAAGCGACGATCAAAAAGATCAGTAAATTCCCGGCAAAGGATTAGTTGGTGTTGCCGTTGGCAGCAACATACATGCCGTGGATCAGGTACTGGATGTCGCCGGAACCCTCGATGTTGGGAGCAACAGCAGCGTCGCGGACGAAACGCTCTGCCTGATACTCGTCGCAGACACCATAAGCGCCCATAGCGTTGACAGCCATGGTAGCAACCTTGGTAGCGGTCTCAGCGGCATAGCCTCCAGCAGCAGCAGCTCAGCGGTGTGAGCATAGGTCAGCATGGTGGACAGACGCAGCTGAGTGGTGGGGAACTTGGTGATGGACTTGCCGCGGTGCAGCTTCTCCTGGCAGTACTTCAGAGCGATGTCTGCAGCGCCCAGAGCGGTGCCGACGAACACGGCGGTGAAGCCCAGCTTACCATAAGCGGTGGTGCCCAGCAGCTGAGTGAAGCCGTCGCCGGGCTTGCCCAGGAACTGATCCTCGGTGACAACGATGTCGTCCATGAAGATATCATAGACCTCGGAGCCGCGATAGCCGATCTTCTCCCAGGGAGAGGAGATGGAGTAGCCTTCGCAGAACTTGTCAATGACCAGGCCGGTGACCAGGTCCTTGCCGGACTCCTCGTCCTTCAGCAGGGCGAACAGAACGCAGGGGCCGTCATAACCAGCGTTGGAGATGAAGCGCTTCACGCCGTTCAGCTTGTAGGTGCCGTCGGCCTGCTTCTCCAGACGGGTCTTCAGCATCTTGGGGTCAGAACCGGTGTCGGGCTCGGTGAAAGCGAAGGAGACGGTCTGCTCGCCGCGGCAGCAGGGAGCCAGATACTTCAGCTTCTGCTCGTGGTTAGCATACAGATCCAGAGCCTCCAGGCCCAGGATGTACACGTCCAGGCACTTACCGACGGAGGGAGAAACGCGGCTCAGCTCCTTGATAACAATGGCCTGCTCCACGTGGCCCATACCCAGGCCGTCATACTCCTCGGGGAAGCTGATGCCGATGAAGCCGCACTCAGCCAGCTGCTGGTGAATGTCGTGGGGCAGCTGGGGATGCTTCTGGCCATTGCTGACCTCGACCATCTCGCCTTCTTCGATCTCTTCGATGCGGGGAGCCAGAACAGTCTCAGCAAAGTCCTTGGCAAGGTCGTGGATCATCTGCTGGTCTTCGTTCAGTTTGAATTCCATGATAGTATTCCTCCTGTAAATTATTTCTTACATAACAGGCGTTTTTTCGCATTGCCTGGGCATGAGAAGAATGCCCACGGCAATTTCTCCTTACGGGGCAACTTCTACAGATGTATTATAACATAAGAAAACAGAGGGCACATGCCACAGATTGATTATTTTTGGAGATGTGTGTACTTAATCCATACTATTCTTTCCGAGGGAATCTGTGGCGGAACTTATCAAAATGTTATAAAAATTGACCGGAAGAAGTGCACAGAATCTACAAAAACGGGGGAATCTCCGGCGCTGCTGCCAGGGATACCTTTTGAAAGAAAAGGGAACGGAAGGTGTATTTTCCGTAAAAAATACCATGGATATTCCGGAGAAGAGGGGAAAAATTGTGAAAAGTTCAAAATCAGCCCTTGACGGAACCGGGTTCTTCCTGTAAGATAAGGAACGGTCGAATGAGAATGGCGGGGTTTGCGAATTTGCGAATTGTTCCGCCGCCGGTTTTTTATTTTTCGATGAAAAAGTCTCTCGTTTCCGAAAGGCTGTTATTATACTTCCCAAGAGGGAACTTTTATTCACTATTGTTTTGTAAGGAGTTGCTAAATCATGGAAGTTAAGACTGTTGGCGTGTACGGCGCCGGTATGATGGGCAGAGGCATCGCACAGGTTGCTCTGGAGGGCGGCTACGACGTGGTCCTCTACAACCACAGAACCCCCACCCTGGAAAAGGGTCTGGCCGGCATCAAGAAGAACTTTGACAAGAAGATCAGCAAGGGCAAGATCACCGCTGAGCAGGCCGAGGGCTGGCTGGGGCACCTGAAGACCACCACCGACCTGAACGACCTGGCCGACGTGGACATCGTCTTTGAGGCCATGGTGGAGAACATGGCGCTGAAGAAGGAAGCCTTCGCCAAGATGGCTCCCGTTATCAAGCCCGAGGCCATCTTCGTCTCCAACACCTCCTCCCTGTCCATCACCGAGCTGGCCGCCGCTTCCCAGCGTCCTGAGAAGTTCCTGGGCATGCACTTCTTCAGCCCCGTGCCTGCCATGAAGCTGGTGGAGATCATCAACGCCTACGACACCTCCGAGGACACCATCGAGACCGGCAAGGCCTGCGCATGTGCCCCATGATGAACGAGGCCGCCATCCTGGCCGGCGAGAACGTCTGCTCTTATGAGGACATCGACAAGGCCTGCGAGCTGGGCTACAACCTGCCCATGGGTCCCCTGAAGCTGGCTGACGCCATCGGCATCGACGTGATGATCGAGGTCATGGAGTCCCTGTATCAGGAGACCGCCGACTCCAAGTATCGCCCCGCTCACCTGTACAAGGTCCTTTACCGTGCCGGCCGTCTGGGCCGCAAGTCCGGCAAGGGCTTCTATGACTACACCAAGTAAGTCAAACCCCGCATACGGATACATACACCGCCGCCTCATCCGAGGCGGCGGTTTTGCGACTGTTGAAAAAGTCTCGCAGAGTTTGCTGCCCGCAGGCAGCAAAGACAATCCAATCATGTTCTCCGGTGGCACAAGGTGAATTGGCCAAAGGCCAAGAGAAGGTGGCCTGGGCCATGTACGGCGGAGAACATACTTCTCAGGCCGCAAGTGTGGGGGCCGTGCGCCAAGGGCGCACCGACCCTGCGCGCAGCGGACTGCGATCCCCTCTTGTCGGAAAAGGCTTTGCCTTTTTCGACAAGCTGACCGCCGCCTCATCCGAGGCGGCGGTTTTTTTCTGCCGGCGAGGAATCCCGTTGTTTCCCGGGGCAAAGTGTGGTATCATAATACGAATCTTCGATTCAATACATATGATATCAAATGTGAGGAGGCGGCGCGTATGCGAATCGCCAACACAGTCAACGACTCCATTGTGGACGGGCCCGGCCTGCGGCTGACCGTGTTCACCCAGGGGTGCCCCCACCACTGCCCCGGCTGCCACAACCCGGACACCCACGATTTTCAGGGAGGCCGGGAGGTGCCGGTGGAGGAGCTCATGGCCCTTATGGGGAAAAATCCTCTGGTGGAGGGGCTGACCCTCTCCGGGGGGGAGCCCTTCGCCCAGGCTGCCGACTGCGCGAAGCTGGCCCGGGCCGCCCATGCTGCCGGCTGGACGGTGTGGACCTACTCGGGCTATACCTTTGAGGCCATCCTGGCCAAAAACGACCCGGCCTGGCGGGCCCTGCTGGAGCAGACCGACGTGCTGGTGGACGGGCCTTTCCTGGAACAGGAGAAGTCCTACGAGCTTCGCTTCCGGGGCAGCCGGAACCAGCGGCTGATCCGGGTGAAGGAGAGCCTGGCCCAGGGGCGGGTGGTTCTCTGGACCCGGGAGGACCCCCTGGCCAAGTTTACCGTCCCTGAATCCTGAGGAGGCCGAGCCATGACCATTGACCAGATGAAAACCTATTTCCAGAGCCGGGAGCTGGGCGTTCAGGGGGCTGTGGGAGAGTACGCCATCCTGGTGCCCCTGGTGGAGCAGGAGGGACAGCTCTGCCTGCTCTTTGAAACCCGGGCGGAGACCCTGGTGGGCCACCAGCCGGGGGAGGTCTGTTTTCCCGGCGGCCGGCGGGAGCCGGGGGAGACCCCGGTGGACACCGCCCTGCGGGAGACCTGGGAGGAGATCGGCGTTCCCCCGTCGGAGGTGGAGATTCTGGCCCCTCTGGACGTGATTCAGGACATCAGCGACCGGGTGATCTACCCCTTCCTGGGGCGGATCAGCCCGGCGGCCGCGGCCCGGCTGAAGGCCAGCCAGGCGGAGGTGAAGAACGTCTTTTTCGTGCCCCTGGACTTTCTGCGCACCTGCCCGGAGGAGGTCTACCGCTACCGGGTCCGGGCCCAGGTGGACGACAGCTTCCCCTATGACCGGATCGGCTTTCCCCACGACTACCCCTGGCGCAGCGGCTGGATGGACGTGCCCATCTACGAGTACCAGGGCCACTTCATCTGGGGCATGACCGGCCGGACGGTGCGGTGGCTGCTGACCCATCTGAACCGCCTGGAAGAGCAGCTGGGGGAGTGACCATGGAATCCACGGAATACCTGGGCAGCTACCGGCTGACCCAGTCGGACGACTGCTTCAAGCTGGGCCGGGACAGCGTGCTGCTGTCCGGGTTCTGCACCCTGCGCCGGGGCTGGCAGGTGTGCGACCTGGGCTGCGGGGTGGGAACCCTCCTGCTCCTGCTGTCCCAGCGGGAGGAGGACTTAACCCGCACCGGCATTGAGCTGGACCCCAAGGCGGCAGAGCTGGCCCGGCGAAATCTTTTGACCAACGGCCTGTCCGGCCAGGTGCTCACCGGGGACCTGCGGGACCGGACCCTGGTTCCGGGGGACCGGTTCCACCTGGTGATCTCCAACCCGCCCTACTTCCGGGCAGGCTCGGGGAAGTCCGGGGGAAGAGCCCGGATGGACGAGACCTGCTCCGTGGAGGAGCTGTGCCAGACAGCGGGCCGCCTGACCCGCACGGGAGGACGGTTCGCCCTGGTCTACCGGCCCGAGCGGCTGGCGGAGCTGTTTACCGCCCTGGACCGGGCAAGGCTCACCCCCAAGCGGATGCAGCTGCTGGCCTATGACCGGAGCAAGCCCCCCTACGCCGTGCTGGTGGAGTCTGTCAAAGACGGCGGCCCGGGCCTGGACATTTTGCCGGTGCAGTACCAGGAGATATAAAGGGCTGCACGGCCTTTCCTTTTACCTCTCCCAGAGGGAGAGCTTAATAAAACGGAAGACCCGTAAAGACTTTACCCCAAAGAGAAGGAGAACACTGCTATGGCAGGTACATTATATTTAGTCGCCACCCCCATCGGGAACCTGGGGGATCTCTCCGTCCGGGCGGCGGAGACCCTGGAGGCGGTGGACTTTATCGCCGCCGAGGACACCCGGGTGACGGTGAAGCTGCTGAACCACCTGGGCATCAAAAAGCCCATGGTGAGCTACCACCGCCACAACGCGGACACCCGGGGGGACGCGCTCACCAGCCGCCTGCTGGCGGGGGAGAGCTGCGCCCTGGTCACCGACGCGGGCACCCCTGCCATCAGCGACCCCGGGGAGGAGCTGGTGGCCCAGTGCGCCGCCCAGGACATCCCCGTGGTGCCCATCCCCGGCCCCTGCGCCTTCGTCAGCGCCCTGGCGGTGTCCGGCCTGCCCACCGGGCGGTTTACCTTTGAGGGTTTTCTGGCCATGAACAAGAAAAACCGCCGGACCCACCTGGATTCCCTGCGGCAGGAGACCCGCACCATGGTCTTTCACGAGGCCCCCCACAAGCTCTCCGCCACCCTCCGGGACCTGGAGGAGACCTTCGGCCCGGACCGGCGGATCAGCCTCTGCCGGGAGCTGACCAAGCTCCACGAGCAGGTGTGGCGGACCACCCTGGGCCAGGCGGCGGAGCACTACGCCCAGAACCCCGCCAAGGGGGAGTTTGTGCTGGTGGTGGAGGGGGCGGCTCCCGTGCAGGAGGCGGAATACACCCTGGAGGACGGCCTGGCCATGGCAGCCCGGCTCCAGGCGGAGGGTGCCTCCACCCGGGACGCGGTGAAGCAGGCGGCCGCCGCCTGCGGCCTGTCCCGCAAAGCGCTGTATGACCTGGTGGTGTCCCAAAAGTAAGGGAAAGCTGGAAAAAAGGGCCTGTGAGGACCTGCGGACAGATCCCTTTTCTAACAAAAACTGACAAATACAGATCGTATAGTGCTACAAACCGTCGAACTCTGTCGAATTCCGGGATAAAAAATCCGGGCACATCTCCTGAGAGATGTGCCCGGATTCTGTTTGTGTGGAGGATACGTTGCAGAAATTACTTCTGCAGCAGCTCTTTGAGACAATGCGCGCAGATATTCTTGCCCTTGAAGACGGTGATATCCTTGGCGCTGTCACAGAAGATGCAGGCGGGCTGATACTTTTTCAGCATGATGGAGGACCCATCGACGTAAATCTCCAGAGAATCTTTTTCGGCGATGTTCAGTGTGCGACGCAGTTCGATGGGTAAAACGATTCGTCCCAGCTCGTCTACCCGGCGGACAATTCCTGTGGATTTCATAGTGTGAAGCACTTCCTTTCCCGGCTGGCTGTTTTTCTCTTCTGTTGCTCTCTGATCCGGCGACAAAAACAAGCCAAATTCTATGAAAAGTTCATAGAAACATCTTGATTATAACAAAATGTATTTAGAAGTCAATCGAAAAATGTCGGTTGACCACAAAAAGGGGAGAGAATCGCGGGGTCTTTTTTCCAGTTTTCCCGCGTAGGCTTGGAGAGAAACGCTGGAAACAAAGGAGGACGGACCCATGGCAATGACGGTGATCTGGACGGGGATGACGGCCATCTCCCTTCTGTGCGCCCTGGCCTTCGGCCGGGGGGAGGCCCTGGCGGCGGCGGCCCTGGACGGGGCGGCCCAGGCCATCCAGCTGGGGCTGAGCATGGCGGGGGTGCTGTGCCTGTGGATGGGGGTGATGGAGGTGATGCGCCAGGCGGGGCTGGCAGAGAAGCTGGCCCGGCTGCTGCACCCGGTGCTCCGGCGGCTCTTTCCCGATTTTTCCAGGGACCAGGGGGTGATGGACACCATTGCCGCCAACGTGTCTGCCAACCTTCTGGGGCTGGGCAACGCCGCCACGCCCCTGGGGCTGGAGGCCGCCCGGCGGATGAGCCGCCGCACCCCCGGGGTGGCGGGGGACAGCCTGTGCATGCTGGTGGTGTGCAACACCGCCTCCATCCAGCTGATTCCCACTACTGTAGCGGCGGTGCGCATGGCCGCCGGGTGCCGGACCCCCTTTGACATTCTGCCGGCGGTGTGGGTGACCTCCCTGCTGTCGGTGCTCACGGGGATTGCCGCGGCCAAGCTCTGCGCCCGCCTCTGGCGAAGCTGAGGGGGCGGCGGGATGAAGCTGCTGCTGGATCTGCTGGTGCCGGGGATCATCGCGGGGGTGTCCTGCTACGGCATGGCGAAAAAGGTGGACGTGTACAGCGCCCTGCTCCAGGGGGCGGCCAAGGGGCTGGAGATCCTGTGGAAGATCCTCCCCGCCCTGGTGACCCTGCTGACGGTGGTGGCCATGCTCCGGGCCTCGGGGGCGCTGGAGCTGCTGGCCCGGGTGCTGGCCCCGGTGATGAACCTTCTGGGGATTCCCCCGGAGACGGTAGCCCTCATGCTGGTGCGGCCCATCAGCGGCAGCGCCGCCCTGGGGGTGGGGTCGGAGCTGATCACCACCTACGGCCCGGACTCCCTGGTGGGCCGCACCGCCGCGGTGATGCTGGGGTCCACGGAGACGACCTTTTATACCATCGCCGTGTACTTCGGGGCGGCGGGGATCAAAAAAACCCGCTACGCCGTCCCCGCCGCCCTGTGCGCCGACCTGGCCGGGTTCTTTTTTGCCTCTCTCACCGTGCGCCTGTTCTTCGGCGCCGGTTGAGAAGGGGGGAAAAGTGTGGTACACTATCTTAAAACGATTCCAACGGAAAGGAGGCCTGCCCCATGGAACCCCTCACCCTGCACACCCCCCTCACCTCTCTGCCCGGGGTGGGCCCCGCCCGGGAGAAGGCCCTGGACAAGCTGGGGCTGCGCACCGTTGCCGACCTGCTGGCCTACTTCCCCCGGGACTACGAGGACCGCACCCTGCGGGAGAGCATCGCCGCCTGCCCCCTGGAGGAGCCGGTGTGCTTCTCCGCCCTGGTGGCGGAGCCCTTCCGCACCAGCTACGTCCGCCGGGGCATGGAGCTGACCAAGGGGCGGATCGTGGACGGCACCGGTCAGGTGGAGGTGACCTTCTTTAACCAGAGCTACGTCCGCAGCGCCCTGACACCCGGGGAGACCTACTGCTTCTACGGCAAGCTCACCGGGACCGGCCGCCGCCGCCAGATGATCAACCCCGTTTTCGAGCGGGAAGGGGAGGGGAGAGTCACCGGGGGCATCGTCCCCGTCTACCCCCTCACCGCCGGGATCACCGCCAAGCGCCTGACCAGCTGGCAGCGCCTGGCCGCCCAGTGCGTGCCCCAGATCCAGGAGACCCTGCCGGAGGACCTGCGCCGGACCTACCGGCTGGCCCCGGCGGCGTTCTCCTACCGGGCCATCCACTTTCCCCAGTCCTGGGAGGACCTGGCCCAGGCCCGGCGGCGGCTGATGTTCGAGGAGCTGTTCTGCCTGAACCTGGGTCTGACCCTGATCCGGGGCCGCCGGGGGGAGCAAACCGCCGTCCCCTTCCTGCGCCAGGACCTGGACGCCTTCCTCTCCGGCCTGCCCTTTACATTGACAGACGCCCAGCTGCGTTCCGCCCGGGAGGCGGCGGCGGACCTGAAGCAGCCCGTCCCCATGAACCGCCTGCTCCAGGGGGACGTGGGCTCGGGCAAGACGGTGGTGGCCGCTGCCTGCGCCTATCTGGCCTGGGACAACGGCTGCCAGACCGCCCTCATGGCCCCCACGGAGCTGCTGGCCCAGCAGCATGTGAAAACCCTTTCCGACCTGCTGGGGCACACGGGGATGCGGGTTTCTCTTCTCACCGGCTCCATGACCGCCGCCCAGAAGCGGGCCTGCCGGGAAAAGCTGGCAGCAGGGGAGATTGACCTCATCGTGGGCACCCACGCCCTCCTCAGCGAGCCGGTGGCCTTCCGCCGC
Source organism: Clostridiales bacterium (assembly GCA_004551945.1). Taxonomy (GTDB): domain Bacteria; phylum Bacillota; class Clostridia; order Oscillospirales; family Oscillospiraceae; genus Evtepia. The sequence continues at coordinate 2,541 of SFPN01000030.1, read as the reverse complement.
CTGGCCCTGGTGATTACCGACGAGCAGCACCGGTTCGGGGTGGACCAGCGGGCGGCTCTCTCCGCCAAGAGCGGGGGAGAGGAGCGCCCCCACGTGCTGGTGATGTCCGCCACCCCCATCCCCCGGACCCTGGCCCTGATGATCTACGGGGACCTGGACCTGTCGGTGATCGACCAGCTGCCCCCGGGGCGCACCCCGGTGGACACCATGCTCATCGGGGGGGACAAGCGCCAGCGGCTCTACGGCTTCGTGCGCAAGCAGGTGGGCCTGGGGCGGCAGGTGTATCTGGTCTGCCCGGCGGTGGACCAGGAGGACCCGGCGGGCATGAAGGCTGCCGAGCAGTACGGCCGCCAGCTCCAGCGGGAGGTGTTCCCCGACCTGCGGGTGGCCATCGTCCACGGCAAGCTGAAGGCCAGGGAGAAGCAGCAGGTGATGGAGGACTTTGCCGCCGGGCGTATTGACGTGCTGGTGTCCACCACGGTGATCGAGGTGGGGGTGGACGTGCCCAACGCCTCCCTCATGATCGTGGAGGACGCGGACCGGTTCGGCCTGAGCCAGCTTCACCAGCTCCGGGGCCGGGTGGGCCGGGGGAAGCACCAGTCCTACTGCGTGCTCATCTCAGATAACCGGAATGAGCAGACCCGGAAGCGGTTAAAAACCCTCTGCGCCACCACCGACGGCTTTGCCATCGCCGAGGAGGATTTGAAGCTCCGTGGACCCGGCGACTTCTTCGGCGCCCGGCAGCACGGCCTGCCCCAGCTGAAGCTGGCAAGCCTGGAAGGGGACATGCGGCTGCTCCACGAGGCCCAGGACGCCGCCCGGGCAGTCCTGGCCCAGGACCCGGACCTGCAAAACCACGCCCCCCTCCGCCAGCGGGTGGAGCAGCTCTTCCGGGAGAACGGGGATATTTTTAATTGAACCATGGTCCAACACAAAACCCCAGGGGAAACCCTGGGGTTCGATGCGTTCTTATCGTACGGCCCGGTTCGTAGGGGCGATTCAAGAATCGCCCGCCGGCGTGGGAGAGATCTGCTGGGTTGGCGGGCGCTTCGTGAAGCGCCCCTACAACAGAGGTTGAGGGTTGTCAAAGGGGGCTGTCCGACAGCAGCACCCGCACGGTGCCGGAGAGGGTACCGTCGGGGGTGTCGAAGGCGACGGAATGGGGGCCAAGGCGGGGGTTATTGACGGCAAAGGCTACGGTTTCACCCGCAGGGACTGCAAAAGTGTGGGGCGGCTGATGCTTGCTGTACGTTACAAAAATGTTGGTGCGCACCGTACCGGTATTCTGAACAATCACCAGATAGGAAGCCATTTCTCGTGGTTGGTCCCAATGGCTGTCACTAAAAGTAAATGGATCATCTACGATAAAATAGCAATTTTCCGTGCTTTTTACAGGAAAAACGGGAACGCTGTTCAGAACAAAACCTTCTTCGGGGGTATTCCAAACGGAGATCAGGATACCGCCCACTGCAAAAATCGCCAAAATAACACAAATTGCCAGCCCCAGTTTTTTCCTGAGAGAGAGCGGTTGGGGAATTTCCACGGTTTGCAGGAGAGACTGCGCTAAATGCTCCGGGGGACCAAAGGCATCCACCAAGTCGTCATAGCTGGGGTTAGGAATGTCTTCCAGCAGAGGGGCCAAGGACTGGGCGAATGCCGCGGAAATCCGTTTTCCCAATCGGGGACTCCGAAGGGCTTTTTTTAGCTCCCGCTCATAACGGCGAATATTAGGGTTGCTCATGGCGCGTCACCTCCCGACAAAATATCGTTGACCCCTTGGAAAAAGAGGCGGTAGGTCTCCAGCATATCCAGGAGATGGGCTCGCCCTTCCTCGGTGATCTGATAATACTGCCGCAGCCGCCCGTCCGGGGCGGTTTTCTTTTTGGTCTCGGTCAGGTACCCCGCCTGGGTGATGCGGTAGATGGCCGCGTAGGGGAAGACGATGGAGAGGACCCCGTGGCTGCGGGCCTTTAAAATATCCGCCAGTTCCCCGATGTAGTGCTCCTCCTGGGAAAAGAGAAAGAGGATCAGCAGCTCGGTGAGGGCTTTTTTCAGGTTGTCCTCTAGTCCGTTAGCTCGGCGGGTTCCTTGTTCTTCTGGGTGTTGTTTCACTGGCTTTCCCGCCTTTTCTGTCGTGTCCCTGAAATCTTGAGATTACTATATCATGATGAAAGAAGAGATGCAATAATTTTTCAAAGAATAATTTTTTGTATTGACAAATTATTGGAGGCGTGTTACTATCTGATTAGGACAAAATGAATAAAATAGTGGGCAGAAAAGAAGATGTTTATATGTATCTGGATGGAGGAAATTATGAAAAAAATCTTGTGTATGTTTTTGGTAGTATGTGCACTGGCTTCGGACTGCATTGCGGGGGCGGTAGGGCCGATAGCGATGGAGTTCCAGGCCGGTGGCGCTGAAGCCCAGCCTATGGTGAGTTATGTGATCGTAGATAATGATGTGAGCAAGGATGGTGCGTCCTGGACTCAGCCTAGAGGATACAGTTCCTATCGTGTGTGGGTGGAAAATACTACCAATTAT
>SFPN01000029.1 GCA_004551945.1 Clostridiales bacterium | reverse complement strand
CTTCTCATCGTCTTCCTCTTTTCTATATTGACAATTCAGTGTAGCAGACAAATGAAAAAATAGTAATCATATTCTCGTAAAACATCGGTAAAATACAAGAAGCGCCTCTGTCGATGCCTGGTTGCGTGTCGGCAGAGGCACTTTTTTGTCAAAAGAAAACCACTAGCTCTGCTAGTGGAAAGAAAAAGCCAACATCATTTCATTTTTTGGGGGGAAGGATCTCAATCGTACTTTCCCGTACCCTAGGCGGTTCGGGCTCCTCCTCCTCAGCGGTGCAGATATAGATCTCCTCTGCCCGTGCCAACGCCGCCCGCAGAATACGGGCAGAGGACAGAGCCAACGGGATGCGTTCCAGTGGATCGATCACTTCGTCCACCGCGCTGCACAGCACGGCGTACATCTTTTGGTAGTCAGCCATCGGCCGTTCCCTCCGTTTTGTTGTTCATTCAGCGCCAGTGAGATGCCGTGCGCTGGGATCAGGAAAGGGAAATGGGGGAGTATCCTGCAAGGATCTCTGCTGCCTCTATTTTAGCCGAAGCGACCGCCAGATGCAAGCAGAAAAAACTGTCCGGGAACCGCAGGATTCCCGGACAGGATACAGAGGGGGAAACGTCAGCCTCGCAAAGTGATCTCGTGGCGCTTGGGGCCGGTGGAGACAATGGTGATGGGGGTCTCGATCTCCTGCTCCAGGAAGTCCACATAGGCCTTTGCATTTGCAGGAAGTGCGTCATAATCGGTGATGCCGCGGATGTCTTCCTTCCAGCCGGGCAGGGTGGTGAAGACGGGCTTGGCCCGCTCCAGCAGGGCGGGAACGGGGAAGTTTTTGGTGACCTGGCCGTCGATTTCGTAGCCGGTGCACACCTGGATCTCGTCCAGATAACTGAGCACGTCCAGACAGGTGAGGGCCACCTGGGTGGCGCCCTGGATCATGCAGCCGTAGCGGGTGGCCACGGTGTCGAACCAGCCCACCCGGCGGGGCCGCCCGGTGGTGGCGCCGAACTCGCCCTTGTCGCCGCCCCGGCGGCGGAGCTCATCCCCGGCCTCTCCCAGCAGCTCGCTGACGAAGGGCTCGGTCTGGGAGCCCACGCAGGAGGAGTAGGCCTTGGAGACGCAGATCACGTCCTCCACGGCGGTGGGGGGAATGGCCGCGCCCACGCAGCCGAAGCCTGCCAGGGTGTGGGAGGAGGTGGTCATGGGGACGATGCCCAGGTCCGGGTCCTTCATGGCCCCCAGCTGGCCCTCCAGCAGGATGGACTTGCCCTCCTTCAGGGCCTGGTGGACGAAGGTCACGGCGTCGCCCACATAGGGACGGATGATCTCCCGGAGGGAGAGCAGCTCATCAAACAGCTCGTCCGCCTGGATGGCGGGCTTGTGATACATGTTTTCAAAGAGAATATTCTTAATTTCCACAGCCCGGTTCAGGCGCTCCCGCAGGCGGGGCTCGTCGAACAGGTCGCAGACCTGAATGCCGATCTTGGCGTACTTGTCCGAGTAGAAGGGGGCGATGCCGCTCTTGGTGGAGCCAAAGGCATGTCCGCCCAGGCGCTCCTCCTCGTAGGTGTCCTGGAGCACATGATAGGGCATCAGCAGCTGGGCCCGCTCAGAGATAATCAGGTTGGGGGCGGGGACGCCTGCTTCCACCAGGCCGGTGAGCTCGGCGGTGAGCTTGCGGATGTCCAGCGCCACGCCGTTTCCGATGATGTTGGTGACGTGCTTGTAAAACGCGCCAGAGGGCAGGGTATGCAGGGCAAAGCGGCCGTAGTCGTTGATGATGGTGTGGCCTGCGTTGGCACCGCCCTGGAAGCGGATGACGATGTCGGATTGCTCCGCCAGCAGGTCCGTGATTTTTCCCTTTCCTTCATCGCCCCAGTTGGCGCCGACAATTGCTTTTACCACAGAGGATCCCTCCTAACAAAAAATACATCTCATTATAATACTCACATTTTTAATATGCAAGAGGGGAGAAGAAAAATTTCATTTTATTTTTCTTTTTTGAAACCCCCATCTATCCCTTTACATTCGTAATTTAACTTGATAAAATATGAAAGTATCTAAGCGCGAAGGAGGAGCATTTCATGAAGAAATCTCCAAAGGACGACCATGACCTGCTGTACCAGAGCTTGCTCCAGCTGGAGAGCGTGGAGGAGTGCCGCCGGTTTCTCCAGGACCTGTGCACGGTGACGGAACTGAAGGCGATGGAACAGCGGATTGAGGTGGCCATGTATCTCCGGGAGGGGATGATCTACCAGGACATCCTGAAGCGGACGGGGGCCAGCAGCGCCACCATCAGCCGGGTCAACCGCTGCCTGCAGTACGGGGCGGACGGCTACCAGACCATTCTGCCCCGGCTGGACCCCTATTGGGAGGAGAAATACCGTGAGTAACTGGGACGCAACCTACGACGCCCTGGCCGGCTGCTACGACGCCATGACGGAGGATGTGAACTACCCCGCCTGGGCAGACTTTCTGGAAAAGCTGTTCCGCCGGGAAAAGAAGCCGGTGCACACCGTGCTGGACTTGGCCTGCGGCACAGGCACCATGTCCTTTCTCCTGGCAGAGCGGGGGTATGAGATGATCGGGGTGGACTTCTCCCCGGAGATGCTGGCCGTGGCCGCGGAAAAGACCCTGCCGGAGGGACTGGAGCGGCCCATTTTTCTCTGCCAGCCCATGGAGAAGCTGGACCTGTACGGCACCGTGGACGCCTGCGTCTGCCTGCTGGACAGTGTAAACCATGTGACGAAGCCCGCCAAGCTGCAAAAGGCCTTCCAGCGGGTGCGCCTGTTTCTGGAGCCCGGGGGCTTGTTCGTGTTCGACGTTCACACCCCCAGCCACCTGGAGAGCCTGGACGGGGGGATGTTCCTGGACGAGACCGAGGACGCCTACTGCGTCTGGCGGACGGACTACAATCCCCGCCGCCGGATCTGCACCTACGCCATGGACGTGTTCCAGCGGGAGGGGGAGGTCTGGCTCCGGGAGGCCGAGGTCCACGAGGAGTACGCCTACACCCCGGAGGAACTCACCGCTTACCTGGCGGCAGCCGGGTTTACGGATATCCGGCAGTACGGCAGCTTAAAGCTCCGAAAGCCGGCAGCGGGGGAGGAGCGGATCTTTTTTACCGCCCGGAAGCCCCGATAAATTTGTTACGTTTTATTTAGGAGAGACCAACCATGGATTATATTGTACGCATGATCGCAAAAGACGCGCCCATCAAGGCCATGGCCATCCAGGGCCGGGGCCTGGTCCAGCGGGCCCGGGAGATTCACAGCACCCTGCCCGTGGCCACCGCCGCCCTGGGGCGCACCCTGATGGCCACCTCCATGCTGGGCGCCCAGCTGAAGGAGCAAGACGGCTCGGTAACTGTCCGCATCAACGGCGGCGGCCCCCTGGGCAGCATTCTGGCCGTGGCCGACAGCGCCGGCAACGTCCGGGGCTATGTGCAGAACGGCCAGGTGGACATCCCCCTGAAGGGCCCTGCCAAGCTGGACGTGGGAAGCGCCGTGGGCACAGACGGCGCCCTGACGGTGATCAAGGACCTGCGGCTGAAGGAGCCCTATGTGGGCACCATCCCCCTGGTTTCCGGGGAGATTGCCGAGGACATCACCGCCTACTTTGCGGAAAGTGAGCAGATTCCCACCGCCTGCGCCCTGGGGGTGCTGGTGGACACGGACCTGTCCGTGGCCGCCGCCGGCGGGTATCTCATCCAGCTGCTGCCCGGAGCCAGCGACCAGGACATCGACAAGATTGAGGCGGGCATCGCCCGGGTGGGCCAGGTGACCACCCACTTAAACCAGGGCATGGCCCCGGAGGACCTGCTGCGGACGGTGCTGGCGGACTTCGACCTGGAGCTTTTGGAGCAGTCCCCCGTGGAGTACCGGTGCTATTGCAGCCGGGAGCGGATGAAGAACGCCCTGCTGAGCATGGGCAAGCAGGAGCTGCTGGCCCTCATCGCCGACCAGGGCCGGGCGGAGATGACCTGCCAGTTCTGCGACGCGGTGCACGTGTTTGAAAAAGAAGATCTGGAGGAGCTGGCAGCTTCTCTGTAAAACCGATCTTTTTCGGGGGCGAACGCCCCCGAAAAAGGGTTTTTGCAAAGAGTTAACTTTTTTGAAAAAACCTCTTGACAAATAGCCCTTCTGTGGATATAATGAAATCCGTCGCTTGGGGGTGCGAAACTCCTTGAGAAAACCTTCCGCTTCGGGAGCATAGCTCAGCTGGGAGAGCACATGCCTTACAAGCATGGGGTCACAGGTTCGAGCCCTGTTGTTCCCACCAAGAATTTGGCGCGGTAGTTCAGTTGGTTAGAACGCCGGCCTGTCACGCCGGAGGTCGAGGGTTCAAGTCCCTTCCGCGTCGCCAAAGGGTACAGCTCGTACCCAAACAAGCCCAGGTAGCTCAGTTGGTAGAGCAGCGGACTGAAAATCCGCGTGTCGCTGGTTCGATTCCGGCCCTGGGCACCATATGCGAGTGTAGCTCATCTGGTAGAGCGCCACCTTGCCAAGGTGGAGGTAGCGAGTTCGAGCCTCGTCACTCGCTCCAGATGGCGCCATAGCCAAGTGGTAAGGCAGAGGTCTGCAAAACCTCCACCCCCAGTTCAAATCTGGGTGGCGCCTCCAAAAGCACCGTATTCTTGGGAATACGGTGCTTTTTCTTTGTTCGGCCCGATACCTTATATAAACTAGAGAGGGAAGGCTCATGAAGAAGATTCACATTCTTTTTGTCTGCGGGGTGATGGCCGTCCTGGTGGCCGGTCTGGCCCGGACCCTGCTGTTTCCCGAGGAGATCAACACCTATGAAAACCGCTATGCCGGTCAGATGCCTGCCTTCTCGGCGGAGAGCTGCCTGGACGGCTCCTTTCAGGACGGGGTGGACGCGGCCCTGATGGACCAGATCCCCCTGGCCCAAACCATGAAGTCTCTGTACAACCGGGTCACCGCCGGGTTTCAGAAGGAGACCCTGGACTGGGCCGGGGATCTGGCGGGAATCTCCGGCGACCAGTATGTGGACTTTAACGGCCTGCGGCTGTTCGGGGACGGCTATCTGACCTATTGGCCCCGGTATGTTGGCTCAGTCCAGGCGGAGCTGGAGGCCAAGTGCCAGTCCCTGAACGGGACCTTTGCCCGCCACCCGGACCTGGAGTTTTACGCCTACTATATTGAAAAGGACACCGATCTGGACTTTGAAACCGGAGAGAAAACCGGCCTGTCCCGGTACCTGCTGGAGCACCTGGACCTGCCCCAGGCGCGCATGGGGGTTTACACCATCGACAGCTTCCAGGAATTTGCCAGCAATTTTTATAAGACCGACGCCCACTGGAACCATCAGGGTTCCTACCGGGGCTACTGCCAGCTGGCCCAGCTGCTGGGCATCCGGGAGGCGCTGCTGACGCCCACCGGAGAGGCTGTGAAGCTCAGCAGCAAATTCAGCGGCAAGAAGGCGTCCACAGTGGGGGGAGAGGGAGTCTTTACCGAGGACTTCTACGGTTATCCCTATGCCTTTCCTCCCATGACCGTCACCATCGACGGCGCTCCCGCGGAGGATTATGGAAACCAGGCGGCCTATCTTGCGGGGGAGGCCGAAGAGCCGGTCTCCTACGGCGGCTATTACGGCGGGGACAACGGGGAGACGGTGCTCTCCACCGGCGCCCAGGGCCGTGGGAACCTCCTGGTGGTGGGGGAGTCCTTCGACAACGCGGTGCTGAAGCTCCTGGCCAGCCACTATGACACCCTGTATTCGGTGGACCTGCGCTACTATGCCCACACCATGGGAGAACCCTTTGACCTTTCCGCCTATGTGCAGGAGCATCAGATTACCAAGGTCCTGCTCATGGGCAACATCGACTTCTACATTCAGGACGCCTTTAATCTGGAGGGTTGACGCCGTGGTATTCAGCAGCTTAACGTTTCTCTGTCTGTTCCTGCCCCTGGCGGTGATCCCCTACTACCTGTGCAAAAACCGCACCTGGCGGAACGGCCTGCTCCTGGTGCTCTCCCTGTTCTTTTACTCCTGGGGGGAGCCCAAGTATGTGGTCATGATGCTGGCCGCCACAGTGGTGGCCTATCTGGGCGGCCTTGCCATGGCGGCCTGGCGGGACAAGCCCCGGGCCAGACGGGCGGTGTTTGTGGTGACCGTTGTCCTGGTGGTTCTGAACCTGCTGGTGTTCAAATACCTGAACTTCTTCTGGGACAACCTGACCCGTTTTCTGCCTGTCCAGGGAACCATCCCGGAGATCGCCCTGCCCATCGGCATCAGTTTTTATACCTTCCAGATCCTCTCCTATGTGATCGACCTGTACCGGGGCAAGGTCAAGCTCCAGCGAAACTTTTTCTATCTGCTCCTGTACATCAGCTTCTTCCCCCAGCTGATCGCCGGTCCCATCGTCCGGTACAGCACCATTGAGGAGGAGATTCTCCACCGCCGGGAGTCCTGGGAGGACGTGGCCGAGGGGCTCAGGCGGTTTATCCTGGGCCTGGGGAAGAAGGTCATCCTGGCCAACGGCGCCGCCGCCGTGGCGGAACTGATCTACGGGGGAAACCCGGAGATCTACGGCACCGCCATGTATTGGCTGGCGGCCTTTGCCTACACCATGCAGATCTACTTTGACTTCTCCGGCTACAGCGACATGGCCATCGGCCTGGGGCGGATGTTCGGCTTTCACTTTCTGGAAAACTTCAACTACCCCTATCTGTCCCGGTCCGCCACCGAGTTCTGGCGGCGGTGGCACATCTCCCTGTCCTCCTGGTTCCGGGATTATATCTACATCCCTCTGGGGGGCAGCCGGGTGAGCCGGGGCAAGTGGGTCCGCAACATCCTGGTGGTCTGGGGCCTCACCGGCTTCTGGCACGGGGCGGAGTGGAACTTCATCCTGTGGGGGTTGTACTACGCGGGCCTGCTGCTGCTGGAAAAGTTTGTCCTGGGCCGGGTGCTGGAGAAGCTGCCCGCCGTGATCCAGTGGCTCTACGCCTTCTTTGTGGTAAACCTGGGATGGGTGCTCTTTAACCTGACAGACTTCTCTCAGCTTACCCACGCCCTGCACACCATGTTCGTCTGGCAGGGGACCAGCCTGGCCCAGGTGCTCTCGGCAGATTCTGAGATTCTCTTCGCCCTGCTCTACCTGCCCCTGGCGTTTCTGTTCTCTTTCCCGGTGGCAAAGAAGCTCCCCAAAAGACAGACCCCCGGGTGGGTCCTTCTGGAGGACGGGCTGTACGGTCTGCTGTTCCTGCTGTGCATTGTGTATATCGTCAGCTCTGTCTATAACCCCTTCATCTACTTCCGGTTTTAAAAGATAACCATGCAAAAACGGACCGTCTCACAGTACCATGAGACGGTCCGTTTTTGAATCCGGTTATTCTGCGTAGCAGACCTTGTCCAGAATCCCCGCCACACAGGCCAGCACCACACCGTAGTTGCAGATGGGCACCTGCTGCTCCTTGGCCTGGGCGATCCGGCTGAGCACATGCCGCCGGTTGAACATGCAGGCCCCGCAGTGGATCACCAGGTCGTAGGGGGTCAGATCCTGGGGGAAGTCGTTTCCCCGCACAAAATCGAAGGAGAGGTTTTCCCCCACCTTCTTCCGCAGCAGCTTGGGGATTTTCTCCCGGCCGATGTCCTCCTCCAGGGGAGCGTGGGCGCAGGCCTCGGCAATGAGGACCCGGGAGTGTTCCGTGAGCGCCTCCACGGCCTTTGCTCCGTCCAGGAAGGCGTGGATATCCCCCTTGTACCCGGCGAAGAGGATGGAGAAGGAGGTGAGCAGACTCTCCGGGGGCTTGTGCTGCCAGACGGTGGGGAAAGCCTGGGAGTCGGTGATGATGAGCTTGGGCGGCCGGGCCAGGGCGGCCAGGGTGGCGGGCAGGCAGTCCGCCGTGCAGCTCATCACCAGACATTTCTTGTCCAGCAGCTCCCGGATGGTCTGCACCTGGGGGAGGATCAGCCGCCCCTTGGGGGCCTGGATGTCCTGGGGCATCACCAGCAGCACCAGGTCCTCCTCCTGCACCAGGTCTCCGGTGATGGTCAGGTCCCAGAAGCTGTCGGGCACCTGGCGGGCGATGGCCTGCCGCAGGGCGGAGATGTTCTCCCCCTGGGCGGCGCTCACCGCCAGCACGGGGACGTTTAGCGTTTCGGAGAGGGATTGGGCCAACCCCTCCGGGTCGGGGAGCAGGTCGGCCTTGTTCAGCACTGCCAGGGTGGGAATGCCCCGGGACTTCAGCTCCTCCAGCCAGGGCAGCTCCGCCTGGGGGGCCTGGGTGAGGACCAGCAGGGCCAGGTCGGTTTTGTCCAGGGCCTGCCGGGTTTTTTCCACCCGGAGGGCGCCCAGGTCGCCCTGGTCGTCCAGGCCGGCGGTGTCGATAAACACCACAGGCCCCACCCCGTGAAGCTCAAAGGATTTGTACACCGGGTCGGTGGTGGTGCCCGCCACCGGGGAGACCAGGGAGATGTCCTGGCCGGTGAGGGCGTTGATGAGGGAGGATTTGCCGGCATTCCGGTTGCCGAACAGACCGATGTGCAGGCGGCTGGCTCTGGGTGTGCTTTGAATACTCATGGGAATCCCCTCCGAAAATAGGTTGTCTGCGTTGTGTAAGGAATGGGAAAAGCGCCCGCGCCTGCTTACGCAGGGGCGGGCGCGAAGGATACGGACGGAGCTTATGCCTTCCACAGACCGTGGAGGTTGCAGTACTCATAAGCGGCAACCACCTTGTCGCCGGGAGCCAGAGCAAAGACGGCGGTGGGTTCCTGGCCGGGAGCCAGAGCCTTCCGCTGGTTGCCCTGCTCGGTCTGCAGGCTGATCCACTGGATGGAGTGCTTCTCTTCCATGGGGTGCAGGGTGGAGCCCACGGTCACGGTGACCAAGTTGCCGTCCACCTTTACCACGGGGACGTGCTTCTCGGTGGAGGAGTCAGCGGTCTTGGGGGCGATCTCGGTCATCTCTTCGCCGCAGCAGCTGGCCTTGACACCGCTGGCGTTCACATAAGCGATGATGTTGCCGCAGTGGGAACATTTATAGAACTTCATATCCATGAGAAAAACTCCTTTCGCGTCGTCAAAATATGAGAAAATGGATGTAAGTTGTTTCAACTTGTGTTATTATAATACCATCTGAGGAAACCCATGCCCAGTGACTAGGTCACGAAAAAAAGATATAATTTGGGGCCCGCCGCGCCCAGGTTATCTGAAGGAGAGAGGAAGTGCGTCAACAATGAATCGGGATATTATCTTTTATTCCTACCTCACATCAGAGCAGAAAAAGATACTGGATGGCTCCATCCAGCGGTTTACCTTTCGCAAGGGGCAGGTGGTCCACCGGCATGGGGACGCCTGCGTGGGCGTGATCTTCGTCCATCAGGGCCGGCTGGCCTTCACCGCGCTGTCTGAGGAGGGGCGGGAGATCACCCTGTTCCGGGCGGAGAGCGGGCAGACCTGTGTCCTTTCCGCTTCCTGCGTGTTTCAGGGGGTGGAGTCGGAGAGCATCGTAACAGCAGAGGTAAAGACCGAGCTTTCCATCCTGCCGGCGGCAGTGCTGGCCCAGCTGATGCAGGAAAACCACGATGTGGAGCGGCTGGTGTACAAGAACGCGGCCCAGCAGTATGCCAGCGCCCTGAGCACCCTGCAGAAGATCGTCTTTTTCAGCCTGGAAAAGCGGCTGGCCTCCTTCCTGAAGGAGGAGTGCAGCCGGAGAAAATCCCCGGTGTTTTCCGCCACCCACGAGCAGATCGCCCGGTATATCGGCTCCTCCCGGGAGGTGGTCACCCGCACCCTGAACCAGTTTGCCAGCCGGGGCATTGTCTCCCTGGGCCGGGGAACCGTCACGGTTCTGGACCAGGACGCCCTGGAGGATATTTTGGCCTGATTGCCCCGGAAAGGAGACTGTGCTATGAACCAGGACTTTACATACTTTAACCCCACCCAGGTGTTCTTCGGCAAAGACGCCATGGAGAGCCTGCCCGCCATCCTGGAGGGCTGCGGAGAGAGCATCCTGCTGGCCTATGGGGGCGGATCCATCAAGAAAAACGGAATCTATGACCAGGTCATGGAGATCCTGACCCGGTGCGGAAAACAGGTTACGGAGTTTTCCGGCATCATGCCCAACCCCACCTACGCCAAGGTGCTGGAGGGGGGCGCCCTGGCCCGGGCCTGTCAGGCGGACCTGATCCTTGCGGTAGGGGGCGGCTCGGTGATCGACTGCGCCAAGGCGGTGGCTTTGGCGGCGGTGGAGGACGGGGACCTGTGGACCAAGTATTGGATCGAAAAGCAGGCGCCGGACTGCGACCCCATCCCCGTGGGAGCCATCCTCACCATGGCGGGCACCGGCTCGGAGATGGACGGGGACGCGGTGATCACCAATGAGGAGACCAAGGTCAAGACCTCCTGCTGGGACTATGCCATTTACCCCCGGTTCGCCATCCTGAACCCGGCGTTTACCTACAGTCTGCCGGAGTACCAGATGGCCTCCGGGATTTTTGACAGCCTCTCCCACATTATGGAGATCTACTTCAGCCCCGAGGACGGGGACAACCTTTCCGACGACCTGGCGGAGGCCATCATGAAGAGCATCATCCGCAATACCCCGGCGGCGATTCAGAATCCCCGGGATTACACTGCCCGGAGCAACCTGATGTGGGCTTCCTCCCTGGCCCTCAGCGGCCTGCTGTCTCCCTCCAAGACCGAGGACTGGGAGGTGCACCAGATCCAGCACCAGCTGGGGGCCTATTACGACTGCGCCCACGGCATGGGTCTGGCGGCCATTTCCCCGGCTTATTACCGGCTGGTGTGCCCCTACGGCCTGCCCAAGTTCAAGCGCTTCGCGGTGAACGTGTGGGGCATCGACCCGGCGGGAAAGAGCGACCTGGAAACCGCCCTGGAGGGCATCGACGCCCTGGCCGCCTACATCCGGGACAGCCGCATGACCGCTACCCTCCGGGAGCTGGGCATCCCCGACGACACCCAGCTGGCGGACATCGCCGCCACCTGCGCCCGCCGCCGGGGCGGGTACCACACGCTGACGCAGGCAGAGATCCTCCAGGTTCTCCGGGAGAGCTTTTAAAGAGAACGAAAAAATCGGTGCATGGAAAACCATGCACCGATTTTTTATGACAACAGAATGGTAAATCAGAAGTAGAGATCGCCCCGATCGTTGTCACCAGAGTTGTCATGCAGATCCACAAAGTAGGGAGCCACCACATAAACGTTGGTAGCGACCTTCATAATGTGGCCGTCCTCCGCGTAAATCACGCCGGAGACGAAGTCCAGCAGGCGGCGGGCAATTTCCCGGTCCGTCTTGCCCAGGTTCAGCACCACAAACTTCATGTTCCGCAGAAGATCAGCGATCTTGGATGCGTCCTTATACTCCAGCGGAGACACCAGCACGACCTGCATGTCGGCAACGCTGTGGATGGGCTGCGCACCCTCCGATGCCCAGCTCTGATCGTCTTCCTCTTCGTATGCGTAGCTGTCCTCGTAATCTTCGTATAGGTCCTCATCCAGTGGCTTGCGCCGCAGTGCGTCAAAGAATCCCATGTGCAGGTACCTCCTCTATGCTCTCTCCCATGTCAGTGCACGCAAGTGGTCCAAAAAATGGACAGAATGGGCACATTTAAGCATTTTTTACATGATACTACAAAATCAGAGGAATTTCAATATTTTCAGGGAATATTTTGTGCGGAATCGTAAAAAAATTTCAACATGTTGATACCGTTCTGTAACCATTTTGGCGGGACCACAAGATTTTGTGGCGAATTTTGGGGAAAGAAATTCCACCGGATTGCTAGGAAATCATTTCTTCAGTCCGTATTCCTCCAGGTAGCGGAGCATGTCCTCCTCGTCCTGATCGTCCAGCCGGTGGGCGTTGGCCAGGGACTCCACGTGGTGGGTGAACTCATGGGCCAGGGTGGTGTAGAGCTCCTCCCGCCAGGTCTCCTCCGACCAGTCCTCGTTCCGGGCGGAGGCCAGGAAGGAGCCATAGTACAGGTTAATGAACCGGCCCAGGTACTCGTCCTGGACATACTCTCCCATGAAGAACATCTCCCCCTCGGGGAACAGGGGGTCCTGCTTTTCCTCCTCCTGGAGGAGAATGCCCCCGTTGAGCCCCTCGAAAAACACCGGCGGGAAGGACTCCGCCATTTCGTCCAGCATGTCCGCCACTTGGTCAAAGGTTAGTTCCATGTTGCCGCCTCCCAGCTGCGTTTCGTCTCTTGCCTGTATTGTACAACAGGGGGACTGTCCCCGCAAGGGGAAACGGGGGAGGACGGCGCAGGTTTTGCGGCAGTTTGCAAAAGATGTATTTGACATATGTTGATAAATAGTATAAGGTATATGACAGAATGTCAAGTGGCGAGCAGTCCGCCCGGAGGGTTTGCCCACAATACGAGGAGGACGGTGTCCATGCATTCCAAGAAGCATTCCATGTTTACCAGCCGGTGGGGGTTCATTCTCTCGGCGGTTGGCTCTGCCGTGGGTATGGCCAATGTCTGGGGGTTCCCGGCCAAAATGGGGGCCAACGGCGGCGGGGCCTTTCTGGTGGCCTATCTGATTTTCATTGCCCTGTTCAGCGTGGTGGGCCTGTCCGCCGAGTATGCCATCGGCCGCCGCTCCCGCACGGGAACCCTGGGGTCCTACCGGGCCGCCTGGGCCACCCGGAGCAAGACCCTGGGCCGGGCCGGCGGCCTTGTGGGATGCCTCCCCCTGGCCGGCTCCATGTGCATCGCCATCGGCTACGCGGTGATCATCGCCTATGTGCTCAAGGCCTTTTTCCACTCCCTCACCGGGGAGCTCATGACGGTGGATACCTCCAGCTGGTTTGCCTCCTTCTCTTCGGCGGACTATTCCGTGGTTCCCTTCCACATTATCGTTGTGGTGGGCACCCTGCTCACCCTGGTGCTGGGGGCCAGAAGCATCGAAAAGACCAACAAGGTGATGATGCCTCTCTTCTTTCTCATCTTTGTGATCCTGGCTGTCCGGGTGGCCATGCTGCCCGGGGCAGCGGAGGGATACCGGTTCATGTTCACCCCCCGCTGGGAGGCCCTGAAGGACCCCATGGTGTGGGTCTGGGCCATGGGACAGGCTTTCTTCTCCCTGTCCGTCACCGGCAGCGGCATGATTGTCTACGGCGCTTACCTGGGGGACGAGGAGGACGTGGTCCACATTGCCCTCCGCACGGCCCTGTTCGATACCATTGCCGCCCTGGTGGCCGCTCTGGTGATCATCCCCGCCTGCTTTGCCTACGGGCTGGACGTGGGCGCGGGTCCGGCTCTTCTGTTTGTGACCCTGCCCCGGATTCTGCAGGATATCCCTCTGGGCCGGGTGTTTGCCATCATCCTGTACACAGCAATGACCTTTGCCGGGGTCAGCTCCCTGCAAAATATGTTTGAGGCCGTGGGCGAGTCCCTCCAGCACCGGTTCCCCAAGCTCAGCCGCAGGGCGGTGCTCCTGCTGCTGTGCGTAGTCTGCCTGGGCTTCGGCCTGCAGATGGAGTCCATCAGCAAGTGGGGACCCTGGATGGATATTGTGTCCATCTATATTATCCCCATCGGCGCGACCCTGGGCGCCCTGTCCTGGTTCTGGATCATGCGGAAGCAGGACCTGCTGGAGGAGATCAACAAGGGCCTGGCCCGTCCCCATGGCGGACTGTGGTACAGCGCGGGCCGCTATCTCTATGTGCCCTGCGCCCTGATTCTCTGCTGCGTGGCCCTGGGGATGAAGGTGGCCTTCTAAAAAGGCGGAAGCTGTGGTATCCTAAAGACAAGCCCCCCAAGGAGGAGAGACCATGAAAAAACGGATGCTTTGGCTTTTCACCGCTGTGCTGACCCTGGGTCTGGCCGGCTGCGGCACAGGCGCCCAGGAGAAGGAACCCGGCTACCAGCAAATCACCGCTCAGGAGGCAAAGACCATGATGGACGTGGACGCAGGAACCATAGTCCTGGACGTGCGGGAGCAGGAGGAATACGACCAGGGGCACATCCCCGGGGCGGTGCTGCTGCCGGTGGGTGAGATCACCCAGGAAAGCGCCTCCGCCGCAGTCCCTGAAAAGGACACGGTGGTGCTGGTGTACTGCCGCAGCGGAAACCGCAGCAAAGCGGCGGCCGGCGAACTGGCGCAGCTGGGCTACACCCAGGTCTATGAGTTCGGCGGCATTCAGGACTGGCCCTATGAGATCGAATAATTCCAAAAGCCCTGCGCGACTGGCTTGCGCAGGGCTTTTGCGTTGACCTGGGGTGCTCTGACCGGTATAATAGAGAAAGAATTGATCCCGCTGCCGGTCCTCTCTGACCGGCGGCTGTTAGGAGGACCTATGCAAATCATCCTTTCCCCGGCCAAGAAAATGAAGGTGGATACCGACAGCTTTCCCTGCCGCAGCCTGCCCCAGCTGCTGCCCAAAACGGAGCAGCTGTATGAGCGGCTGCGGGGGATGTCCTACCAGGAGCTGAAAGCCCTTTGGAAGTGCAGCGACGCCATCGCCAAAGTGAACCTGGAGCGTCTGGAAACCATGGACCTGCGCCGGAATTTAACCCCGGCCATCCTGGCCTATGAGGGCATCCAGTACCAGTATATGGCCCCCGGGGTGTTCTCCGACCAGGCCCTGGCGTATGTGGAGGAACACCTGCGGATTCTCTCGGGATTTTATGGGGTCCTCCGCCCCTTTGACGGGGTGACCCCCTACCGGCTGGAGATGCAGGCAAAGCTTTCTATGGGGCAAGGGAAAGACCTTTACAGCTTTTGGGGAGACAGCATTGCGGAGACCCTCTTCTCGGAAACCGACTGCATCCTCAACCTGGCCTCCAAGGAGTACAGCCGCTGTGTGTCTTCCTGCGGGAAGGACCGGGTGAAGTTTATCACTGTTCTGTTCTGTGAGCGGAAAGAGGGCAAGCTCATCGAAAAGGGCACCCTGTGCAAGATGGCCCGGGGAGAGATGGTGCGCTATCTGGCCGAGCACCAGATTCAGGACCCGGAGCAAATCCGGGACTTTCACCGGCTGGGCTACCGCTTTTCGCCGGAGGAATCCAACGACACGACCTATACATTTATTAAGGAGGAACCCTAACATGCTGGAAACAGGAACCAAAGCACCCGAGTTTACCCTGCCGGACAAGGACGGCAACCCTGTCAGCCTGTCTGATTTCCTGGGGAAAAAGGTGGTGCTCTATTTTTACCCCAAGGACAACACCCCCGGCTGCACGCGTGAGGCTGTTGCCTTTGCCGCGGCCTATGAGGGGTTCAAGGTGAAGAACGTGGCGGTCATCGGCATCAGCAAGGACTCCGTGGCCTCCCACCAAAAGTTCGCGGCCAAGCACGACCTGCCCTTTGTGCTCCTGTCCGACCCGGAGCTTCAGGCCATCCAGGCCTACGACGTGTGGAAGGAGAAGAAGCTCTACGGCAAGGTGAGCATGGGGGTGGTGCGCTCCACCTACCTTATTGACGAGGAGGGCATCATTGAAAAGGCCATGCCCAAGGTCAAGCCGGACACCAACGCCGGGGAGATCCTGGCCTACCTGGAAAATATCTGATGCTCTATACCGACCTGACCAAGCGGGCCCTGAAGCTCTGCTTTGCCGCCCATAAGGACCAGACCGACAAGAGCGGCCTGCCCTATGTTTTTCACCCCTTCCATCTGGCGGAGCAGATGCCCGACGAGCTGACAACGGTAGTGGCCCTGCTTCACGACGTGGTGGAGGACACCCCCTACACCCTGGAGGATCTGGCCAAGCTGGGCTTTCCCCAGAAGGTTCTGTCCTCCCTGGCGCGGCTGACCCACGACCCGTCGGTTCCCTACTTGGACTATGTGGCGGCCCTCAAAAAGGACCCCATTGCCCGGCAGGTGAAGCTGGCCGACCTGCGCCACAACAGCGACCTGACCCGCCTGGACCATGTGGATGAGAAAGCCCGGCAGCGGGCAGAGAAATACGTGGCGGCCATCCGGCTGCTGGAGCAGCCCGACGGCGACCTCTGAGAGGAGGACCCTATGGCCTTTGACTATAAGAAGGAATACAAGGAATTTTACCTGCCCAGGAAAAAGCCGGGGATCGTGAACGTGCCCGAGATGCGCTTTCTGGCTGTGCGGGGCAGGGGAGACCCCAACCAGGAGGACGGGGAATACAAGGCGGCCATGTCCCTGCTCTACGGCGTTGCCTTCACCATCAAAATGAGCAAGCTGGGGGACCACCGGATCGAGGGATACTTCAACTATGTGGTGCCGCCGCTGGAGGGCTTCTGGTGGCAGGCGGGCGTGGACGGAATCGACTACGCCCGTAAAGAGGACTTCCAGTGGATTTCTCTCATCCGCCTGCCGGAGTTTGTCACCCGGGAAGAGTTTGACTGGGCTGTGGCGGAGGCAACCCGAAAGAAGAAAACGGACTTTTCCAAGGTGGAGTACCTGACCTATACCGAGGGCCTGTGCGTTCAGTGCATGCACATCGGCCCTTATGACGCAGAACCGGAGACCATCGCCGCCATGGAGGCCTTTGCGGCCAAAGAAGGCTATGAGGTGGACTTTTCCGCCGGGCGGTACCATCACGAGATTTATCTCGGCGACGCCAGAAGGACCAGCCCGGAAAAGCAGAAAACCGTGATCCGCCACCCCATCCGAAAGCGTGAGGAGACGGACTGACGCCGCATATTTTATAGAAACGGGAGGTGAGCCTTCGTGCGGGAATCCTTCTTTTCCATCGGCAATATCCCCGCTGTTTTGTACGGGGAGGAGGCCGACCAGGTGTTTCTGTTTGTCCACGGCAAGTGTGGGTACAAGGAAGAGGCTGAGGCATTTGCGGAGATTGTCTGCCCCCGGGGCTGGCAGGTGCTGGCGGCGGATCTGCCGGAGCACGGCAGCCGGAAGGGGGAGAAGGACTCCTTTGACCCCTGGCATGTGGTCCCGGAGCTGAAATCCCTTCTGGCCTATGCCCGCGCCCGCTGGAGCCGCGTCGCCCTGCGGGCTAACAGCATCGGGGCCTGGTTCAGTATGCTGGCCTTTCAGGAAGAACCCCTGGAGCAGTGCCTGTTTGTCTCGCCTGTTCTGAACATGCCGGGGCTGATCGGGCGCATGATGCAGTGGGCGGGGGTGACGGAAGAGGAACTGGAAGCCAGAGAGACCATCGAGACCTCCTTTGGGGAGACCCTGTCCTGGCGGTACTTCCAATACGCCCAAAGCCATCCTGTGCAAACCTGGCCCCACCCAACCGCCATTCTCTATGCCGGCAGGGATGAACTGACCCCGCGGCAGGAGGCAGAGGACTTTGCCGGGCAGTTTCGCTGTGATCTTGCTGTTATGGAGGAGGGGGAACACTGGTTCCACACCCCGGCGCAGCTGGCGGAGCTGGACCGGTGGACCCGGACCCATACCGCCCCGGCCTTGTCACCGGAGGAACTCCTGTTTTTTGCCGGCGCGCCGGAAGAACTGGCCCTCTATGAGGGGTTCCGCTGCCGCCTGCTGGAAGCAGTGGGCGAGGTAGGCATCAGGGTGTCCAAAACCCAGATTACCTGTTCTGGGCGCTATGGCTTTGCCTTTGTGTCCCACCCCAGGCGGAAGAAAGACCGGGGCATTCTGGTCTCCTTTGGCCTGTCCCACCGGCAGGAGTCTCCGCGCATTCAGGCGGCCTCAGAGCCCTATCCCAACCGCTGGACCCACCATGTTTTGGTCCAATCCCCGGAAGAGATTGACCAGGAGCTGATGGACTGGGTCCGGGAGGCCTTCTGGTTTGCCAATGCAAAGAAAAGAGGGAAACACATATGACCGAAGTGGTAGCCGCCCTCATTTGGGACGGAGAGAGATTTCTGGCCTGCCAGCGCCCGGCCCACAAGGCCCGGGGCCTTCAGTGGGAGTTTGTGGGGGGCAAGGTAGAGCCGGGGGAGACCAAGGAGCAGGCCCTCATCCGGGAGTGCCGGGAGGAGCTGGGGATTACCATTGCGCCGGAGAAAACCGTTATGGACGTGGTGCACACCTACCCGGACCTCACCGTTCACCTGACCCTGTTCCAGGCCTCCATTGCCGAAGGGGTCCCCAAAAAGCTGGAGCACAACGACATCCGCTGGCTCACCATCGGCGAGGCGGACGGGTACCCCTTCTGCCTGGCGGATGAAGAAATCCTGGCCCACTTGCGAGGTCAGAACCCATAAGGAAAGGAGGCCGCTCCATGCTGGCCTATACTTATATAGAACCGGGGAAATTTGCCCTGCTGGACAAACCCAAGCCCCGTTTGCAGAGCAGCCGGGACGCCATTGTGCGGGTGACCCTGGCCAGCATCTGCACCAGCGACCTGCATATTAAAAACGGCTCCGTTCCCCGGGCAGTCCCCGGCGTTACCGTGGGCCACGAGATGGTGGGCGTGGTGGAGGAAGTGGGCGACGCCGTCACCACCGTCAAGCCCGGCGACCGGGTGACGGTGAACGTGGAGACCTTCTGCGGCACCTGCTTTTTCTGCCGGCACGGCTGGGTGAACAACTGTACCGATCCCAACGGCGGCTGGGCCCTGGGCTGCCGCATCGACGGGGGACAGGCAGAGTTTGTCCGGGTGCCTTGCGCCGACCAGGGGCTGAACAAAATCCCGGATGGAGTCACCGACCGGCAGGCCCTCTTTGTAGGGGATCTGCTGGCCACCGGCTTCTGGGCGGCCCGCATTTCGGAGATCACCAGCGAGGACACGGTGCTGGTCATCGGCGCGGGACCCACCGGACTTTGCACGCTGCAGTGCGTGCTGCTGAAAAATCCCAGGCAGGTGATTGTCTGCGAGCGGGACCCGGAGCGTCTACAGTTTGTCCGGGACCGGTATCCCCGGGTTCTGACGGCAGAGCCGGAGCAGGTCCGGGAGGTTGCCCGGCAAAACAGCGACCACGGCGGGGCCGACGTGGTCCTGGAGGTGGCCGGGACAGAGGAGAGCTTTTCCCTGGCCTGGCAGTGCGCCCGGCCCAACGGGATTGTCACCCTGGTGGCGCTGTACGACGGCCCCCAGACGCTGCCCCTGCCGGAGATGTACGGCAAAAACCTGACCTTTAAAACCGGCGGTGTGGACGGCTGCGACTGCGCCGAGATTCTGGCGCGGATCGGGTCGGGGGAGCTGGACACCACCCCCCTCATTACCCACACCTTCCCGCTGAAGGACATTGAGTCTGCCTATGATCTCTTTGAGCACCGGCGGGACAGGGTCATTAAAATTGCAATCGAAGGAGGGCGAAAACCATGATTCAGCCCATTATGAAGGACCCGATTTTTCTGGCTCAGCCGTCTGCCCCCGCGACGGAGGCGGACCTGCCGGTGGCCCAGGACCTGCTGGATACCCTGGCCGCCCACAAGGACGGCTGCGTGGGGATGGCGGCCAACATGATCGGGGTGTCCAAGCGGATCATCGTCTTTGACAACGAGGGCACCTACATGGTGATGTTCAACCCGGAAATCGTGAAGTGCTCCCAGCCCTACCAGGCGGAGGAGGGTTGCCTGTCCCTCACCGGGCGGCGAACCGCCAAGCGCTACCGCTCCATTAAGGTGCAGTATCAAAACGACCAGTTTCAGACCCGCTTGAAAACCTTCACCGGCTGGACGGCCCAGATCATCCAGCATGAGATCGACCACTGCAGCGGGGTTCTGATCTGATCCCTGTCTGCCCATAAAAAATGGAACCCGGCATAGCCAGGTTCCATTTTTTTATGTTCCCAGGACCGATAGCGTATAGCCCGCATAGAGTCCGGCCCCCAGAACCAGGGTATCCTCGTCAATATCGAAGTTTACGCTGTGAACGGGGTTTTGTGTGTTTGGCAGGTCTGGATTGCCGGTACCCAAAAAGGCATAGCATCCCGTGGTGTGGAGCAAGTACTCCGCAAAATTATCGCCCCCCAGGGACAGCTTCCGGTTGGGGGTGACCCTGCCCGGGCCGAAGATCTGGTCCACGACGGCTGCAGCCTCCTGACAGGCCTGGGGATCATTGACCAGGGACGAGGCGCAGTCCGTCCACCGGACCGCTGCGGTTCCCCCGTAAATCCCGGCAATGCTTTCTGCGGTCTGCTCAACCTGGGCCCGGAGCTGCTCCCGGGTCTGCCGGGAGACGGTGCGGGTGGTGCCCTCCAGCTCAGCGGATTCCGCCAGAGCGTTGTAGGTGGTGCCGGCGTGGAGGGTTCCCACGCCCAGAATCACCGGCTCAATGGGCGCGGTGCGGCGGGTGACCAGCGCCTGGAGGGCCACGACGATCTGGCTTGCAATGTACAGAGCGTCGATCCCCAGCTGGGGGCTGCACACATGGGTGGACTTTCCCTGGACGGTAATCCAAAAGTGGTCCACGGCGGCGTTGTTCACCCCAGGCTTGAGCCCCACGGAACCGGAGGGCAGCTCAGGGGCGGCGTGGAGACCAAAGACCCGGGTTGCTCCGTCCAGGACGCCTGCGTCCACAAACGCTTTGGCCCCCTGGCCGATTTCCTCCGCCGGCTGAAAGACCAGCCGGACCTCGCCGCCGAACCGGTCCCGCCGCCTGGCCAGGACTTTGGCCGCTCCCAGCAGGCAGGTAACGTTGGCGTCGTGGCCGCAGGCGTGCATCACCCCAGGGGTCTGGGAGCAGTAGTCCACGGAGTTGGCCTCCTGGATGGGCAGCGCGTCCATGTCCGCCCGCAGCACCATGACCCCGCCTCCGCTGCCGGTTCCCCGGAGAGTGCCCAGCACGCCGGTCTCTCCCACCCGGGTGTGGGGGATGTCCAGGCGGTCCAGCTCCTCCTCGATGCGCTGGGCGGTGCGAAATTCCTGTAAGCTCAGCTCCGGGTGGCGGTGAAAGTCCCGCCGCAGGGCGATCAGCGCCGCCTTGTCCCGTTCCAGTTCCTTGCGGATCTCATTCATTGGAAGATCCCCCTTTCAAACGATTGTGTGCCGGCGCGGCGGGATTTTGGCCCGCAGGCCCTCCAGCCGGTTCAGGGCCTGTAAAAGCGTCTCCTCCTTCTTGGCGAAGTGGAAGCGGATCAGGTGGTTCACCGGCTCCCGGAAAAAGCTGGAGCCGGGAACGGCGCCGACCCCTACCTCCCGGGCCAGCGCCTCGCAGAATGCCAGGTCGCTGTCGAAGCCGAACTCGGAGATATCCAGCAGGACGTAATAGGCTCCCTCCGGGTTGGTGTGAGCCAGATGCAGATCGTCCAGACCGGTTAAAAACAGGTCGCGCTTGCGGGTGTACTGCGCTTGGAGCCCATCGTAATAGTCCTGGCCAAAGTGCAGGGCGGGAATGACCGCCTCCTGCAAGGGGGCCGCTGCACCTACGGTGAGAAAATCGTGGACCTTTTTGATGCGCTCTGAGATTTCCTCCGGCGCGATGGTGTAGCCCAGCCGCCATCCGGTGATGGAATAGGTCTTGGACAGGGAGGAACAGGAGATGGTCCGCTCCCACATACCGGGCAGAGAGGCAAAGTAGGTGTGCTGGTGGGGAGCGTAGACGATATGCTCATACACCTCGTCGGTGATGACGTAGGCGTCATACCGCCGGGCCAGGTCTGCGATGATCTCCAGCTCCTCCCGGGTAAAGACCTTGCCGCAGGGGTTGGAGGGATTGCAGAGGATCAGCGCCTTGGGCCGCTGGCGGAAGGCGTCCTCCAAAACCTCCGGGTCGAAGCAGAAGGTGGGCGGCTGCAGGGGAACATAGATGGGCTGGGCCCCGGAGAGGATGGTGTCAGCGCCGTAGTTTTCGTAAAAAGGGGAGAAGACAATGACCTTGTCGCCGGGGTTTGCCACCGTCATCATGGCGGCCATCATGGCCTCGGTGCTGCCGCAGGTCACGACAATTTCCCGGTCAGGGTCGATAGAATGGCCCATGAAGCGGGACTGCTTTTCCGCTAGGGCTTCCCGGAAATTCTGGGCGCCCCAGGTGATGGAATACTGGTGAAAATCCTCGTGGGCGACCTGGGCCAGACGGTCCAGGATCGCCTTGGGCGGTTCAAAGTCGGGAAAGCCTTGGGAGAGGTTGACTGCCCCGTACTGGCTGGAGATTCGGGTCATGCGCCGGATCACGGAATCGGTGAAGCCCATGGTGCGTTCTGATAAGTTCTGCATCCTCTGTTCCTCCTGGGATCTGAAAGTCTACGTGGTTTCAATGGTGCGCGGGTCCAGGGCTCCTGCTGCAAGCCGGGGATAAATTGAGGCGGGGAGCGCATGGCTCCCCGCCTTGGAATGGATACAGGACAGGATTGGATCCCTTTGTTTGATTATTCCGAGAACAGCGGGGTGGAGAGGTAACGGTCGCCGGTGTCGGGAAGCAGGGCAACAATGGTCTTGCCCTTGTTCTCCGGGCGCTTGGCCAGCTGGATGGCG
>SFPN01000009.1 GCA_004551945.1 Clostridiales bacterium | reverse complement strand
CGCCATCCAGCTGGCCAAGCGCCCGGAGAACAAGGGCAAGACCATTGTTGCCCTGCTTCCCGACACCGGCGACCGTTACCTCTCCACCCCGCTGTTCTCTGAGTAACCGAAACGCAAAAAATAAATCCCGCATGAGACTGCTGCCCAGCGCAGCGGTCTTGTGTGCTTCCTTACATGGGACAGCAGTCACTGGCCGGACTGCTGTCCTTTTTCCTGTTACGGAGACAAAAGGCCAACAATTGCTCCGAGAAATTCATGACGAAAGGCACAAAAGACGGTCAGTTCCGGGAGAACTGGCCGTTTTATTCCGAAAAATAGTTACGCACGCTACTACTTTGCGTTATACTGGTACGTATCAAAGGAAAGTAGGAGAGACTATGAACGATCATTTTCCGGAATTGGGCCGCTGGATTTCCATCCTGGACCGGCTGATGAAGATGTACTATGACCGGGGGCTGACCGACTTTGAGATCGGCTGGGGTCAGCAATTCTATGTGGAGTATCTCTACGACCTCCCTGGCGCTTCCGCTCAGGAGATGGCCCAGTGCATCCGCGTGGACAAGGCCACGCTCACCAAGGTCATCAAGAAGCTGCTGGCGCTGGACTATATCAAGGTCACCGCCGACGAGAAAGACAAGCGGGTCAAACGCCTGTACCTCACGGAGAAAGCCCTCCCGGCGGCCAGGCGGATCAAAGAGATCCACAACAGCTTTTACCAGGCCGTGTGTACCGGGCTTTCCTCTGGGACTGTTCGGCTGACTGAGGAAACGCTGGCACAGATGGTGGAAAACGTGAACCAGAAAATCTGGCATAGAATGGAGGTATGATCTTGGAAGCGCAAGAGACCGGACAGCTGAAAAATCCTCTGGAGTCAGCGCCCCTGGGGGCGCTGATCCTGAAATACTCCCTTCCTGCCATTGCGAGCAGCCTCGTTAACTCGATCTACAACGTGGTGGACCAGATCTTTGTGGGAAACAGCGTGGGAGAGCTGGGCAATGCGGCAACCAACGTGGTGTTTCCTCTGGTGCTGATCGTTGTGGCGCTGGCCATGACCTTCGGTGTGGGCGGCGCGTCTGCCTTTAGTCTGTATCTTGGCAGCAAGGAGGAGCAGAAGGCAAAGTCTGTGGCGGGGACCAGCCTGACCCTAACCCTTTTAACCGGTGTGGTGCTGGCGGTGCTTACCCTCCTCTTTTTGCGGCCCATCCTCACCGCCTTCGGGGGCCGGGGGCAGACCCTGGAATACGCCATAGAGTACACCCGCATCGTTGCCTTTGGTACCCCCCTGGCCATGCTGGGCACAGGGGCGAGCCAACTGATCCGCGCGGACGGCAGCCCCAGATACGCCATGCTCTCCACCACTCTGGGGGCAGTGCTGAACGCGGTTCTGGACCCCATCCTCATTTTCGGGTTCGATCTGGGGATGTCGGGCGCAGCCTGGGCAACCGTAATCGGCCAGCTGGTTTCCTCTGTTCTGATCCTCCGCTATTTTGGGCGCTTTCAGTCTGTCACCCTGGAGAGGCGGGACTATCTGCCCAGGAAAAGCAGCGTGCTGCGGATTCTGAAGATCGGCATTGCCGCAGGGGCCATGCAGTTTGCCAGCACGGTGATCAGCATTGTCATGAACAATGTGCTGGGGTACTACGGGGAGCTGTCGCCCTACGGCCGGGATATTCCCTTGGCCTGCGTGGGAATTATCACGAAGGTAGCCGCCCTGTTTGACGGGGTGTCCTTGGGTATCGCCCAGAGCATACAGCCGATCATCGGTTACAACTACGGGGCGGGAAACTATGACCGGATCAAAACGGCTTTTCGCAAAGTGGGCCGCATCATCGCTGGCATCTCCTTTGCCGCGTTCCTCTGCTTCCAGCTCTTCCCCCATCAGATTACCGCCATTTTCGGCGGCGGGGATGCCATGTACTTTGCCTTTGCGGCGCGGTATTTCCGGATTCACCTGTTCTGCACCTTCATCGTAGGGCCGCAGCTGCTGTGCACCCAGTTTTTCCTCTCCATCGGCAAGAGGGAAAAGGTGTGGTGGTTTCTCTCCTGCGGCGGGTGTTCCTGCTGCTCCCGATGCTCCTGATTTTCCCCCTGTTCCTGGGGATCGACGGCGTTCTGTGGGCAGGGCCGGTGGCGGATGGGTTGGCGGGGGTTATCTCCCTGCTTCTCGTTCGGCACGAGATGAAAAAATGGTAACGTTTCACCTCCCCGTCTATGAAGAAAGGAAGGGCTGGTCCTGTTTCAGAACCAACCCTTCGTTTTTTTATAGGGGAGCGGAGCACTGTTCCGCCAGGAAATCTGCCACCGTTCCGGCAACGGTAAGCCGGTAGTCGGCAAAAAAGTGGTCCGTCGGGTAACTGATGCTGCGCAGTTTCGTCCCGCCTGCCTGCCGGATGGCCTGAATCAGCGGTTCGCAATGATAAGCAGGTGGGGTATGGACGTCCAGGGAACCGGCCACGCACAGGAGGGGCTTTTGCGCAAGGGCTTCTGCCGCGCTCTCCAGGCGGAAGGTCTCGCTGTTTGCCTCCGCCTCCTGCCAGAGTGCTTCTCCGGTGGCGCCGGTGAGCCACTGGGCGGCGTCCGCCAGAACGTCCTTCATGGTCTGGCAGACGGCGGGGTTCTCACGGGCGATCTGAGGAAGCCGCCCGATGTCACAGGGCATGAGCAGCGCCCCTGCCTGGATTTCCGGCCGTTTGGCGGTCAGCTGGCCGCAGACGAAGCCCCCCAGGCTGTGGCCCACTGCGTAAATGCGGTCTTTGTCGAAACCGTAGACGGTATCCCGGAGGATAAAGTCCAGCACCGTGCTCGCGTCCTCCAGGTCGTTTGCCAGGGAATAAGCCCCGTCGCTGCCCCAGCAGCCGCTGTAATGAAAGGTCATCACATGAAAGCCTGCCCGGCGCAGGGCCTGGGCCAGGTCCAGGTTCCGCTCGCACCCGGGGATGCCATGAAGAAGCAGCACCGTGGGGTGAAGCCCCGGCCCACCCGCCGTGTAGAGGACGGAGAAGAGCCTGCCCCGGATGCCGGGAATGAGAATGCCGTGCATGTCTGGCCGGTAGGGGCTGTCTCCATAGTGCTTTTCCTGCTGCTGTTCTGTTTCGTTCATGGTAACCCGACCCTTTCCTTGGTTATTGGGCGCTTTTCCACCCGGTCAGATCCTTCAGTACCTCGCCGGCCAGGATCAGCCCGGCCACGGAGGGGACAAAGGCGTTGCTCCCGGGTACCTGCCGGCGCTGGGTGCATTTCCGGGCTGTGTCAGGGGGACAGATACAGTTGGTCCGGCAGCTGATGGTCATGTCGTCCAAAGGCGTCATGGGCGGCTCTTTGGAGTAGACAACTTTAAGCTTCGGGATGCCCCGCTTCCGCAGCTCCTTGCGCATGATCCGGGCCAGAGGACACACAGAGGTCTTGTAGATATCCGCCACCTCAAAGGCGGTGGGGTCCATCTTGTTTCCCGCTCCCATGCTGCTGATGATGGGAACGCCGGCCTTATAGGCCTGCTCCACCAGCTCCAGCTTGCCGGTCACGGTGTCGATGGCGTCTACTACATAGTCGTATTGGGTGAAATCAAACTGATCTGCCGTCTGGGGGGTGTAGAAGGTTTTGTGGGTGCGGACCACTGCGTTGGGGTTAATCTCCAGAATCCGCTCCTTGGCCACATCCACCTTATGCTGCCCCACGGTTTTCCGGGTGGCAAAGATTTGGCGGTTGATGTTGGTGAGACAGACCCGGTCATCGTCAATCAGGTCCAGGGTGCCCACGCCGCTGCGGGCCAGGGCCTCCACCGTGTAGCCCCCCACGCCGCCGATGCCGAACACGGCCACCCGGGCGCTGTATAGCTTTTCCATGCCCTCTTTGCCAAAGAGTAGCTGAGTTCTTGAAAATTGGTTGAGCATGATCCTTCCTCGACTTCCTGATGTTTCAGCCCTCTTTCGGGGGAACCTCCGTGATGGTGCCGCCGCCCACCACCACGTCGCCGTCGTAGAGCACCACAGCCTGTCCCACGGTTACTGCCCGCTGGGGCTCCTGAAATTCCAGCCGGATGCGGTCTTTCCCCGCCGGGGAAACCGTGGCCCACTGTTCAGTCTGGCGGTACCGGGTCTTGGCCTTGACCTGCATGGGGCCATCCAGCTGAGGGATGGAGATCCAGTTCATCTCCTCTGCGAACAGGACCCTGGTATAGAGGGCCTCTTCCGGCCCCACGGTAACAGTGTTGGCGGCCATGTCCTTGCCGCAGACATAGACTGGCGTTCCCATCGCAAGCCCCAGGCCTTTCCGCTGACCCAGGGTGTAGCCCACGGCCCCCCGGTGCCGGCCCACCACCTGGCCGGTTTGGTCCAGAAAATCGCCCTCCGGGTAGTGCTTGCCGGTGTATTGCTCCATGAACCGGACATAATCTCCGTCGGGAACAAAGCAGATGTCCTGGCTGTCGTGCTTGCGGGCGTTGCACAGGCTCAGCTGCCCGGCAATCTCCCGGGCCTCTGTCTTGTGCTTTCCCCCCAGGGGAAACTGGATGTGGGCCAACTGGTCCTGGGTGAGCATATACAGCACATAGCTCTGGTCCTTGCTGGCGTCTACCGCTTTTTTGAGAAGGTACCGTCCAGAGTCCGGGTCATACTCGATCCGGGCGTAATGGCCGGTCACCACATAGGACAGGCCCTTCTCCTGGGCAAATTGGAGCAGCTTGTCAAACTTCATATACCGGTTGCAGTCGATGCACGGGTTGGGGGTGCCGCCGGCCTCGTAGATCCGGATAAACTTGCCGATGATCTGCTCCTTGAAGTCCAGGGTAAAGTCCAGCACCTCATAGGGGATATCCAGCTGAAAAGCCACCTCGCTGGCGTCGTCAATGTCCCGCTGGGAGCAGCAGGTGTGAAACTGGCTGAGGCCAATGTCCTCGTTCCGGTACAGGCGCATGGTGGTGCCCTCGCAGCGATAGCCCTGCTGGAGCATCAGCCAGGCTGCCACGGAGCTGTCCACGCCGCCGCTCATGGCGATGAGGGCGCTCTTGTCTTTGGCTTCTGTCATGTTCCGTCAGCCCCTTTCTCCGGCACTCTCGCGTTTGACGTTTCCGATGGCCGTTACGATTTGGTATCCGGCGGAATCCACCCGCCGCTCCAGACAGCCCCGGCACTGGGCGGCTTCCTCGCCGGTGCAGATTTTGTTTTCGTAGAGTTCATAGAGCTTCCGCACGCTCACCGGGGAGAGGTTGGGCATCACCACGTTGGCCCCGGCCTTCAGGCCCAGCTCCCGTCCCAGAGGGTGAAGGGTGCCCAGAGCGGTGGTCGCAGGGAGAAGGGCATAAGGGAACATCAGCCGGAGAACTGCCACCAGGCGCAGGGTGAGGTCCACGCTCCCGCTGGGACAGGCGGCAAAGGGGGTGTCCGGATGGGTGATATAGGGACCGATGCCGATCATGTCCGGCTGCAGGTCCTGCAAAAACCGGAGGTCCTGGATGATGCACTCGGTGGTCTGGCCGGGGGAGCCAACCATAAAACCGGAACCCACCTGGTACCCGATCTCCTTGAGATCATACAGGCAGCGTTTTCGGTTGCTCAGCTGCATGCCGTCCGGGTGCAGGCTGCGGTAGTGGGGTTCGCTGGCGGTCTCATGGCGCAGAAGGTAACGGTTGGCCCCTGCGTCAAAAAAGGCCTGGTAGCTCTCCCGGGACTTTTCCCCAATGGACAGGGTGATGGCGCAGTCCGGAAACCGCCGCCGGATCTCCGTGACAATGGCGCAGATCCGCGCGTCGGTGTAATAGGGGTCCTCGCCCCCCTGCAGGACAAAGGTGCGAAAGCCCAGGGCATAGCCCTCTTCGCAGCAGTCCAGGATTTCCTCCTGGCTCAGCCGGTACCGCTCCGCGTTTTTGTTGTCCCGGCGGATGCCGCAGTAATAGCAGTTGTTCCGGCAGTAGTTGGTAAATTCGATCAGCCCGCGGATATAGACCTCATCCCCATAGATTTCCCGGCGGGTTTTGTCTGCCGCCTGGAACAGAACCTCGTCCGGGCCCTGGTGCTCCAGCAGAGCCTTCAGCTCCGGGTCCGGAAGGTTACGGGTCTCCCGCAGGGTTTGTACAAGCTCAGGAAATGTCTTCATGGCATCCTCCTCCTGCTTCTTATTCTATCACATTATTATATCACAGCAGGCCCACTTGTTCCAGTGCCTGACGGAGATCTTCGATGATATCCTCCGCATCCTCAATTCCCACGGAGAAGCGGAAGAAGCCCTTGTGAAATTCCTCCGGGTAGAGATACTGCCGCTCGTCATTTTCACCCAGGAACACGATGAGGCTCTCGTCATGGCCCAGGGAGACCGCAGAGGTGATGACCTTCAGGTAGCTGACAAACCGGTTGTGGGTGTCATGATCTGCGTTCAGGCCGAAGGACAGTACGCCGCCAAAGCCGGGGGACATCTGCTTTTTCGCCACCTCGTGGCCCCGATGGCTCTCCAGCCCCGGGTAGGCCACAAAGCGGACGCCGGGCTGGGCCTCCAGCCACCGGGCCACCTGCATGGCGTTTTCATTGTGCTGGCGCATCCGCAGGGGCAGGGTGACAGAGCCCCGCATGATAAGCCAGGCGTTGAAGGGGCTGATGGCCCCGCCCAGATTCACCTGGGACTGGGCCCGGATCTGGTCCAGATATTCTGTTTTCCCCACGATGGCGCCGCCCATGGAGTCCCCGTGGCCGTTAATGTACTTGGTCAGGCTCTCCACCGCGAAATCTTCCCCCAGCTCAATGGGCCGCTGGTTAAAAGGGGAGGCGAAGGTGTTGTCCACGCTGAGCAGGGCCCCGTGGCGGTGGGCAATGTCCGCAATGGCGGCGATGTCGGAGATGGTCAGAGTGGGGTTTCCCGGGGTCTCGATGTGGATGAGCTTGGTGTTGGGGCGGATGGCCGCCTCCACATTGGCAGGGTCCGAGGTGTCCACAATGGTGGTCTCCACCCCAAACTTGTTGTTGAACAGCTCATTGAGAAGCCGGTAGACGGCAATATAGGTGACGCTGGAGAAGATCACATGGTCCCCCTGGTTCAGCAGGGCAAAAAACAGGCCGCTGAGGGCAGCCACGCCGGAGGCCAGCACCACGCAGTCCTCGCCCCCTTCCAGGGAGGCGATGCGCTCCTGCAAGTACTTCTGGTTGGTGCCGCCGTTGCGGGTGTAGAGGTTTCCGCTGGCGCTGGACCAGTTCATATCCGTGGGGTCATAGGGCAGGGCGTAGCTGTTGCCCATGGTGATGGGGCGCTTGATGGCCCCGCTGTCTTTGTCGATTTCATTTCCTACATGGACAGCCCGGGTGGCAAAGCCATAGGCTGCACGGTCTGTGCTGTTTGACATATCGGTTTCCTCGCTATTTTCTGTATTCCCATTAACATACTATGGTTATCGGTTATAATATCATAGGAGCACCACCGTGTCAACCGGAAGGGGATAAAATCAATGCCGCGGCTTTGCCGCGGCATTTTCTGGCGGAGACGGTGGGATTCGAACCCACGTGCCGTTACCGGCAAACTGATTTCGAGTCAGCCCCGTTATGACCACTTCGATACGTCTCCATAAGGATTCTCTCGTATTATAGCGATATTTTCTCCCCCCGTCAATGAAATTTTTTGGGAAGCCGGGAGGAGCTGGAGGATCTGGCAGACTGATTCCAAATTGTAATAATTTCGTATGATTTTTAAAACGATTCGTTAAAAAACCTGTGATAAAATAGCGGCAAACACACGCGACAGAAAGAGAGGGTATTATGAAGCACAGTATCCTTGTGGTGGATGATGAGCGGGAGATTGCCGACCTGGTGGAGGTCTATCTGAAAAACGAAGGCTACCCGGTGTTCAAGGCATACAACGGGGCTGATGCCCTGGCCATCGTAGAGACCCAGCCCCTGAGCCTGGCCATCCTGGACGTAATGCTGCCGGACATGGACGGGTTCTCTCTCTGCCAAAAAATTCGGGAAACGCATTTCTTCCCCATCCTGATGCTCAGTGCAAAGGGGGAGGATACCGATAAAATCATGGGCCTGACCCTGGGAGCGGATGACTACATCACCAAGCCCTTCAGCCCCCTGGAGCTGGTGGCCCGGGTCAAGACCCAGCTGCGCCGGTACACCCGGTACAACACGCCGGACGGCAAGGACCGGAACGAGCACGACTTCCGGGGGCTGTTTATCTGCCAGGACAGCCACCAGTGCACCCTCAACGGGGAGGAGCTCACCCTGACCCCCATTGAGTTCAACATTCTTTGGTATCTGTGTGAGCACCGGGGGAAGGTGGTCTCCTCCGAGGAGCTGTTTGAGGCCGTCTGGAAGGAAAAGTACATGGACAGCAACAACACCGTGATGGCTCACATCGCCCGCCTGCGGGAGAAAATGAAGGAGCCCAGCCGAAAGCCCAAGTTTATCAAGACCGTCTGGGGGGTGGGGTATACTATTGAATAACACCAAGTATAAAGGATACCGCCGGCGGCATAGTCAGATCTCCCGGCAGATTCTGATGCAGTACATTTTAAGCGTTCTGGGGATGCTGGCGGGGTTCGCCCTGCTCATCTTCCTGGCATGGATCTTCTGCCGGCTGTTCATCTGGCAGCCGGAGGACCCTCTGTACCGGTTTCTGAAAGCCATGCAGTCCACCGTGGTTCTGTGGGGAGGCCCCTTGATTCTGGTGGGGATGTTTGTGCTGGCCTATCATTATATTTCCAAGCCCCTGGACTACCTGGACGAGGTGACTGCTGCCGCCGAACAGCTGGCCAACCCGGATGAGACACCCATCCGCCTGTCCGCCCCCATGGAGAGCATCCAGGACGAGCTGAATGCGGTGCGGGAGCGTGCTTTGCGCAGCGCCATGCACGCCCGGGAGGCGGAGCAGCGGAAAAACGATCTCATTGTCTACCTGGCCCACGACCTGAAAACCCCCCTTACCAGCATCATCGGCTACCTGACCCTGCTCCGGGACGAGCCGGAGCTCTCACCCGCCATGCGGGCCAAGTACACCGGCATCGCCCTGGACAAGGCAGAGCGACTGGAAACCTTAATCAACGAATTTTTCGAGATCACCCGGTTCAGCCTGACCCACCTGACCCTGCAGCGGGAGGAGGTCAACCTGACCCGGATGCTGGAGCAGGTGACCTTTGAGTTCCAGCCGGTTCTGGCAGAGATGGACCTGGTGTGGGATCTCTCCCTGCCCCCCGACGTGGTGGTGGTCTGCGACCCGGACAAGCTGGAGCGGGTCTTTGACAACCTGCTGCGCAACGCTATCAACTACAGCTACCCGGGCACCCTCATCCGGGTGGAGCTGAAAACAGGGGAGGGGGAGGTCTCCATCCTTGTGGAGAACCACGGCCACACCATCCCACCGGAAAAACTGGATCGGCTGTTTGAGCAGTTCTTCCGCCTGGACTCCTCACGGTCCAGCTCCTCCGGGGGAGCGGGGCTGGGTCTGGCAATCGCCAAGGAGATTGTGGAGCTTCACGGCGGCACCATCCGGGCCGAGAGCGCGGAGGAGCGGATCACCTTTACGGTGACCCTGCCGACAGACTACTCACCGCTCCGGTGAATTTTATAGTTATTTTCCCGTGAAAATATTTCATATAATATTGACAATTGGGGAATTCCTTCGTATCGTGAAGGGTATGATTCAGAGATGGAGAAACTCTGAGCATACTATGGAAGGAAATCAAAGGAGGACCCCAGCATGAAGAAAACGCTGCAGGACATTCTGACCCTGTGTGAGGAGAAGGACATCAAGATTGTCGACTTTAAAATGACGGACATTGACGGCAGATGGCGCCACCTGAGCATCCCCGTGGGCCGTCTGAACGAGGACACCATGCTCTACGGCATCGGCTTCGACGGCTCCAACTACGGCTACGCCCCGGTGGAGAGCAGCGACATGGTCTTTGTCCCCGACCTGGATTCCGCCACCATTGACCCCTTTGCTGAGGTCCCCACCCTGACCATGATCGGCGACGTGATGATCATTGACCGCCCCGCCAACCGTCCCTTCGACCAGTACCCCCGGAACGTGGCCAAGCGGGCCATTGACTTTATGAAGGAAGAGGGGGTAGCAGACGAGATGATCGTCGGCCCCGAGTATGAGTTCTATATCTTCGACGACGTGGCTTACTCCACCGACCCCCAGAGCTCCGGCTTTGAGATTGAGGCCTGCCAGGCGGAGTGGTCCAACAACAACAACGGCTATCAGGTTCGCCACAAGGCCGGTTACCACACCAGCCTGCCCCTGGACGTGAACCAGGACCTGCGCAACCGCATCTGTCTCATGATGGAGGAGTGGGGCGTCAAGGTCAAGTACCACCACACCGAGGTGGGCGGCTGCGGCCAGCTGGAGGTGGAAGTGGAGCTGGGCGAGATGACCCAGATGGCGGACAACACCATGGTAGCCAAGTATATCATCAAAAACGCCGCCGCCCAGGAGGGCCGCACCGCCACCTTCATGCCCAAGCCCGTGGCAGGGGAGGCTGGCAGCGGCATGCACGTGCACATGCAGCTGTTCAAGAACGGCGAGCCGGTGTTCTATGACGAGAAGGGGTACGGCCAACTGAGCCAGACCGCCCTGTGGTTCATCGGCGGCATGCTCCAGCACGCGGGCTCCCTGTGCGCCATCACCAATCCCTCCACCAACTCCTACAAGCGCCTGGTGCCCGGCTTTGAGGCCCCTGTGACCATCGGCTACGCCATGGCCAACCGCAGCGCCGTGGTGCGCATCCCCGCCTATGCCAAGGCCCCCAAGAACAAGCGCTTTGAGCTGCGCAACCCCGACGCCACCTGCAACCCCTACTACGCCTTCGCTGCTATCCTCATGGCCGGCCTGGACGGCATCCGCAACCAGATTGCCCCCCACGAAAAGGGCTGGGGTCCCTATGACTTCAACCTCTTCGAGCTGTCCGACGAGGAGAAGGCCAAGATCGACAGCCTGCCCAAGTCCCTGGGCGAGGCTCTGGACGCCCTGGAGAAGGACCACGCGTACCTGACCCGCGGCGGCGTGTTCCCGGAGCGGCTCATCCAGATTTGGATTCAGAAGAAGCGGGGAGAGCTGGAAGCCATCGAGCGCATCCCCACTCCCGCTGAGTTCTCCATGTATTACGACCTGTAACTCCCAATGAAAGCAAAAAAACTTCCCTGGTGAAAACCAGGGAAGTTTTTTTGATGGGTTTAAAGGGAATATCCCGCGTGCTTTTTGATGGCGGCAAAGGATTCGTCGCTGATGACGTGCTCCATCTTGCAGGCATCTTCGGCAGCGGTTTTTTCGTCCACGCCCAAGTGAACCAGAAACTGGGTCAGCAGGGTGTGCTTTTCGTAGATGTTTTCCGCCACGGTTCTGCCTTTCTCTGTTAACGTCAGGTGTCCTTCCTCGTCCACGGCTACATAGCCGCCGGATTTCAGCAGACCAATGGCCCGGCTGACGCTGGGCTTGGAAAACCCCATGTATTCGCTCACGTCGACAGAGCGCACGGGCTTGCCGGTTTTCGACAGGACCAAAATGGTCTCCAGGTACATTTGGCCGGATTCCTGCAGATGCATAGTATCGTCCTTCCTATCGGGGAATAAAAATAGAATACCATAAACGGCGCATTTTTTCAAGAGGAGGCAGGGGAGAGAAAGACGTCTTCCCGGTTTTGTCTTGTGAATCTGCACAGCTTCCGTTGTTAGCGCGCGCTAACTTCTTGTGGGAAAAACCAAAGTTTTTGCCTGGGAAGAAAAACCGCAAAAAACCATTGACAGCAAAGAGGAAACGAGGTAAACTGTGCAATAGTTAGTTAAGACTAACTATTTCTTTCGTTCGTTGGTTAGAATGCGCTAACCCAAAAAGATCCTGGATACAATGATAGAAACTGGAGGCGAAGTCATGATGCCCCTGACGTTTGCAGACGCCGGCGAGGAGAATATCATTCGCAGAGTTGGCGGAAAACCGGAAACCAAAAAGCACCTGGAAAACCTGGGTTTTGTGGTAGGCGGTCGGGTTACGGTGATTTCCGCCATCGGTGGAGATCTGATTGTCAATGTAAAGGATTCCCGCATCGCCATCAGCCGGGAGATGGCAGGGAAGATTATGGTGTAAAGGAGGCGCAGACATGAACACACTCAGGCAGGCCAAAATCGGCCAGACGGTTCGCGTGGTGAAGCTCCACGGCGAGGGCGCGGTGAAGCGGCGCATTATGGACATGGGCATCACCAAGGGCGTGGAGGTCTATGTCCGCAAGGTGGCTCCCCTTGGAGACCCTGTGGAGGTTACCGTCCGCGGGTATGAGCTTTCTCTGCGGAAGGCAGACGCGGAAATGATTGAGGTGGAGTGAGTCTGCTCCCCGGGTTTTGAACCGATCAAACGGGAGAATCTCCCGTTTTTTTACCCCAAAAGGTTAGCTTTGTCTAACCAAATGTATCGTAAAGGAGAGAGAACATGGCGCGAGAACTGAGCATTGCTTTGGCGGGCAATCCGAACTGCGGCAAAACCACCCTGTTCAATGCCCTCACCGGCTCCAACCAGTTCGTCGGCAACTGGCCCGGCGTTACGGTGGAGAAGAAGGAAGGGAAACTCAAGGGCCACAAGGACGTGGTCATTATGGACCTTCCCGGCATCTATTCCCTGTCTCCCTATACCCTGGAAGAAGTGGTGGCCAGAAACTATCTGGTGGGGGAGCGGCCTGACGCCATCCTGAACATTGTGGACGGCACCAACCTGGAGCGCAACCTGTACTTAACCACCCAGCTGACAGAGCTGGGCATCCCCGTGGTGCTGGCCATCAACATGATGGACCTGGTGAAGAAGAACGGGGACCATATTGACATTAAAGAGCTGTCCCGGGAGCTGGGCTGCCCGGTGGTGGAGATCTCTGCGTTGAAGGGGACCGGCGTTATGGAGGCTGCCCAGGCGGCCATCGACGCGGCGGGTTCTGACGCAACCATCCCCCAGCACACCTTCAGCGGCGCAGTGGAGCACGCCCTGGCCCACATTGAAGAGGCGGCGGTTCACGACATGCCCCCAGAGCAGCAGCGGTGGTACGCCATTAAGATCTTTGAGCGGGACGACAAGGTGCTGGAAAAGCTGAACCTTCCCCAGGCAGTGATGTCACACATTGAAAAGGACATCCAGGCTGCCGAGGAGGAGCTGGATGACGATGCTGAGAGCATCATCACCAATGAGCGGTACGTCTACATCGCTTCTATGCTGAAGGGATGCTACAAAAAGAAGAGCGCCGGTCAGATGACGGTTTCCGATAAGATCGACCGGGTGGTTACCAACCGGTTTGCCGCCCTGCCCATTTTCGCCCTGGTTATGATCGTGGTTTACTACATCTCCGTGAGCACCGTTGGCACCTGGGTCACCGACTGGACCAACGACGGCCTGTTCGGCGACGGCTTCCACCTCTTCGGCAGCGGTTCGGCAGCCTATGAGTCCGCTATGGCCGACTACGCCGCGGAAAACGTCTACACCGACGAGCTGGTGCTGAACGTCCAGGCCGCCGTGGACGCCGGTGTGGTTGGCGCGGAGGACATCCTGGGCGCCATCGAGGAAGAGGACTTCGGCGCCTTTGACGAGGCCTACGGCTCCTACGGCGACGCCCTGGCAGAGGCCGGGTACGATATTTCCGCCATCTATGACGAGGCCATGGAAAACGCCCCGGACACCTCCGAGTTCGGCACCTGGGTGCCCGGCATCCCCGTGCTGGTGGAAAATGGCCTGAACGCCGTGGGCTGCGCTGACTGGCTCCAGAGCCTGATTCTGGACGGCATTGTGGCCGGTGTGGGCGCGGTGCTGGGTTTCGTTCCCCAGATGCTGGTGCTGTTTATCTTCCTGGCCTTCCTGGAGTCCTGCGGCTACATGGCCCGGATCGCCTTTGTGATGGACCGGATCTTCCGCCGCTTCGGCCTGTCCGGCAAGTCCTTCATCCCCATGCTCATCGGCACCGGCTGCGGCGTCCCCGGCGTCATGGCCTCCCGTACCATTGAAAATGAACGGGACCGCCGCATGACCATTATGACCACCACCTTCATCCCCTGCGGTGCCAAGCTGCCCATCATCTCCCTTATCGCTGTGGCCATCTTCGGCGGCGCCTGGTGGGTAGGCCCCAGCGCATACTTCCTGGGTATTGCTGCCATCGTCATCTCCGGCATTATGCTGAAGAAGACCCGGATGTTCTCCGGCGACCCCGCTCCCTTCGTGATGGAGCTGCCCGCCTATCACTGGCCCACCGTGGGCAACATCCTCCGCTCCATGTGGGAGCGCGGCTGGTCCTTTATTAAGAAGGCCGGCACCATCATCCTGCTGGCCTCCATCGTGATCTGGGCCGGTTCCTGCTTCGGCGTGGTGGACGGACAGTTTATGTTCAGCACCGAGATGGAGCTGGAGCAGAGCGTCCTGGGCATCATCGGCGGCGCCATCTGCTGGATCTTCTCCCCCCTGGGCTTTGGAAACATCAAGGCCACTGTTGCCACCATCATGGGCCTTGTGGCCAAGGAAGAGGTCGTGGGCGTCTTCGGCGTGCTGGACTTCGAGGGTATGAGCGCCCTGGCAGGCTATGCCTTCCTGGCCTTCAACCTGCTGTGCGCCCCCTGCTTTGCCGCCATCGGCGCCATCCGCCGGGAGATGAACTCCGCCAAGTGGACCTGGTTCGCCATCGGCTACCAGTGCGGCCTGGCCTATGTGGTCTCCCTCATCATCTATCAGCTGGGGATGCTCTTCACCGGCAGCCCCAACATCATCGGCGTGATCGTCGCGATTGTCTTTATTGTCCTGATTGTCTATATGCTCTTCCGCCCCTACAAGGAGGCCACCACCCTCAAGAGCAGAGGCAAGTCTAAGGCTGCTGTTTAAGCCGAACCATCTTTCCCGAAACTGCGAAACAGGAGGAATCATCCATGTTACATTTCTTGGCGAGTAATGCAGGTACTATCGTCCTGTCCGCGGTGCTGGCGGTGATTGTCGGTTCCATCGTCGTCCATCTGGTCCGCCAGAAAAAGCGCGGTCAGTCCACCTGCGGCGGCGGCTGCGCCGGATGCAGCGGAACCTGCCACTGCAAACTTTGACAAACCGAAGCCGGGCCTTTCCGAGTGCGGGAAGGCCCGGTTCATTTTCTGCGGAAAACGGGAAAAAGAGACGCAAATTTTTTACAATTTTTAAAAATAATCCTTTACATCTTTTGTGTCGAATGTTACAATGTCGGCGTTGGTTTGGCCTGCTGTTTTTTCAGCGCCGGACCCAAGCGGATGGTATTCCGAAGAATTGGAAACTGTACCGGCAAATTCCCTGGAGCTCCGTCTTTGCGGAACGGAAAAGCACCGCGTCACCTGCCGAAAAGAAAGCAGGGTGATACGATGAAAATTGGATTCATAGGAGCAGGAAAAGTTGGCTTCTCCCTGGGCAAGTTTTTTGTTCAGGGCGGCATTCCGGTGACCGGCTACTACAGCAGGCACCAAGGATCGGCCCAGGAAGCGGCGTTATTTACCAGCACGAAGCAATACGACAGCCTCATGTCATTGGTTCAGGATAGTGACGCGCTCTTTTTGACTGTTCCAGACGGAATGATTCCCTTGGTTTTTACCCAGCTGAGGGAGTATGGGCTCACAGGAAAACAAATCTGTCATTGCAGCGGCGCCATGACTGCCCGGGAAGCTTTTCCCGGCGTAGCAGACACCGGCGCTTACCATTATTCGATCCACCCGCTGTTCCCTGTCAGCAGTAAGTACACTGCCTATCGGGAATTGCCGGGTGCTTTTTTCTGCCTGGAAGGGGAGGGCCCCCACCTGACCTGGTGGCGGGACACGCTCACGGCCCTGGGCCCCAGGGTGCAGATCATCTCCGGAGAGGGGAAGGTCCGCTACCACGCCGCCTGCGCCATGGCCAGCAACCTGGTCTGCGCCCTGGTGCAGGAGAGCCTGGAGCTGCTGGGCAGCTGCGGCTTTTCCCAGGAGCTGGCCCTTTCCGCCCTGGCCCCCCTGATGCGGGCCAACCTGGAGCATCTCATCCAGGACGGGCCGGAGGCGGCTCTCACCGGCCCGGTGGAGCGGTGCGACACAGAGACCGTCGCCAAGCATCTGGCCTGCCTGCCTGATGACTCCTCCCGCCAGCTCTATCGGGCAGCCTCCCGGAAACTGGCAGACTTGGCCCGGAAAAAGCACCCTGACACAGACTATGCGCCCATGAACGACATACTAAAGGAAGGATCGAGTATATGAAACAGAATACGGTTGCCACCCTGGCCGCAATGAAGGCCAGAGGAGAGAAAATTTCTCAGCTGACCTGTTACGACTATTCTACCGCCCGCCTTATGGATGAAGTTGGGATCAATACGATCCTTGTCGGCGACAGCCTTGGCATGACCATGCAGGGCTATCCCGACACGCTGCCTGTCACCGTGGATGAGATGATTATCTATGGCCGCAGTGTGGCCCGGGCTTGCAAAAATACCTTTGTGGTGCTGGATATGCCCTTTATGAGCTATCAGGTCTCGCCCGAGCAGGCGCTGACCAACGCCGGGCGGATGATGAAGGAAGCCATGGTGGACTGCGTGAAGCTGGAAGGGGGCAAGGAGGTCTGTCCTCAGATCCGCGCCATTACCGCCGCGGGGATTCCCGTCTGCGCCCATGTGGGCATGACCCCCCAGTCTTACCACTCTTACGGCGGCTTTAAGGTCCAGGGGAAGGAAGAGGACAGCGCCCGCCGGGTGCTGGAGGACGCTCTGGCTGTGCAGGAGGCCGGCGCCTTCGCCGTTGTGCTGGAGTGCGTGCCCCCCAAGCTGGCTGCCCTCATCACCAAGAAGCTGGACATCATTACCATCGGAATCGGCGCCGGCAGTGGCTGCGACGGGCAGGTTCTGGTTTTCCAGGATATGCTGGGCATCAACGGCGACCACGTGCCTAAATTTGTTAAGACCTTTGCCCAGGTGGGCCAGATAATGAAGCGGGCCTTCCAGGATTACGACAGCCAGGTGAAGGACGGCTCCTTCCCCACGGCCAAGGAGTCCTACAGCAAGAGCGACTGCTCCGACGCAATCCTGTCCCGGCTGGACCGGGAATATAACCCCGAGGAACCTTTTAAAATCTGTTCTGTACTGTGAGGAGATCAACTATGGTCATTGCGACAACCATCGAAGAAGTGCGCGCCCAGGTGCGGGCGTGGAAGCAGGAGGGGCTCACCGTGGGCCTGGTGCCCACCATGGGTTACCTTCACGAGGGCCACGCCAGCTTAGTGGATAAGGCCGTCTCCATGTGTGACCGGGTGGTGGCTTCCGACTTTGTCAATCCCACCCAGTTCGGCCCCAACGAGGACCTGGAGGCCTATCCCCGGGATTTCGACCGGGACTGCGCCCTGCTGGAGGAGCACGGCTGCGCCATGGTCTTCCACCCTGAGGTGTCCGAGATGTACGCCGAGGATGCGGCCACCTATGTGGAAATTCTCTCTGACATGCCCAAGCAGCTGTGCGGCAAGACCCGCCCCATCCACTTCCGTGGGGTGTGCACCGTGGTCTCCAAGCTCTTTAATATCGTAACCCCTGACAAGGCCTTTTTCGGCCAGAAGGATGCCCAGCAGCTGGCCATCATTCGCCGGATGGTCCGGGATATGTCTTACGGCATCGAGATCGTGGGCTGCCCCATCGTCCGGGAAGAGGACGGTCTGGCCAAGTCCTCCCGAAACACCTACCTGAGCCCCGAGGAGCGGCAGGCAGCCCTGATCCTGTCCAAGTCCATCTTCCTGGGCCAGAAGATGGTGGAGGAAGGGGAGACCGACGCCAACAAGATTGTAGCGGCGATGACCGCCAACATCCAGACAGAGCCTCTGGCCCGGATCGACTATGTCTCCGCCGTGGACGGCGTGACCATGATGCCTGTGGACCAGATTCAGGGTACCG
Organism: Clostridiales bacterium; assembly: GCA_004551945.1. GTDB lineage: Bacteria > Bacillota > Clostridia > Oscillospirales > Oscillospiraceae > Evtepia. Next base: position 52,222 of record SFPN01000009.1, on the reverse strand, counting down.
TTCTGGTGGCTATGGCAGTTTATATCGGCAAGACCCGCCTGATTGATAACTTCATTGTAGAAAAGGGAGCGTAACAACATGACCGTAGAAATGCTGAAGGGAAAGATTCACCGGGCCACTGTGGTCCAGGCAGAGCTCAACTATGTGGGTTCCATCACCGTGGACCAGGATCTGCTGGACGCCTCCGGGATTCTGGAATATGAAAAGGTCCAGATCGTGGACATCGACAACGGCAGCCGGTTTGAGACCTATACCATCGCCGGGGAAGCCGGTTCCGGGATGATCTGTCTCAACGGCGCAGCCGCCCGCTGCGTCAGCGTGGGGGACAAGATCATCATCATGTCCTACGCCCAGATGACCCCCGAGGAAGTCAAAAACGACTATCACCCCAACGTGGTCTTTGTGGACGAGAACAACAAGATCGCCCGGGTCACTACCTATGAGAAGCACGGCCTGCTGAAGGATATGTAAGCTGTCTGCCGGAAAATGGAGCGTTGAGAATGGAAAATCTGCAAGGAAAGTGCGTTCTGCTGTGCGTCACCGGCGGCATTGCCGCCTACAAAATGCCCAACGTGGCCAGCGCCCTGCGCAAGGCCGGGGCGGACGTCCACGTGGTCATGACCGAGAACGCCACCCAGTTCATCACACCCCTGACCTTTGAATCCCTCACCAACAACCGGTGCGTGGTGGATACCTTCGCCCGGGACTTCCAGTACGATATCACCCATATCTCCCTGGCCACTGCCGCCGATCTGATCCTGATCGCCCCGGCCACCGCCAACGTGATCGCCAAGCTGGCCCACGGCATTGCCGACGACATGCTCACCACCGTGGTGCTGGCTGCCAAGTGCAAAAAGCTGGTTGCCCCGGCCATGAACACCGCCATGCTGGAAAACCCCATCACCCAGGACAATCTGGCAACCTTGGAGCGGTACGGCTTCGGCATCATCCAGCCCGCCAGCGGCGTGCTGGCCTGTCAGGCAGTGGGCAGCGGAAAGCTGCCGGAGCCCGAGGTCCTGCTGGACCACATCTGCCGGGAGATCGCCCGGGAGAAGGACCTGGCAGGGGTCCGGGTCACGGTGACCGCCGGTCCCACCCAGGAAGCCTTGGACCCGGTGCGGTATCTCACCAACCACAGCACCGGCCGCATGGGTTATGCCATCGCCCGGGAGGCCATGCTCCGGGGGGCGCAGGTCACCCTGATCTCCGGACCTGTGGCTCTGGACCCGGTCCCCTTTGTGGAGACCAAGCCCGTGACCACTGCGGCGGATATGCTGGCCGCTATCCAGGAGGCTCTGCCGGAGACTGATATTCTTATCAAGGCTGCTGCTGTGGCGGATTACCGTCCTGCCAACGTGGCTGAGGACAAGATGAAGAAGAAGGAAGGGGAGATGAGCATCCCCCTCTCCCGCACCAGCGACATTCTGGGCTGGGTGGCCCAGAACCGTCACCCCGGCCTGTTCGTCTGCGGCTTTTCCATGGAGACCCGGGACATGCTGGAAAACTCCCGGGCCAAGCTGGACAAAAAGCACCTGGACATGATTGTGGCCAACAACCTGAAGGTGGAAGGCGCCGGCTTCGGCGTGGACACCAACGTGGTCACCATCATTACCAAAGAGGAGACCAAGCAGCTGCCCCTTATGGGCAAGGACCAGGTGGCCGCCCAGCTGCTGGACGAGATCCAGCAGCACCGGCAGGCCTGAAAAACGGAAAAAGGGGAGACAGCGTATGATCCTCACCATTGACATCGGCAACACCACCGTCAGCCTGGGCGGTCTGGAACGGGACCCCGAGCAGGGGTACACCGTCCATTTCTGCGGAAAGATCGACACCGTCCCCGCCTGGAAGACCACCGACTACCTGCGGGAAATTCGCTGGCTGCTGAAAAAGAAAAAGTGTGACCCGTCTGTGTTTGAGGGGGCCGTCCTCTCCAGCGTGGTCCCCTGTCTCATCGCGCCCCTCAGCAGCTGCGTGCGCATCATCACCGGAAAGCCCCCTGTGCTCATCACCAAAGACAGCCGGACCGGACTCACCATGCAGGTTCCGGACCCCAGCCAGGTGGGGCTGGACCGGCTGGTGGACGCCGCCTGGGTGGCCAACCAGTTCCCTCTGCCCGCCGTCACAGTGGACATGGGCACCGCCACCACCTTCAACGTGCTGGACGAGGACCGGCGTTTTCTGGGGGGGATCATCGCCCCCGGGCTGGACACCAGCCTGTCCGCCCTCAGTGACCGGGCGGCCCAGTTGCCCAACGTGGACCTAGACACCCCGGACTATGTGATTGGCCGGAACACCCAGGAGTGTATGCTCTCCGGCGCCGTGGTAGGCACGGCGGCCATGGTGGACGGGATGGTCTCCCGCATCGAGTCCGAGCTGGGAAAGCCCGTGACCCTGGTGATCACCGGGGGACTGGCCCGCTATGTGGAGCAGCTTTGCAGCCACCCCCATGTTTACGATCCCCACTTGCTCTCCAAGGGCCTGGCCCTGCTCTATGAGCAAAATCTCGCATGATATCAAACCGCCCTGCTGGCATCCCCAGCAGGGCGGTTGTTTTGCGGACGAGAAATGGAAAGATTTCTTGAAATTACCGTGTGTATGGCGTATACTAACAACGTATGCGCAGACCTGCTTTACGGGGGCTGCACCGGATTTTTTACCGATCTTTCGCGTGAATCGCTGGAACGAACAGGAGGAACAGCACATGGCCATCACACTGCAAGGGTACCTGGATTCCCTCCAGGGGAAACGGGTCGCCGTCATTGGCATTGGGGTTTCCAACACCCCGCTGATCAAAACGCTGCGGAAGGCGGGCATTGCCGTCACCGCCTGCGATAAAAACACCCGGGAAGCCTTCGGGCCTTTGGCAGACGAGCTGGAGGAGCTGGGCACAGAGCTTCGCCTGGGACCGACCTATCTGGATGATCTGGACCAGGACGTGATCTTCCGCTCTCCCGGCATCCGGCCGGACATCCCGCCCTTTGTGGCCGCCCAGGAGAAGGGAAGCGTGCTGACCTCGGAGATGGAGATCTTCTTCCAGGTCTGCCCCTGCAAGATCATCGCCGTCACCGGCAGCGACGGAAAGACCACCACCACCACCCTCATTTCGGAAATGCTGAAAAACGCTGGGTATACCGTTCACCTGGGGGGCAACATCGGAAAGCCCCTTCTGTCCGAGGCAGGGGACATGAAGCCGGAGGATTTCGCAGTGCTAGAACTGTCCTCCTTCCAGCTCATGACCCTCTCCCAGAGCCCGGATATCGCCGTGTTCACCAATCTGTCCCCCAACCACCTGGACATCCACAAGTCCATGGAGGAATATGCCCAGGCCAAGGAAAATATCTTCTCCCATCAGAGCCGGGAAAACATCGCCATCTTCAACCGGGACAACGAGCTTACCCGGGAGATGGCCGGCCGGGCGCCCGGCCGGGTGTTGGAATTCAGCCGCCGCCAGAGCCTGGAAAACGGCACCTATGTGGAGGACGGGAACATTGTGGTGGCCCGGAACGGCCAGCGCCGGGTCCTGTTTGACACCAGCCGCATCCTCATCCCCGGCCAGCACAACGTGGAAAACTACTTGGCCGCCATCGCCGCTGTCCAGGGGCTGGTTCCTGACCAGGTGATCCTCCACACGGCGGAGACCTTCCCCGGGGTGGAGCACCGGATCGAGCTGGTGCGCACCATCCGGGGCGTGCGGTATTATAACGACTCCATCGCCTCCAGCCCCACCCGGACCATTGCCGGCCTGCGGTCTTTCTCCCAGAAGGTCATCCTCATTGCCGGGGGCTACGATAAGAAGATCCCCTTCGACGTGCTGGGCACGGAAGTCCTGGAGCATGTTAAGACCCTGGTCCTCACCGGCCACACGGCAGACAAGATCTACCAGGCGGTGGTTCAGACGGAAGGGTATCAGGAGGGGCATCCCGCCATTATCCGCAAGGACGACTTCAAGGAGGCTGTTCTGGCCGCTCACCAAGCGGCAGAAGAAGGAGACGTAGTCATTCTGTCCCCCGCCTGCGCCTCCTTCGATCACTTCAAAAACTTTGCCCAGCGGGGCAGGATCTTCAAGGAGATCGTGAACGACCTGGTATAAAGGAGAGTCATCACTATGGATATTTCTGCAAGCCTGGCCGCCCTGTGCGCCTGCTCCGGCCCCTCCGGCCGGGAAGGGGAGACCGCGGAGCAGGCCATGGATCTGCTTCGTCCCCTTGTGGACCAGGTGTGGACCGACCGGTTCGGCAACGTGGTGGGTCTGCGCCGGTGCGGAAAGCCCAACGCCAAGCGGGTGGTGCTGGACGCCCACCTGGACGAGGTGGGCCTGCTCATCACCGGGGCGGAGGAGGGCTTTCTCCGGTTCCGCTCTGTGGGAGGCATCGACCCCCGGATGCTCCCCAACCGGGAGGTCACCATTCTCACCCAGCCCCCCTGCTTCGGCCTGATCGCCGTGCTGCCGCCCCATGTGCAGAAGCCAGGGGACAGCAATAAGAGCCTGTCCCTGGACCAGCTGCGCATTGACGCAGGCCTGACCCAGGAGGAGGGGGAGGCCCTGGTGGGCACCTTTGCCGTGCCCAGAGGGAGTTTTCAGACCCACTTAAACGGCGTGGTCAGCAGCAAGGCGCTGGACGACCGGGCGGGCTTTGTGACCTTGCTCCGGGCAGCGGAACTGCTGAAGGACACCCCCCTGGACGTGGATCTTTATATCATGGGCAGCAGCCGGGAGGAGACCAACGGGGGCGGCGCGCTGGTGGGGGCCTTTGCCCTCCAGCCCCACTGCTTTGTGGCGGTGGACGTGACCCATGCCCGGACCCCCGACGGACCCAAGGAGGGGACCTTCCCCGCCGGAAAGGGGACGGTCATCGGCATCGGCCCCAACATCGCCCGCTGGATGAGCGACCGTTTCATCGCCAAGGCCAGGGAGAAGGACATCTCCTGGGCTCCTGAGGTGATGACCGGCCACAGCGGCACCAACGCCTGGCGGGTGCAGACCGCCCGGGAGGGGATTGCCACTGCGGTTCTTTCCCTGCCGCTCAAGTACATGCACAGCCCCGTGGAAACCCTGGACCTGGCTGATCTGGAGGCCACGGCCCGCCTGCTGGCGGCTTTCGTGCAGGACCTTGCCAAGGAAGGAGGGGAGTTCCTTGCTGATTGATACGCTGAAGGAACTTTGCGCCCTGCCCGGCGTTTCCAGCCATGAGGACGCGGTCCGGGACTATCTCCGGGCCCAGGCGGCTCCCTATGTGGAGCGGATTCGGACGGACGCCATGGGAAACCTGATCCTGGAAAAGAAGGGGGCTGTCCCCGGGGGCAAAAAGCTGATGCTGGCCGCCCACATGGACGAGGTGGGCCTGATGATCCACACCATCACCGACGAGGGATATTTGAAGTTTGACACTGTGGGGGGCATCGACCGCCGGGTGCTTATCGGCAAGCGGGTGCTGGTGGGAGAGGAACGGCTTCCCGGGGTGATCGGCCTCAAGGCTTACCACCTGACCACAGCCGAGGAGGAAAAGAAGGTCCCCAAGCTGAAGGACCTCTACATTGACATCGGCGCAAAAAGCGGGGAGGAGGCCAAGGCCCATGTAACCTCCGGCGATGTGGCGGTGTTTGACTCGGACGTGCTGGAATTCGGCCACGGACTGCTGAAGGCCAAGGCCATTGACGACCGCGTCGGCTGCGCCGTGATGCTGGAGCTTTTAAAGGAAGAACTTCCCATGGACTGCACCTTTGTCTTTACCGTGCAGGAGGAGGTGGGCACCCGGGGAGCCTTTGGGGCGGCCTTTTCCGTCACCCCGGATATCGCCCTGGTTCTGGAGGGCACCACTGCCGCCGACCTGCCGGACATGGCGGACCACCTGAAGGTGTGTTCCCCCGGCAGGGGGCCCGTGATCCCCTACATGGACGGGGGCACGGTCTACGACCGGGGGCTGTTTGAGCTGCTCCGCACCCTGGCTCAGGACAATCAGATTCCCTGGCAGACCAAGGAGTACATCTCCGGGGGTACGGACGCCGGCGCCATCCAGCGGAGCAAGGAAGGGGTCCGGGTGGCGGCCATCTCCGCCGCTGTGCGGTACCTGCACACCCCCTCCAGTGTGGCCTCCCTGGAGGACTGCCGCCTGATACTTGATTTGGCACGGCTGTTTGTAAAAGCCGTTTCCACCATGGAATAAGGAGAAGGATTGCAATGGATTATTTGTCTGTCATTCAAATGCTCAACGCCTGCCACGGCCCGGCCGGAGATGAGCGGCAAATTGCCGCCACCATCCAGGGTCTGGCTGAACCCTATGCGGACGACTGCCGGATTGATACCCTGGGCAATCTCATCGTCCACAAAAAGGGACCGGGCCCCAAGGCGCTCTTCGCCGCCCACATGGATTCCATCGGCCTGATCGTCACCCACATTGACAAGGATGGTTACCTCTCCTTTGGCAAGCTGGGGGGGATTCATCCGGAGAGTATTTTACATACCCCCTTCCGCTTTAAAAACGGGGTGTGCGGCCTGGTGGCCCTGCGCCAGGGGGTGGCCCTGAAGGATATGACCGTCAACGACCTCTACCTGGACATCGGCGCCAAGGACGAGGCCCATGCCCGCCGCCTGGTCCAGGTGGGGGACACCGCCGTCTCCCGGATGCCCTCCTTTTCTACGGAGACCCGGCTGATCTCCCCCTATCTGGACAACCGCATCTCCTGCGCTGCCATGCTGGAGGCCCTGAGCCTGATCCGGGAGCACACCAGCGACCTCTACTTTGTCTTTACCACCCAGGAGGAGCTGGGTCTGCGGGGCAGCAAGACCGCCGCCTATGCCATTGACCCGGACTACGGCATTGCCGTGGATGTTACCGTGGGCCAGGAGCTGGGGGACAGCAAAAAGGGCAGCTCTGTTCTGGGGGGCGGCGCAGCCATCAAGGTGATGGACAGCTCCGTTATTTGCCACCCGGAAATGGTAGAAACCCTTGCAGCGCTTGCACAGGAAAGGGAAATCCCTTTCCAGCGGGATGTGATCACCGCCGGGGGAACGGACGGGGGCTCCATCCATGTGACCCGGGCTGGTGTGCGCACCGGCGGCATTTCCATTCCCTGCCGGTACATTCACTCCCCGGTAGAGATGGTGGAGACCGCTGACGTGCGGGCTGTTTCTCGCCTGATTGCAGCGTTTGCTCAGAAAAATCTTGAATTTCCAAAGGATGTAATATAATATGCCTTTACAGATAAGTGACCGCGTCCGCGCCCTTGGCGCGCAGGCTCAGGCAGCTTGCGCTGAGCAGTTTGCCCGCATTGACGAGATTGCGGAATTCAACACCCAGAAGGTCCTGGCCGCCTTCCAGAAGCACAAGGTGGCCGAGTCTTTCTTCCACGGCACCACCGGCTACGGCTATGACGACCTGGGCCGGGAGGCCTTGGGGGAAATCTACGCTGATATCTTCGGTACGGAAGATGCCATGGTCCGGATTAATTTCGTAAACGGAACCCATGCCATTGCCTCCGCGCTTTACGGGGTTCTGCGCCCTGGAGACGTGCTGGTTTCCGCCATTGGGGCTCCCTATGACACCCTCCAGGGGGTCATTGGCATCACTGGAGACGGCAACGGCTCCCTGAAGGAGTTCGGTGTGATTTACCGCCAGGTGGACCTGACCCCGGAGAACACCCCGGATCTGCCCGGCATTGCTCAGGCGGTGCAGGACGAAAAGGTGAAGGCTGTGCTCATCCAGCGCTCCCGGGGCTATGCCACCCGGGCCTCTCTGTCCGTTGCCAAGATTCAGGAGATCTGCCAGGTGATCCGGAAGGCCAATCCGAAGGTAAACATCCTGGTTGACAACTGCTACGGAGAGTTTGTGGAGACCATCGAGCCCTCCCAGGTGGGGGCGGACCTGATTATGGGCTCCCTCATTAAAAACCCCGGCGGGGGACTGGCCCCCATGGGAGGCTATGTGGCCGGCCGCCATGACCTGGTGGAGAGCACCGCCATGCGCATGACCGTGCCCGGCATCGGCCGGGAGTGCGGCGCTTCCCTGGGAAATAACCGCGCCCTCTACCAGGGGCTGTTCCTGGCGCCCCACACGGTTGCCCAGGCCACCAAGACGGCGGTGTTTGCCGCCAAGCTCATGGAACTTTTGGGCTACCAGACGGACCCTGCCTCCACGGATATTCGCCACGACATCATCCAGATGATCCACCTGAAAACCCCGGAGGCGGTGGAGAAGTTCTGCAAGGGCATTCAGGCCGGCGCGCCGGTGGACTCCTACGTCACTCCGGTGCCCTGGGATATGCCCGGCTATGACTGCCCGGTGATTATGGCCGCCGGCGCCTTCATCCAGGGGGCTTCCATTGAACTGTCTGCCGACGCCCCCATGCGCCCGCCTTACACGGTGTACATGCAGGGCGGCCTCACCTATGAATCTGGCAAGCTTGGCATTTTGCTGGCTGCCGAGGAGCTTTTGCGGAAATAATAGGCACAACACAAGAAAAGGAGGGCATCCCTATGGACGCAGCCAAGCGGGCGGAGGAGCTCCGCGCCCAACTGAACCATCACAGCAACCTCTACTACAACGAGGACAACCCCAGCATCTCTGATGGCGAGTACGATGCCCTCATGCGGGAACTGAAGGCCATTGAGGCGGAGCACCCCGACCTGATTACCCCGGACTCGCCCACCCAGCGGGTAGGGGGAAAGGCCAAGCGCTCCGCCGGGGTGCTGGTGCCCCACCGGGTTCCTATGCTGTCCATGCAGGACCTGTTCACCCGGGAAGAGGTGGAGCATTTTGCAAATGACTGCCGGGAAAAACTGGGGGAGGAAATCACCTTCCTGGTGGAGACCAAGATTGACGGTCTCTCCATGGCCCTGCGCTATGAGCAGGGGAAGCTGGTCACCGCCATTACACGGGGGGACGGCCGGAACTTCGGGGAGGACGTTACCGCCAACGCCAAAGTGATCAGCGACGTAGCTGTTCAGCTCCGCCAGCCGGTGGAGTATCTGGAGCTGCGGGGAGAGGTCTACATGACCACCGCCGCCTTTGATGCCGTCAACGAAAAGCAGGAGCTGCTGGGAAAGAAGACCTTCGCCAATCCCCGCAACTGCGCCGCCGGAACCCTCCGCCAGCTGGACGCCTCCATCACCAAGGAGCGGGGCCTGTCCTTCTTCGTTTTTAATATTCAAGATGTAAAGGGAAAGACCTTGCGTACCCATGCGGAGGCGTATGATTTTCTGAAGGACTGCGGGGTTACGGTGATTGCCCATTATTATGTCTGCCAAACCAACGAGGAGATCTGGCAGGCCATCCAGACCATCGGGGAGATGCGGGGTTCTCTGCCCTATGACATTGACGGAGCGGTGATCAAGGTCAACGACCTGGACCTGCGGACCCAGCTAAGGGACACCGCCAAAAACGCCGGGTACCAGGTGGCCTATAAGTATCCTCCGGAGCGGAAGGAGACAAAACTTCTGGACATTGAGTTGTCTGTGGGCCGCACCGGGAAAATCACCCCCACTGCCGTCTTTGAGCCGGTGCGCCTGTGCGGCACCACGGTTTCCCGGTGCACCCTTCACAACCAGGACTATATCACCGGCCTGGGAATCTGCCTGGGCTCTACGCTGCTCATTGAAAAGTCCGGGGAAGTGATCCCCAAGTGCGTGGGGGTGGCGGCAGAAAAGCAGCCGGAGGGTGCCCAGGTGTTCCAAATCCCCATGGTCTGCCCCGTGTGCGGGGAGCCGGCAGTCCGGGAGGACACGGCGGACATTAAGTGCGTGAACCTGAACTGCCCTGCCCAGCTGGAGCGGCTCATCGGCCACTTTGTGGCCCGGGACGCCATGGACATGAAGGGCTTCGGCGCGGTGTATGTCCACGACCTGATTCAGCAGGGCTATCTGTCCGACGTGGCGGATATCTTCACCCTCTCCCAACACCGGGAGGCGCTGATTGAGAAGGGGATCATCGGCAAAGAAAAGAACACCGACAAGCTCCTGGGGGTTATCGAAAAGGCCAAAAAGAATCCCCCAGCCCGGCTGCTTACCGGGTTGGGAATCTCCAACGTGGGCAAGTCTGCCGCCCAGGCTCTTATGAACCATTTCGGCACCTTCGACGCCCTGGCGGCGGCCTCGGAAGAGGACATGGTGGCGGTGAACGATATCGGCCCCATCTCCGCCAAGTGCGTGTATGAGTACTTCCGCCAGCCCCGGAATCTCCATGTGATTGAAAAGCTGAAAGCCGCCGGGGTGAACATGGCCCAGGAGGTAGCGGCCCCGCCGGCCGAGGATCTGCCACTTTCCGGCCAGACGGTGGTGATCACCGGGACCCTGCCGGGGATGAGCAGGGAAGAGGCCGCCCAGCTGGTGACGGACCACGGCGGGAAGGTCACCGGCAGCGTTTCCAAAAAGACCAGCTTTCTGCTGGCCGGGGAAGCCGCAGGCAGTAAGCTCACCAAGGCCCAGCAGCTGGGCATCCCGGTGCTGACCCTGGAGGAACTTCTGAGCAAGCTGCAGGAGGGGTGAGCAATGCAGAACCATGAAAACCACGAACAGGACCCCCGCAAGTCCATGCCGGACGAGGGCCTGCTGTGCGACCTGGCGGAGCTGTACAAGATTTTCGGGGACAGCACCCGCATCAAGATTCTCTACGCCCTGTTTGAAGAGGAGCGGGGCGTGGGGGATATTGCGGATCTGCTGGGTCTGACCATGTCCGCCATCTCCCACCAACTGCGCATCCTGAAGCAGGCCCGGCTGGTGCGGTCCCGGCGGGAAGGGAAGATGGTCTATTACGCCCTGGCCGACGACCATGTGCGCACCATCTTTGCCCAGGGCCTGGACCATATCTGTGAATAAACGGACCCCGGCGATAAATTTATCGCCGGGGTCGGTTCAGTCTTCCTGTTTTTTTACGTGTGCCAGGGGATTGGCGTCCACTGCCATTTTCCGGTTGGCATCGGAAATGTGGGTGTAGATCTGGGTGGTACCCAGGTTTTCGTGGCCCAGAACGTCCTGAAGGGTGCGCACGTCGACACCATTGTTGAGCATCAGCGTAGCCGCTGTGTGGCGGAGCTTGTGGGGGGAGTATTTTGGGTCCAGCCCTGCCTGAGTTACCGCCTTGTGGACAATGTTTTCCACCGCCCGGGTGGTGAGACGGGTCTTATTCCGGGAGACAAAGAGAGCGTCCCGGTGCCGGAGCTCATCTTTGGGTTCCGTCCGGACGGCCAGGTAGGCGCTCAGGGCCTCCAGGCAGGCTTCGTTCAGGTAGAGCTGCCGCTCCTTGCTGCCCTTGCCCAGCACCCGCATGGTGTCCTCACGGATGTCCTGAACGTTCAGCCCCACCAGCTCGCCCACCCGCAGACCGCAGTTGAGAAAGAGGGTCAGGATGCAGTAATCCCGCTCCTCGTTGGGGCCGGAGACCGATTCCAGAAGCTTGAGACTTTCGGACAGGGAGAGGTACCGGGGCAGCGTTTTGCGAAGTTTGGGATTGTTCAGTGCCTGGGTGGGATTGTTTTCCAGCTGATGGGCGTGAAGGCACAGGTAGTCAAAGAAAGAACGGATAGCGGCGCATTTTCTGGCCCGTGTGGAGGGTTCCGCTTTTTTGCCGTCCTGCGCGCCGTTGGTGAGCTGGGTCAGAAAGCCGTAGATTTCCGACAGATGGGTTTTTGCCACAAAGTCCAGGTCCACGTCCAGAATGGAGATTTCCTGGATGGGCGTTTGAGCCAGCGCCGGGTCCCGACGCTGCTTGAGATAGCGGAAAAAGGCCCGCAGGTCCAGAAAATACTCGTCCACCGTTTTGGCGGAGTGAGACAGGATGGATTCGTGGTAGTTTAAAAATTCCTGAAGCACCGGGGGCGCTTCCAGCCAGTATTCTGCCATAGGGGCCTCCCTCTTATTTTTAGGGTTTCAACTTCGCAAAATCTACATTATGCGAAGCTAGTTTCGCTGGAACATGCTCCCCTTCCCGGGGAGCATGCCGCATGAATTGGTTGAATTGATTATACTCCATTTCGCTGCCCATAGCAAGGGCTTTCTAGGTTCCTGCCGCCAGCGCCTTTAAAAACCAGGTCAGCACCGGCGGCACCAGAACCTGATCCAGGAACACGCAGAGGCACAGGGCCAGCAGACACAACGCAGCCCGAAAAACAGTCTGGCGGCGGATTCCGGTTTCTTCCGCCCTGCGAAGAAGCCCTTCGGTGCCCAGCACGAAAAGCACAGGAACCGTCAGCAGACAGGTCGGGCCGAACAGCAGGCCCGCGCACAGAATCCCGGAAAGCCCGGTGCCCACCGTCAGGGACACAATGCCGTAAGACAGAAGAAACGCCCGAAGGAAAAACAGCAGCGGAATGGTCAGCCCAACCCAAGGCAGCAAGCTGAGGACGATTACGGCCCCGGGCCAGCGAAAGACCACCCACAGCTCCCGCCAAAGGGACGGCTTCATGGTCTCCTGAGCTGCCGTCTGGAGAAATTGCTGGATGTACGTTTCTGCCGGCAGCTTTCCCGCTGCCAGGCCCCCGAAGATCCCGCCCAGAAGGAACCCCACCGATACCAGCAGCAGGGCCACGTCCCTGTTTTTTGTCTCCTGAGCTCTTCCCTGTTCCTTCCTTTTCGTTTTCTTCATGGGCTAGCTCATCTCTTCTTCCGCTTCTTTTTCTTCTTCCTGCCCAGCAGCCCGGACAGACAGCCGCCAGCCAGAAGCATCAGCAGAGTTCCGGCAAACTGGGCGTGGAAAGAAATGGAGCCGCCGCTGCCCAGGCAGATGAGGATCATCACCAGGCAGAGCAGCACTGCGGTGGCCGCCCCGGCCAGCATCGGCTGCCCACTCCCCTTCTGGACGGAAAACCGCCCGCCCACAAAGGCGCAGATCCCGGAGCACAGGCTCAGGGCCATACCCGCCTGTTCTGCGGGTGCGATGCCCCCCAGAATGAGCCCTGCCACCAGCAGGGTCAGCAGCAGAAGAAGAATCAGGGCGATCCCGGTGCCGAACAGGACCGGCAGGATCAGCGCGGACAGGTTCCTGCCTTCCTGTTTGGCGGTGTTGGTGGTGTCGACTTCTTTCTTAAGCAAAAAAATCCCTCCCCGAACAGAATCACTGATAGACTCTATGCGGGGAGGGTTTTCTCTATGCTGATCTTTGATTACTTCTGGACCTGGTCCACAGAAACGCCCTTCTCCATAATGGCCCAGTGGGCATACTCCAGACGGACCCGGTCTGCGCCGGTCTCGATGACAATGGTCTTGTCCTTCACAGCGCAGACATTACCAATAATGCCGTCAATCATGGTGACGGAATCGCCAGGAGCCAGAGCCTTCTTCATCTCCTCCTGCTCCTTTTTGCGCTTCTTTTCCGGGCGCATCTTCAGGAAGTAGAAAATCGCGATATAAACAACGAGCAATAAAAGTAAAAGTGTGATTTCCAAAGCTGTTCCCTCCGCTTTAATTCTAGGACTTATCCTCAATTATAAGATAGATTTTAGCATTTGACAAGCATTTTTTGCTGCCTGCGCAGATTTTGTCAGAGCCGGGCCGCCAGCTTGGGAGAATACTCCCGCCGGAAGTCATCAAACCGCCCCTCGTCCAGGGCCAGACGGATCTGGGCCATCAGGGAGTTGAAGAAATACAGGTTGTGGAGCACCGCCAGACGCATGGCCAGCATCTCCCCTGCCACGAACAGATGGCGGAGATAGGCCCGGGAGAAGGAGCGGCACACCGGGCAGGTGCAGGTGGGGTCAATGGGCCGGGGATCGTTTTTATACTTCTCGTTTTTGATGTTCAGGGAGCCCTCCCAGGTGTAGAGCTTTCCGTGGCGGGCGTTTCGGGCCGGGAGCACGCAGTCGAACATGTCCACGCCACGGGCCACGGCCTCGATGATGTTGGTGGGGGTGCCGACCCCCATCAGGTAGCGGGGCTTGTCCTGGGGCATGTGGGGCTCCACGGCCTCGATGATCTCATACATGGTCTCCGTGGGCTCCCCTACGGCCAGGCCGCCGATGGCGTAGCCGTCGCAGGGGATCTGGGCCGTTTGCTTCATGTGCCACACCCGCAGGTCCGGGAAGGTTCCTCCCTGGTTGATGCCGAAGAGCATCTGCTGGGGATTCACTGTGCCGGGCAGCTGGTTGAGCCGGTCGTGCTCGGCCTTGCACCGCTCCAGCCACCGGAGGGTGCGCTCGCAGGAGCGCTTGACGTAATCATAGGGCGAGGGATTCTCCACGCACTCGTCAAAGGCCATGGCAATGTCAGAGCCCAGGTTGGACTGGATCTGCATGCTCTCCTCCGGTCCCATGAAGATCCGCCGGCCGTCGATGTGAGAGGCAAAGGTCACCCCTTCCTCCTTGATCTTCCGCAAGCCAGCCAGGGAAAAGACCTGAAAGCCTCCGCTGTCGGTAAGGATGGGACCGTCCCAATCCATAAATTTGTGCAGTCCTCCCATCTCTTTCACCAGGGCATCACCGGGGCGCAGGTGGAGATGGTAGGTGTTGGACAGCTCGATCTGGCAGCCGACCTCTTTCAGGTCGTGGGCGGAGACCGCCCCCTTGATGGCTCCCTGGGTGCCCACGTTCATGAACACCGGGGTCTGGGCGGTGCCGTGGGCGCAGATCAGCTCCCCCCGCCGGGCGCGGCCTTCTGTTTTCAGCAGATGAAACACGGTAGCGTCCTCCTTTTCAGTAAATGAACATGGCGTCTCCAAAGGAGAAGAACCGGTAGCGGGCTTCCACCGCCTCCTGGTAGGCGGCCAGCACATGCTCCCGTCCAGCCAGGGCGGAGACCAGCATAATCAGCGTGGACTCGGGCAGATGGAAGTTGGTTACCAGGCAGTCCAGCACCTTGAACCGGTAGCCGGGATAGATGAAAATGTTGGTCCATCCCGCGTGCTCCCGCAGGGTGCCGTCTTCCTCCGCCCAGCTCTCGATGGTGCGGCAGGAGGTAGTGCCCACGCAGATCACCCGTCCCCCTTCCCGCTTGGTGCGGTTGATGGTCCCGGCGGTTTCAGCGGAGATCATGCAGTACTCGCTGTGCATTTCATGGTCGCCGATGTCCTCTGCCTTCACCGGGCGGAAGGTGCCCAGGCCTACGTGGAGGGTCACATAGCAGACCCGCACCCCCATGGCTTCAATCTCCGCCAGCAGCTCCTTGGTAAAGTGAAGGCCGGCGGTGGGAGCGGCGGCGGAGCCCACCTCCCGGGAGTATACCGTCTGGTACCGTTCCGCGTCCTGAAGCTCCTCCTTGATGTAGGGGGGCAGGGGCATTTTGCCCAGCCGCTCCAGAATCTCCAGAAAGATTCCTTCATAGTCAAAGCGGATCAGGCGGTTGCCCCCCTCCAGGACCTTCACCACTTCGGCGGTGAGCTGGCCGTCGCCAAAGGAGAGCTTTGCTCCGGTCCGGAGCTTTTTCCCGGGGCGCACCAGGCACTCCCAGGTTTTCTCCCCCCGGTCGATGAGCAGCACCACCTCGCAGGCGCCGCCGCCGGGCTCCCGCTTGCCGATGAGCCGGGCGGGCAGCACCCGGGAGTCGTTGAGCACCAGGCAGTCCCCCGGCCGGAGGAAGCCGGGCAGATCATAGAAATGGCAGTGGGCGGTCTCCCCTGTCACCTTGTTCAGGGTGAGCAGGCGGGAGGCGTCCCGCTGGGGGATGGGCGTCTGGGCAATGAGCTCCTGAGGCAGGTCATAGTAAAAATCAGATGTCTTAATATGGATCAATCCTTGTGCCGTAAATTTTCCCCGGTTTCCTGGGTGGCAGCCCGGGCCGGGAGAGCATAGACTATACCGGCTGCCCTGTTTTTTTCATGGAAAACCTTTCTGCACATTGACATTAAAAAATCTCTATGCTATCTTAAAAAAATACAGGCTTCGTTTTTGGGTGCCGGTACAGGTATCTTATTATAGTACAAAAGCCACTGTCTTTTCAACTGCTGTTTTTCATTGGCGGCAGGTTTCGCCCGGTCCGGGCAGTATTACAAATGTCAGGAGGTCCTTTTCATGAAAAAGTACGCTGTCGGTGTGGTTGGAGCCACCGGTATGGTGGGCCAGCGTTTCGTCTCTCTGCTGGAGAATCATCCCTGGTTCCAGCTGACTGTGGTGGCGGCCAGTTCCCGTTCCGCAGGCAAGACCTATCAGGAGGCGGTGGGAACCCGCTGGGCCATGCCCACTCCCATGCCTGAGGAGGCAAAGTCCCTGGTGGTCCTGGACGCCCAGGCCGACAAGGAGAAGATTGCAGGTTCCGTGGACTTTATCTTCTGCGCCGTTGACATGAAAAAGGACGAGATCCGCGCCCTGGAGGAGTCCTATGCCAAGCTGGAGTGCCCCGTGATCTCCAACAACAGCGCTCACCGCTGGACCCCCGACGTGCCCATGGTAATCCCCGAGGTCAACCCCGAGCACATCCAGGTCATTCAGGACCAGAAGAAGCGCCTGGGCACCCAGCGTGGCTTCATCGCCGTTAAGTCCAACTGCTCCATCCAGTCCTACGCTCCGGCCCTGCATCCTCTGCGTCCCTTCGGTCTGGAGAAGGTGCTGGTGTGCACCTATCAGGCCATCTCCGGCGCGGGCAAAACCTTCGAGACCTGGCCCGAGATGGTGGATAACCTGATCCCCTACATCGGCGGCGAGGAGGAGAAGTCCGAGAAGGAGCCTCTGAAGGTTTGGGGCACCGTGGAAAACGGCCAGATCGTCCCCGCCCAGACCCCTTCCATCACTGCCCAGTGCCTGCGGGTGCCGGTCTCTGACGGCCACACCGCCGCAGTGTTTGTCACCTTCAAGAACAAGCCCACCGAGGAGGAGATCAAAGCAGCCTGGAAGAACTTCCAGGGCCGTGCCCAGGAGCTGAACCTGCCCAGCGCCCCCAAGCAGTTCCTCCAGTATTTTGAGGAGCCCGACCGTCCCCAGGCCAAGCTGGACCGGGATCTGGAGGGCGGCATGGCCGTCACCCTGGGCCGTCTGCGTCCCGACACCCAGTATGACTACAAGTTCGTGGGCCTGTCCCACAACACCCTGCGGGGCGCCGCAGGCGGCGGCGTTCTGCTGGCCGAGCTGCTGTGCGCAGAGGGGTACATCCTCCCCCGCTGAGCCTTTGTCCATTCACGCGGCCCCGGGCCGGTTTCTGTCACGAAAGAAATTTTTGTGCAGAAGCTGGCCCGGGGCCGCTTTTTTCTGGAAAGGAGTGCTTATGAAATCCCCTGTTTTCACCGGAACCTGCACCGCCCTCATTACGCCCTTTCATCCCGATCATACCATTGACTACGAAGCCTTTGCCCGGCAGATTGACCGGCAGATCGAAGCCGGGATTGACGCTCTGTGCGTCTGCGGCACCACCGGGGAGAGCGCCGTTCTCACCGAAGAGGAGCACGGCCAGCTGGTGTCCTTCTGCGTCCGCCGGGCAGCGGGCCGGTGCAAGGTGGTGGCGGGGGCTGGCAGCAACGACACTGCCGCCGCTCTTTCTCTGTGCCAGTGTGCCCAGGACGCCGGGGCGGATGCCTTGCTGGTGGTGACCCCCTATTACAACAAGACCACCCAGACCGGTCTCATCCGGCACTATACCCACCTGGCCGATCGGGTGGCGCTGCCTGTCATCCTCTACAACGTGCCCTCCCGCACCGGCCTGTCCTTTACCGCCCGGACCTATCAGATCCTGAGCCAGCACCCCAACATCAACGGGGTCAAGGAGGCCTCGGGAGACTTCTCCCTGCTGTTGGACACCCTGGCCCTGTGCGGAGAGGACTGGAACGTCTGGTCCGGCAACGACGACCACACCCTTCCTATGCTGGCCATGGGAGCCAAGGGGCTGATCTCCGTGGTGTCCAACCTGGTCCCCGGGCCCATGGCAGAGCTGACCCACAGCTATTTCCGGGGGGACACGGCGCAGGCAAGAAGGATTCAGCTGGCCTATGCGCCCCTGACCCGGGCCCTTTTCTCCCAGGTCAACCCCATCCCCATCAAGGCCGCCATGCGGGAGACCAGGCTGGACAGCGGAGTGCTGCGTCTCCCCCTCTGGGAGATGGACCTGGAGCCGCTGGAGCATCTGAAAGCAGTCATGCAAGACGCGGGATTGCTGAGTTAATGGATAAAAAACAGGCTCTGCCCAGTTCGGCAGAGCCTGTTTTTTTGCGCGATCAGGGGTTCTTCACTACATAGCCGTTGATGGTGACAAAGGCCACGTCGTTGCCCAGGTCGTCGGTCACTTTTACCTCGTAAAAGCAGATCCGTTTTCCATCTTTTACTTGATTTGCAATGGCTGTCAAGTATTTCCCCTTTGCAGGTTTCAGGAAAGTAATCTGGGAGGCCTGGGTGACCACATCCCGCCCCTCCTGATTGGCGGCCACCGCAAAGGCGAAGTCAGCCAGGGTAAAGACAGCGCCCCCCATGGGGATGCCCAGGGCGTTGCAGTGGCGGGGCTGAATTTCCATGGAGCATTTTGCGTAGCCGTAGGAGGCCTCGTCAATCACGGCCTCCAGCCCCTGGGAGACAAACAGGTCATTGACAAATTTTTCTTTGAGATGGGAGAGATCTTGGTTCATTGCAGCACTTCCTTTGATTCGTTACCAAATAACCACCCGGTCCTCCGGGGCCAGCCACATGCCGTCCCCTTCCGTGATGCCGAAGGCCTCATAGAACTGGTCGAAGTTCTGGAGCACCAGGCTGCCCCGGAGCTTGTCCGGCGCGTGAACATCCGTCCGGGCCATATACTGCCGCATTTCCCGGGGATAGCTGGAGCACCAGATTCGGGCCATAGCGGTATAGAGGGCAGCGTAGTCCGGGTTTTCCTGTTTTCCTTCCAGCTGGGTGATGCAGGCGGCCGCTCCCAGGTCAGCGATGTTCTCTGAGAGGGTCAGTTCCCCGTTGCAGACAATGCCGGGGGCGCTCTCTCTGCCGTCGTAGAGGGTCACCACCCGCTGGCAAAGAGCCTGAAAGGCGGCATAGTCCGCCGCCGTCCACCAACCGGCGGCGTTGCCGTTTTCGTCGAACTTGGCTCCGTTGTTGTCGAAGGCGTGGGTGATTTCGTGGGCAATCACATAGCCGATGCTGCCCAGGTTTTCCTCATAGGAGACGTTTTTATCGTAGAAGGGAGGCTGAAGGATGCCTGCCGGGAAGGTGATGGTGTTTTCTGTGGGGGTGTAGCAGGCGTTGACCGTATAGGGGGTCATAACCCACTGGTCCTTGTCCGGGCCTTCCTGCTGCCGCTCTGCCAGGGCCTGCCTGCCGGCCTGGACGATGGCCACCGCGTTCTGGAAGAAGCTGCCTCCCTCCCCTGCCGTCAGCAGGTTTACTCCCTCCAGGGGATCTTCCCAGGTGTCGGGATAGCCAATGTGAAGGGTCATGGTGTCCAGCTTCCGGATGGCTTTGGCCTTGGTGGCGCTGCTCATCCAGTCCAGCGCCTGAATGCGGTCCCGGTAGACTGCCAGAATATCCCGGGCCATGCTCTCCACCTCTTTCTTGGCAGAGGCAGAGAAGCAGCGGTCTGCATAGACCTTTCCCAGGTAGTCCCCCAGGAAGGCTTGGATATACTGGGAGGCAGTGCCCTCCAGAGACAGGCCCCCGGCAATGCCCAGGTAGCTCTGCTGGAAGGTACTGGCTGCATCGGTAAAAGCCTGGCCCAGCATAGGCCCGAAGGTGTTCAGCAGGGTCAGCCGGGCGTACGACTTGAGAATTTCCAGGGAGTTGGGGGTCCTTTCCGGGTCAAAAAGTGCCGCGATGGCCTGGAGTTTGCCGGGGTCGCTCACCAGAATCCGGTCTGTCTGCTCCAGGCCGGAGGCGGCAAAGAGAGCGTCCAGCTCTGCCCCGGGGAACATGGCCCGAAGCTGGTCCATGGTGTAGATATGGTAGGTTTTGTCCACATCCGCCAGCTCCTGGGTGGTGAGGGAGGCTGCCGCCAGCGCGGGATCTGTCTGCCAGATGAGAACTGCCGCCCGGGCGGCCTCCTCCTTGCTCTGACCGGAGAGGGTGAAAAGGGTTTCCAGATAGGCTTTATAGGCCTGCTTCTGGGTTTCTGATGCGCCTGCCCCGTAGCCGCTCTGCCCCAGCATGGGGGACAGGCCGTCGAAGGTGAGAAGGAAGGCGTTGCTGTCCCTGGCGTCAACGGTGAGGTCGAAATCCAGCAGCAGAGAAGCTGCCAGGTCCTTCTGAACCTGGACGTGAGCGGCCATCAGCTCCTCCAGGGTTTGGGCCTGGTCAATGGCCGTCAGATAGGGCCGAATGGGTGTGATGCCCGACGAATTCCGGGCATCTATATCCAGGATGTTTTGGTAGAGGGTGACGATTTTCTTCTCCCCTGCTGTCTTGCCTCCGGTCTGAACCAGCTCCTGAATGATGGCAGTCACGTCGTTCTGCACGGAAACCGACAGATCAGTGAACGCGCCGGTGCCGGGGTAGCCGGGCAGGATCTGGCTGTTGTCCAGGGCCTGCTTGTTTACCGCGGCATAGAAGTCGTCCTTCAGGCTGCTGCCCTCCAGGGCGAAGGTCCGGCGGAGCAGCAGGTCCAGCTGCTCACGGGTGATCCTGTCTCCGGGGGAAAAGGTGGTTTCCGTGGTGCCGGCTACGATGCCTGCGGCAAAGACCTCCGCCAGCTCCTCCGCCGCCCATGCGGGCACGTCGGTGAAGCCGGACGTGGGACAGCCGCTGCGGGCGTTGTCCCCTTTGGGCTCCGTCAGGCCGCCGAAGGCCCGCTGGAGCATCACCAGAGCCTGCACCCGGGTGACCAGACCCTGCTCGTCCAGGTCTCCGTTGGGATAGCCCTGTAAAATGTCCCCATAGCAAATATCCGGGTTGTAGTCCTGGGCTGCTTCCAGCAGCAGGCCGGCTGTCTCACCCCGGGTGAGATACTCCTCGGTCTGGGCCGCTCCCGCGCCGGGGATGCAGGCCAGCAGAAGCGAAGCGGCCAGGAAAAGGGCGGACCATCGCTTTCGCCAGTTCATGAGATTCCCTCTTTCTCCTGTGTTTTTTGTCCGTCCTCAGTGTGACTTTACCCCACATTTTGGAACCTGTCAATGGGTCCCGCCAAAGACGTCTCAGATTTAAGGTTTCCCGCCGTCCCGGGGAATGTGCGCAAAAAATTTTGAACGAATTGTCAGTTTCTTGTTGACAAACGAAATAAGCCATGATATTTTGGTCCTGCGGTTAGTTAGTCAAGTAATCAACCAGTCAAGAAGAAAGGAGGTAACCTCCTTGCAGTTTCAGGGAGAAAAACCCATTTTTCTTCAGCTGGCGGAACAGCTGGAGGCTGGCATCCTCTCCGGCGCTTACCCGGAGGGCAGCCAGGTGCCGTCCATCACAGAGTTTGCGGCCACCTACAAAATTAACCCCGCCACCGCCCTGAAAGGGATCAACCTGCTGGTGAACGACGGCCTGCTCTACAAGAAGCGGGGCATCGGTATGTTTGTGGCGGAGGGTGCCCGGGAGACCCTGCGGAAGCGGCGGTCTGAGGACTTTTATCACGACTACGTCGAGACCCTGGTGCGGGAGGCCAAGAACCTTGGCCTGACCCTGGATCAGCTCATCGATCTCATTAGGAGGGGATTTTACGATGTCCATTGAATTGCAGAACATCTCAAAAACCTTTGGAAAAACCACCGCCCTGGACCAGGTTTCCCTGACCCTGGAGCCCGGCCATATCTACGGCCTGCTGGGCAGCAATGGTGCCGGCAAGACCACCCTGCTTAGCATCCTCACCGACCGGCAGCGGCCGGACCAGGGACAGGTGCTGGTGGACGGCATGCCCGTGCAGAACAACGATGAGGCCCTGCACCAGATTTTTCTGGTGGGCGAGCAGAACTTTTTCCCCGATGACATGAGGGTGGGGCGGGCCTTTCGCACCATGTCCTGGTTCTACCCCAGCTTTGACCAGGATTATGCCCTGGACCTGGCCAGACAGTTCGGTCTGCCCCTGAAAAAGAAGATCACCGCCCTGTCCACCGGGTATTCCTCCATCTTCCGGCTGATCCTGTGCCTCAGCGTCAACACCCCCTACCTCATCTTTGATGAGCCGGTTCTGGGCCTGGATGCTCAGCACCGGGATCTGTTCTACCGGCTGCTGGTGGAGAAGTTTGCCCAGGGAGACAGCACCATTCTTCTCTCCACCCACCTGATTTCCGAGGTGGAAAACCTCATCGACCACACCATCATCCTCCGGGAGGGGCGGGTCCTCCGGGATGCCCCCACAGAGGAACTCATGGCCAACGCTTACACCGTTTCCGGCCCTTCCGGGCTGGTGGACGACTACGCCGCCGGGCGTCAGGTTCTCACCGCCCACGCTCTGGGTGGGCTGAAAACCGTCAGCATCCAGGGCCGGCCCGAGGGAAGCCTCCCCGTGGGGCTGGAGCAGAGCCCCCTGCGGTTACAGGACTACTTTATCAGCCTCCAGGAAGCGGAGGACCAGGAGAGAAAGGAAGGATCTTATGGTTACGAGCATTAAACCCACCCTGCGGTATCAGATGCGGGAGTACCTGCTGTCCGGGGCCGTCTTTTTGGGCGTCAATATCTTTCTTATCCTGCTGTTTTCAGGCTCCTTCTACATCTCGGTTTCCTGGGGGAAAGGCGTCGTCCAGTACAATGGCTACGGCTTTGCCAGCGCGGTCTTTCTTTTCGTTTTCGGCATCGTCCTGCCTCGGCAGGCTCTTCGCCTGGGGGTGCAGATGGGAGTCAGCCGGCGGACCTCTTTCCTGGGGCTTCTGGTAAGCTCCGTTCTGGCGTCCCTGCTGCTGGGACTGGCCGGCGCAGTGCTCATCAGCGGGACCCAAGCCCTGAGCGGCGGCAACGTTGCCGTCTCTGATCTCTACGTTATGATCTATCTGGATCAGATGGCCTTCACCTCGGCAGCCCAGCATCTCGTCTCCGTTCTCTTTAACGCCACCCTGATGCTCTGCTGCTTTGCCGCGGGCCTCTTCCTCACCTTCCTGTTCTGGCGGCTGAACAAGCTGGGGTGCGTTTTGGCCGGCCTTTCCATCCCGGTGCTGCTCACGGGCCTGCCCTCCCTGGGGTACTACTTCCGGGAGCCTCTGACCCCGCTGCTGAACCTGCTGAAGGAGCTGGTCTGGTTCTTCCTCTCCTCCCCCTGGGCCGGGATGCTGATCTTTCTGGTGATTGCCGCGGTGTTTGCTTTCCTGGCCTGGCTGCTGGTCCGCCAGGCCAACATCCGGGGGGCAGCCCTGAAATAATTATCTCCCCCAGGCCCTGCCCGTTGTATTTTCCTGGAAAACGGACTAAAATAAGGTTGTGAACGCCGGTAAAACGGGTAGACGGAATCTGAGGGGGAGAGATACAGGATGAAAATTGCCATTGTAACAGGTGCGTCCTCCGGGCTGGGCGCGGCGTTTCTCCGGCGGCTGGACCAGCAGGGCGGCCTGGATGAATTCTGGGGCGTGGCCCGCCGGGCTGACCGGATGGAGGCTCTGGCCAGTGAGCTGAAAACCCCTCTGCGGCCGCTGGCGCTGGATCTGGTCCAGCCGGAGAGCATGGAGCAGCTGGCAGCCCTTCTGGAGGAAACCCAGCCGGAGGTACACATTCTCATTAACTCTGCGGGCTTTGGCAAGTTCGGCACCTATGCGGATCTCAGCCGGAAAGAGGTCAGCGGCATGATCGACTTAAATTGCAAGGCCGCGGTGAACCTGACGGAAGCGGTGCTCCCCTACATGAAGCGGGGAGGCCGGGTGCTGGAGATCTGCTCCTCGGCGGCTTTTCAGCCGCTCCCCGGCCTGAACGTGTACGCGGCCACCAAGGCATTTCTTCTCAGCTACAGCCGGGCGCTGCGCTGGGAGGTGGCCCCCCGGGGCATCCGGGTTACGGCGGTGTGCCCCGGTTGGATTAAGACAGAGTTTATCGACGTTGCCAAGGACACTCAAAACGGGCGGACGGTGCGCAGCTATCCCTTTGCCCTCAAACCGGAAACGGTGGCCCGACGGGCCCTGCGGGACAGCAAGGTGCTGCCTGTGACCACCTGCGGTCTTCCCTCTCTGGTTCAGCGGGTGGGCAGCAAGTTCCTCCCCAACGGCGTTGTGATGGCCTGCTGGGAGGGCCTGCGAAGAATCTGAACCAAAAAGAAAAACCCGGAATCCCGCGCTGCTGCGGGATTCCGGGTTTTCTTTTTTCGTCGGGGATTCAGGGCAGAGAAACTGCTACCCGGTTGTCGCTGTCTGCCATTCGGGAGACCACGGCGGCGGCCTCTGCCCGCCGGATGGTATTCTGGGGATAGAAGCTGCCTGCCTCATCGCTGCCGGAAAGGATACCGGCCCGGTAGAGCTGATATACGGCGGCGGCATAGGTTGCGGACATGGGCACGTCGGGAATCTTGGCGTCCGCCACAGTGTTCTTGGTAACCAGCGCTTTTTCCGGCAGGGCCTTGGCGAAGATCGCTGCAAACTTTGCCCGGGTGATCTTTTGGTTCACGTCGCAGGTATAGTCACTCTGGCTGATGATGCCGTTCTGATAGGCGTAGTCCAGGTAGACCTGGTACCAGGCCTGGCCGCTCTTCTGGACAAAGGACTCTCCGCCGGTGGTGTAGATGCTGTGGATTCGGGCCGCCATGGTAACGGCCTCCGCGATGGTCACATTGCCGGTGGGATTGAAGGTCGAGGGGCCGTTGCCCTTCATGAGGCCGAACTCCACCGCCGACGCAACGCTTCCGGTGTACCATTCAGAAGCGGACACGTCGGTGAACTGGCCCTGGGTGTAGACGGCGACCTTGGGGAAGTGAACGGTTCCCGGCTTCACATAAGTGGAACCGGAATACTTGTTGTAGACACTGATGGCCCTGTTCACCCGCCCGGTGAGCATGAACGCGGTGGCGGAGGACCGCTCGTAATCATTGTGGAAGGTGACGCAGGCATCCTCCACGTCGGTGGCGCTTTTCAGATAGGATTTGAGCGAGCTGCTCATCTCCCCGATCATGAAGTCCAGCTGCATGGTCAGGTCCGCGATGCTGACCCCTCTGCTCTTGGCAAAGTCATACAGGGCGGCCTTTCGGGTGGTGAAGGTCCACTGGGCCAGGCCGTAGCCATACTCCTGCCCGGTGGGGCTGCCGGTGGGGTTGCAGGTACACACGCCGAAGCGGTCGGAGGAGATGAACTCCTCCCTGGTGATCTCGCCGCTGTCCACCCCTTCGGTGAACTGGGCGTCGCTGAAGCCGGACTTCCGGTTGGCGGTGTCCTCCATGTTGTTGGGCAGGTAGCCGGACTCGGCCTCCAGGTTGCCCATGATGCCGGCTACTCCGGCAGCGGAGAAGCCCTGGGCCCGTAAGTAGTTCCATATCGTCTCCTGATTTGTGGATGCGGCAGATACGGTGGTGGGCAGCACCGCCGCGATCAGGCATACCACCAGCAGGAGAGCGGTCATGCGTTTTTTCATAAGAATCTCCCTTCGTTTGTGCCTCTTTCGTACAGGGGCCGGGCCGGTCAGCTTGCCCTGGCCGGTCCAACAATTCCCATTATACCAGAGACAGAGGAAAAATCCCACCCTAATCCGGGATTTTTCGACAGACTTTTCCAAAAGAAGCCCCCATCCGGGCAGAACATACTGCCTGGATGGGGGTGAAGGGTTTGGTTTGTAGGATTGCCTGCACCGGCGGAATATGGTACACTATGCAAAATACAACAAACTGAAAAAGGACGTGTGTTGAATGGTCAAGCGACGAATTATGTGTGTGCTTTTGACAGTGCAGCTGCTGGTGGGTCTGGTGCCCGCTGCGCTGGCTGCGCCGGCGGAAACCGGCGAGACGGTTACCATCCTCTTTACCCACGACATGCACTCTCACCTGCTGCCGGCTTCTGACGAAACCGGCAAATCCTACGGGGGCTTTGCCCGGCTGAAAACGGCCATCGACCAGCAGAAGCTCCTGCATCCGGACGCGCTGCTGGTAGACGCTGGGGACTTCTCCATGGGTACCCTGTTCCAGACCATCTATGCAGACCAGGCCTCAGAGCTGCGGTCCCTGGGTGCGCTGGGTTATGACGCCGTCACCTTCGGCAACCACGAGTATGACTACCGGGCCGCAGGGCTTGCCAGCATGCTGAACGCCGCCGCAGACAGCGGAGAGCCTCTGCCCGCCATTGTGGAGGCAAACTACAAGCCCCCCGTGGAGGGTCAGGAGGGGTACGACCAGGACGCCGCAGCCGTCTGGACTGCCTTCGACCGGTGCGGCGTGGAGGATTACACCGTTATTGAACGGGGTGGGGTCAACTTTGCGGTCTTTGGAATCATGGGAGAGAACTCCGACGCCTGCGCCCCCATGTCCGGCATGATCCTGGAGGACCCCATCGACACGGCCCGGCAGGTGGTGGAGCAGATCCAGGCGGAAGTCCCGGAGCCCCGGGTGGTGGTCTGCCTGTCCCACAGCGGTACCAGCGAGAACAAGGCAAGCTCTGAGGACGAAAAGCTGGCGGAGAAGGTGGACGGCATTGACGTGATCGTCTCCGGCCACTCCCACACCACCCTGGAGGAGCCCATTTACACCAACGGGACCTATATCGTCTCCGCCGGGGAGTACTGCAAGAACCTGGGCGTTCTGACCCTGAACCGGGAGGGAGACAATCTCTCCCAGGCGGACTACCAGCTTGTCCCCATTGACGACAGCCTGGCAGAGTCCGAGGCCATGGATGCCCAGATCGAATCATACAAAGACCTGGTGGAGGAAAGCTACCTCA
The DNA here is from genome assembly GCA_004551945.1 of Clostridiales bacterium. GTDB lineage: Bacteria > Bacillota > Clostridia > Oscillospirales > Oscillospiraceae > Evtepia. The sequence goes on along the minus strand of SFPN01000009.1, from coordinate 25,646 downwards.
TGCAGTTCGGCGGCTTAACCTTCGACCAGGTCCTGGTGAACAATCCCTATTCCTTTGACAGTGTAGACGACCTGTATGCCCAGCACCGGGAGTCTGCCCTGGGCAACCTCATCGCCGATTCCTACCGCTGGGCGGTACGGCAGGCAGAGGGCGAGGACGGGGTGCCAGTGGACATTGCCCTCACCGCTGCCGGCGTCATCCGGGAGTCCCTGCCGGTGGGAGAACTGACGGCGTCGGATGTGTTCAATGTCTCCTCTCTGGGGATCGGGGCGGACGGCATACCCGGGTACCCCCTGGTGTCCGTCTGGATCACCGGTGAGGATCTGAAAAACGCCTTTGAGGTGGATGCTTCTGTAACATCCCTGATGCCCGCCGCCCAGCTGTATGTCTCCGGCATGTCCTTCACCTTCAACCCCCACCGGATGCTCTTTAACCGGGTGACCCAGTGCGCCCAGATTCTGGAGGACGGCTCGGAGATCCCCCTTCAGGATGACAAGCTGTACCGGGTGGTCACCGGCCTGTACTGCGGGCAGATGCTGGGAGCGGTGAATGAAAAATCCTTCGGTATTCTGAGCATTACCCCCCGGGACGCCCAGGGCAATGAGATCACCGATCTGGAAGCCTATATCCTCCACGATGAGAACGGCAATGAGATCAAAGAGTGGTACGCCTTGGCCTCCTATCTGGCGGACATGGGCACCGTCTCCCCGGAATACAGCAGCCCGGACGGACGCAAGACCGTGGATGACAGCTGGAGCCTTACCCACCTGCTGTCCAACCCCAACGGCATCACCCTGGCGGTGCTGGCCATTGTGGTGGTGCTGATCCTGGTGGTGGTTCTCCTGATCCGGCGGTGCGTGCGCCGGCACAGACGGAAGAGAAGGTAACGCCGGTTAAGCGTCCTCGGTGAGATAGGCCTCGGCGTAGTGGGCGGCTACAGCGCCGTCCGCCGCCGCGGTGACCACCTGGCGCAGGGCCTTGGTCCGCACATCGCCTACGGCAAAGACCCCAGGGAGATTGGTCCGGGTGCTCTCGTCAGCCACTACATAACCCGCCGGGTCCAGGGTCAGCTGATCCTTTACCAGCTCTGTGGCGGGGGCTCTGCCGATGCTGATGAAAAGGCCGTCGCAAGTCAGGTCGGTCTCCTCCCCGGTGACGCTGTTTTTGATGCGCACGCCGGTGAGGCGGATGTCCTGGAGCAGCTGGGTGACATTGCAGTTCCAGTGGATCTCCACGTTTTCTGCCTCCAGCAGAGGCTTGTGGTAGACCCGGGAGGCCCGCAGGGTATCCCGGCGGTGGACCAGAATCACCTTCTGGCACAGGCGGGAGAGGAGCAGAGCGTCCCCCGCCGCGGAGTTTCCGCCGCCTACCACCACCACGGTTTTGCCCCGGTAGAACATCCCGTCGCAGGCGGCGCAGAAGCTGAGCCCCCGGCCGGCCAATGCCTCCTCGCCGGGCAGGCCCAGACCCTTGGCCCGGGCTCCGGTGGCCAGGATCACCGTCCGGCCCAGGATGGTTCCGTCGGCGGTCTCGATTTGTTTCTCTGCTCCCTCCAGCTGGAGAGAGAGAACCTCCGTTACCTGGGTTTTGGCGCCGAACCGCTCCGCGCCCTTTCGCATCTTGTCCCCCAGGGCAAAGCCGGAAATTCCCTCGTCAAAGCCGGGGTAGTTGTCAATCTGGGCGGTAAGGCCCATCTGGCCGCCGGGTGCCAGCTTTTCCAGCACTACGGTGCTCAGGCCGGCCCGGGCGCAGTAAAGGGCTGCGGCGTACCCGCCGGGGCCGCCGCCCACGATAACAGCATCATAGATTTCGTTCATAGTTGACCTCCTGTCTGGTCCGCTTTCTTTGTGTGTGTTGGGTCAGGGCTCCCCGGCCTCCTGGGCGAAAAGGCCGGTGAGAGCAAAGGCGTGGTTCATGGGGCCGCTCCCCTGCCCCAGGTCCAGCATGGCTTCCAAAGCCCCGGAAATGTAGGCCTTGGCCCGGGAAACCGCCTGATCCAAGGGGAACCCCTTGGCCAGATTGGCCGCAATGGCGCTGGAGAGGGTGCAGCCTGTGCCGTGAGTGTTGGGGTTGTCAATCCGGCGGCCCCGGAACCACTGGCAGTGCCCGTCAATATAGAGCAGGTCGTTGGCGTCGCTGAGGCTGTGGCCCCCCTTGCACAACACCGCGCAGCCGTAGGCCCGGCTGATCTTCTCCGCCGCCGCCTGCATGTCTGCCTGACTGCGGATGGCCTGGCCGGAGAGAACCTCCGCCTCGGGGATGTTGGGGGTGAGGAGGGCTGCCATGGGAAGAAGCTCCCGGGTGAGGGTACTGATGGCCTCGGCCTCCATGAGCCGTGCCCCGCTGGTGGCCACCATCACGGGGTCTACCACCAGGTTTTCTGCCTCATGGGCCCGCAGCCGGCCGGCAATGGTGCGGATCAGGCCGCTGGAGGAGACCATGCCGATCTTCACCGCATCGGGACGGATGTCCTGGAACACGGCATCGATCTGCTGGGCCAAAAATTGGGGGGGTACCTCAAAAATTCCGGTAACGCCCAGGGTGTTCTGGGCGGTGAGAGCGGTGATGGCGCTCATGGCGTAGACCCCGTTCATGGTCATGGTTTTGATATCCGCCTGGATTCCTGCGCCGCCGCTGGAATCGCTGCCGGCGATGGTCAGCGCTGTTTTCATTGCCGCGCCTCCTTTTCTGGGGTGAATGGGACCGGCACACCCGGGGAATCCGGGATTCTGCCCTTGTGCCGGATATAAAATCATTGTATAATGAGTGTCCCCGCTCTGTCAATCCTGGGGCGGTAAGAAGAGTATGCCCAAAACGGCGGGAAAGGAGACCGGCATGATCCTCATTTACTGCGTGGACAACCAGGGCGGCATCCTGTTCAACCACCGCCGCCAGAGCCAGGACCGGCTGCTGCGGGCGCGGATTCTGGAAAAGACCGCCCACTCCCGTCTGTGGATGTCCCCCTACTCTGCCAAACAGTTTCAGCAGGAGACCGGTCCCCAGGTAAGTGTTTCGGAACACTGCCTGGAAGAAACTGCTCCTGGAGAGTACTGTTTTCTGGAGACTCCGGACCTGCCCGAAGACCTGGGCCGGATTCAGCAGGTGATTTTGTACCGCTGGAACCGGGACTATCCGGCAGACGTGTTCTGCCCCCTGGACTTCACCCGCTTTCAGAGGACGGCAGAGGAAGAGTTTGCCGGTTCCTCCCACAAAACCATTACAGAGGAGATCTATATTCCATGCGAACCCTGAAATCCCTCCCATGTTTGTTTGCCGCGCTGGTCTGCCTGGCCCTTTCCGCCTGCTCCAGCTCCCTGGGGCCGGCGTCTCCGCCGGTTTCTCTGGATGCCCTTCCCGCCTATTCCGGCTCCCCTTACGTCCAGATAAACGGCGGCGAGCCCTATTTTTCAGACAGTGCGCTCACCGCCACCAGCTTTGAGGAATACAGCGAGCTGGACCAGCTGGGTCGGTGCGGCCCCGCCATGGCCAGCGTGGGGCTGGACACCATGCCCACGGAGGAGCGGTCGGAGATTGGCCAGGTAAAGCCCACCGGCTGGCAGACGGTGAAGTATGACTGCGTGGACGGCAAGTACCTGTACAACCGCTGCCACCTCATCGGCTATCAGCTGACGGCGGAAAACGCCAACAAGCAAAACCTGATTACCGGCACCCGGTACCTGAACGTCACGGGGATGCTCCCCTTTGAAAACATGGTGGCCGACTACGTGCAGGAGACCGGTAACCATGTGCTCTACCGGGTCACCCCCATTTTTGAAGGGGATAATCTGGTGGCCCAGGGGGTTCTCATGGAGGCCAAATCCGTGGAGGACCAGGGCGAGGGCATCTGCTTTAATGTGTTCTGCTACAACGTCCAACCTGGGGTGACCATCGACTACGCCACCGGAAACAGCGCCCTGGAGGGCAGCACGATAGAACAAACGGAGACCGAGTACGTAATTAACACCAACACCGGGAAGTTCCATCTGCCCTCCTGTTCCAGCGCCCAGCAGCTGGACGAGAGCAACAAACAGATGACAACAGAAAGCCGCCAGGCCCTGCTGGACCAGGGCTACACCCCCTGCGGCCGGTGCAAGCCGTGACGGCCTAAAGCGAAGATACTCTAAAAAGTGCAAAAAACAGGGCTTCCCTTGATGGGAGGCCCTGTCCTATTGTGTGTCGTTATCTTTATTCAGTTCACTCATATATCCCGCTGTAATAATGCCGGTTGGCAAGGCGACGATGGCTATTCCCATAACGGAAGATATCATGCTAACCACTCTGCCTATATCGCTTACCGGGTATAGATCGCCATATCCAACCGTAGTCAAGGTTACGACCGCCCAATAGATCGCATCGAAAAATGTCTTGAAACTTTCTGGCTCAACTTGGAACATGATCAAAGCAGACAAAAGAATATAGCCGCCAGACAGAATGCAGACTGCCATAAGTGCCTGACGTTCTCTCTTTATGACAGAAAGAATCAAATGGAAACTCTTGGAGTAGCGTAATAGCCTCAATGTCTTAAATGCTTTGTTCAGGCGGAACAGCCTAAATAGTTTGAAACCCGAATTCAAGGTGGTGAGAGAAGGCAGGATAGACAATAAATCTACAATGGCATATACGCTGAACGGATATTTTAAGAACGCAGCTTTTCCGCTCTCTCTGAACTTGTAATCCGCTGTTATCCACCGAAGTATGTAGTCGAAAATGAAAACAGATACCGTTATTTTGTCCATCAAACTAAACAGCAAATTTGTCTGCTTAAAACACAGAGGAATCATACTCGCCACAATGCATACAAGCATAAATCTGTTGTAAATCTGACTGACTTTATTATCTGATTCTGCGTCTTCAAGTACATGATATATTCTTTGCCTCATGACGCTAAGCCTCTCTAGTAATATTACAATTTCCACCAAATGGTCTCTCCCCGACTTTGCTCTGTAAATCCACATCGCTGTAAAATGCGTTGGGAGGCCAGGTTGTCGGTCTCTGTCTCTGCAATGACGTGCCGTACGGACATGGTCTGGACTGCTTCTGTCATATAGCCGTGGTGCCGGAACCCATCGCCCAGACCATAGCCAATCTCCACTTCCCCGTCCTTGTTGGGAACGTCCTTGAAATCAGCGGAGCCGACCACAACCCGGTCGCTGGCTCGGAGCAGAAGCCAAAAGCTGTGCCAAAGGTAGTGCTCCGGGTCCTTCTCGGTTTTCGCCAGCTGGCCTTTTATGATGGAAAGGAAACTGTCATCCAGCGGTTCTGCCTGGTAGGAGCAGTTCAGCTCCCGTTCCAGGCGTTCGGTTTGCAAAGTCATGACGTCATCTCCTTAGATCGAATGGTCCGCGCCAGCTCCTGGACCGCCGCGAAGGTGGCCAGACAGCAGAGCGCCGCCCCCGGCACAACAATGCCCAGCCAGGGCAGCGCCAGGGGAAACAGGAACAGCAGAAGGCCTGTCAGCTTTTTGGCTGCGGTGTGCAGAAAGGCGAAGCGGTGGTCCCGGAACGCCCCCACCGCAAGGGTGAACAGCTTGATCAGGGCAATCAGGCCCACCCAGATCCAGAGCCAGCTCGGAAGCCGGAGATGGGGCAAGAGGCGGACCAGGCAGACCAGGACAAAGAAGGCGTCCGCCAGGCTGTCCAGCACTTCGCCGGTGCGGCTTTCTGCCTGGAGCCTGCGCGCCAGAGCGCCGTCCAGCATGTCGGTCACCCCGCAGAGCAGGTAGACCCCATAAAAGCCCCAGGAGAACACCGGCACCAGGCAGAGAATGACCGACCCTGCCATCCGCAGAAGGGTCAGGCAGTTGGGAAGCTGGGTTTTGTTCATGGCGGCCTCCCCTATCCCATCAGCAGGTCGAACAGAGCGTCCAGGTTCTCCTGGCTGTACTCCACCTCCGAGGAGTATAGTCGGGCATATTCCGCCTGGTCCTCCAGGGAAAACTGCCCGGTTCGCTGCCAGCGGCGCGCACCCAGCCGGCGCAGAAGCCGGGTGCTGAGAACCGCGAAGGCCGCCTTACCGCCGGGGTCGCCGTCCTCGTAGCCGGTGAGAAAGTGGCGGTAGAGAAAGTAGACCAGCAGCTGCTCATACTCCGTCTCCCGGCCGGTCATAAACCGGTTAAAGGCGACCGGGTCCGCCTTCTCCCCGTGGTCCCGCAGGTCCTCCAGGATAGCAGTCCAGGCTGGGTTCAACCGCTCCAGGTTCAGATAAATCTCCGCCCACTGAGCCGCAGTCAGGTCAGGAAGAGAGGTCTGGCAGCGGGCGAGGATGGCCTGCTCCCGGTCTTTTATGGGTTGGCTCCTGTCCTGAGCCAGGGCAAAGAGCTGCTCCCGCAGGTCCAAAAGAGCCTGGGCATCCGGTTCGGGCGCCCCTGCCGCTTCTCCGCAGAGGGTCACAGGTTTCTCTTGGGACAGGATCAGCCGGGCGGCTTCCTCGCAGCACAGCCCAAGGCCCACCTCGGTCCGGTTGGGCAGAAAGCTCCGGAACCGGGGGTGGTCCGTGCAGATCTGGCAGAGGAACCCTTCCCCTTTGTAAAGAATCAGATCACAGAGGTTTTCCTGATTTAAAAAAGGACACCGCTCCCCTTCCCCCAGCAGAAAGTGGGGGTCCTCCCCGGCGGAGATGGACCGGGCCAGCCGCTGGCCCATGGGCCCCTCCTCCGCCTGGTACCGCCGGAGGGTGTCGGGGTCAATGTCGATCTCCCAGCCGATGCAGCAGTTGTGGGTGCAACGGGAGGCAATGCAGGAAAACCTGGGGTAATAATCCGGGTATATGGTGCACATGGCAGGTCACCTCACAACGCAAGCCGGTGATAGATTTGGCCGTCCAGGTCTTTCCAAAGGGCCTCCTGATCGGTAAGCATCAGATAGCCCCGGGGGCTGTCCTCCTTGGGAATGGACACGGAGCCGGGGTTTAAGTACAGGTTCCCCTGCCCAAACTCCTCCCAAGCCGGGACGTGGGTATGGCCGTGGAGCAGGATATCCCCGGGGCCCAGGGGCGGCGGGTCCTGCCGGCAGGCGTGGTGCCCGTGGGTGACGTAGAGAACCCGGTTTTTGTGGTACAGCAGGCAATACTCCGCCAGGATGGGAAAATCCAGCACCATCTGGTCCACCTCACAGTCGCAGTTGCCACGGACGCAGAGCAGGTGGTTTTTCTGTTCGTTGAGCAGGCGGATTACCTGCTGGGGGTCGTAGTCCTGGGGCAGCGGATTTCTGGGGCCGTGGTAGAGAAGGTCTCCCAACAGCAGCAGCCGGTCCGGCTTCTCCCGCTGGAAAGCGTCCAGCAGCGCCTGGCAGCAGGCGGCGTCACCGTGGATATCAGAGGCAATCATCAGTTGCAAGGCAGGTCCTCCTTTATTGTTCTATAGATGGGGTCGGTTTGGAATTGTCAATGCTGCGGATGGCCTGCCGGAAGCGGAGAGAGAACAAGATGGCGGTGAAGGTCACGGCGATCACATCGGCCACCGGCTCAGCTATGTACACGGCCAGGGTCTGGTTTGCCATCAGCATGGGCATCAGGTAGATGAGAGGCAGCAGCAGGACAAATTTCCGCACCACCGCCACCACAATGGAGGACTTGGCGTAGCCAATGGCCACAAAGGTCAGCTGGCAGGAGACCTGGATGCCGAACAGGCACAGAGCGCCGCAGTAGATCCGCAGGACCTTGCTGGCAAAGGCCAGCAGCTCCGGATCCGGGGTGAAGAGACTGGCAAAAACCCGGGGGAAGAGCATCACCAGAACCCAGAAAGCCACAGAAAAGAGCATACTCACTTTCAGCAGGAGGAGAAAAGTGTCCTTCACCCGCTGGGCGTTCCCGGCCCCGAAGTTGTAGCTGGTGATGGGCTGGGCGCCCTGGCCCAGGCCCTGCAGGGGCAGCAGGGCAAACTGCATGACGCTGGTGAGAATGGTCATGGCTCCCACGGCGATATCCCCGCCGTACCGCAGCAGAGAGGAGTTAAAACAGACAAAAATGACGCTCTCGCTGGCCTGCATAATAAAGGAAGACAGCCCCAGGGCCAGGCAGGGCAGCAGGATCTTGGCATTGAGGCGCAGGTTTTTGTGCTTTACCTTCAGCAGAGTCTTTTTACCGCAGAGGAAGGCCATCACCCAGGTGCAGGAGACGCCCTGGGAGATGACTGTTGCCAGGGCCGCACCCTTTACCCCCATGCCCAGGGCGAAAATGAAGATGGGGTCCAGGATGATGTTGCATATGGCGCCGATGAGCACCGTGAGCATACTGGTTTTGGCAAAGCCCTGGGCGGTGATGTAGGCGTTCATCCCCAGGGTCAGCTGGACGAAAAGGGTGCCCAGGGCGTAGAGATTCATGTAGTCCACGGCATAGCCGATGGTGTTTTCACTGGCCCCAAAGACCAGGAGGAAGGACCGGTTGCCCGCCAGAAGCACGGCGGTGAGCAGGACAGAGACAATCATCTGGAGGGTAAGACAGCTGCCCAGAATTTTTTCTGCGGTATCCGGCTCCTGCCGCCCCATAAAGATGGAGGCCTGGGGCGCCCCTCCGGCGCCGATGAGGGAGGCAAAGGCGGTGACGATCATAATAACCGGCAGACAGATGCCTACCCCTGTGAGGGCCAGGCTGCCGTCGCCGGGCATGTGGCCGATGTAAACCCGGTCCACAATGTTATAGAGCATGTTGATGAGCTGGGCTGCCACCGTGGGGATGGCCAGCTTCCACAGCAGCTTGCCAACAGGCTCCGTGGCAAGAAATCGGTTATCGGAAGACATGGCTGCTCTTCTTTCTCAAGGGAAATCAGCCCATAGAAAGGGCTCTCCCCCAGACCTCTTGAGTCTGGGAGAGAGCCGGGCTTTTTTACCGGGAGGCTTTCAGCTCCTCCGCTTTCTGCCGGAGCAGAGAGGCGGCCTGGCGGGGGTCCTCACTTTTCATAATGGCGGAGACAGCGCAGATGCCGGAAATTCCGCTGCCGGCCAGCACGTCGCAGTTGGTGGGATTCAGACCGCCGATGGCACACACCGGAACCTGGACAGCCTGACAAATTTCAGTAAGCGTAGAGACCTTGGTAATGACGGTGACCACCTTGGTGGTGGTGGGATAGATGGCCCCCACCCCCAGGTAGTCCGCCCCTTCCTCCTGGGCCTGGAGGGCCCGCTCCACTGTCTTGGCGGTGGCGCCCACGATCCGGTCCGGGCCCATGAGCCGCCGGGCCAGAGCCACTGGCATGTCCTCGGCGCCCACATGAACGCCTGCTGCGCCGCTGGCCAGGGCGATGTCCACCCGGTCGTCGATGATAAGGGGCACCTGGTAGGCGTCCGTCACGGTTTTCACCGCCAGAGCCAGCTCCAGATAGGCCCGGGTGGAGCGGTTTTTCTCCCGCAGCTGGACCAAAGTGGCGCCGCCCTGGCAGGCCTCTGCCACGATCTCCAGAAGCCGGGCCTGGGTCAGACCGGTGCTGTCGGTGATAAAGTATAAGGTTGGATCAAATGTCATGGGATGCGCCTCCCCGCTTACAGCTCGGAGCAGAACTCCACCTTTTTCCCTTCCAGGATCAGGTTGGTGGTGCGCACAGCGCACATCTTGCCGCACATGGAGCAGGTGTGCCGGTCTGCCGGCGGGGTGCTCTCAAAGTAGGTTCGGGCCTTGTCCGGGTCCACGGCAATGGAGAACATCTCGTCCCAGTCCACCTTGTGGCGGGCGTCGGCCATCTTGTTGTCCAGGTCCCGGGCATGGGGCACGCCCTTGGCGATGTCCGCTGCGTGGGCGGCGATCCGGGAGGCCATGATGCCCTCCTTCACGTCGGCGGTGTCCGGCAGGCGCAGGTGCTCCGCCGGGGTGACGTAGCACAGGAAGTCCGCCCCGCTGGCAGCGGCGATGGCCCCGCCGATGGCTGAGGTGATGTGGTCGTAGCCGGGGAAAATGTCGGTGACCAGGGGGCCCAGCACATAGAAGGGGGCCTCGTGGCACAGCCGCTTCTGCAGGCGCATGTTGGCGGCAATTTCGTTCATGGCCATGTGGCCGGGGCCTTCCACCATCACCTGCACGTCCTTCTCCCAGGCCCGCTTGGTGAGGTCGCCCAGCTCGATGAGCTCGGCGATCTGGCCGGCATCGGTGCTGTCGTCAATGCAGCCGGGGCGCAGGGCGTCTCCCAGGCTGATGGTCACGTCGTACTCCCGGAGAATCTCCAGGACCTCGTCGTAATACTCATAGAAGGGGTTCTCGTTGCCGGTCATCTCCATCCAAGCGAACAAGAGGGAACCGCCCCGGGAGACGATGTTCATCTTCCGCTTGTCCCGCTTGAAGGCCTCCACTGCCCGGCGGTTGATGCCCGCGTGGATGGTCATAAAGTCCACGCCCTCCTCGGCATGGGCCCGGACCACCTTGAGAAAGTCCTGGGCGGTGATCTCCAGCAGGTCCTTTTCCAGGTAGCCGATGGCGTCGTACATGGGTACGGTACCGATCATGGCCGGGGACATTTCGATGAGCTGCCGGCGGAAGGTGTTGGTCTTGCCGTAGTTGGACAGATCCATGATGGCCTCTGCCCCGTACTTCAGCGCCATGCGGACCTTGTCCAGCTCCACCTCGTAGTCCTTGGCGTCCCCGGAGATGCCCAGGTTTACGTTGATCTTGGTGCGCAGCCCCTTGCCGATGCCCTCGGCGCACAGGGACTTGTGGTTGATGTTGGCCGGGATGGCCACCTGGCCCAGGGCCACCAGCTGGCGGATCTGCTCAGGATCGGTATACTCCTTTTCCGCCACCGTTTTCATTTCAGGGGTGATGATCCCCTTCTTTGCCGCTTCCATCTGCGTTTTATAGGTTCTCATAGACCAGTTCCTTTCCAGAAAACAAAATAACGGCTGTCCGCCGCGGACTGTGCCGCGCAGACAACCGTTTCCACGCCCGGAAGCTGAGAAACCATTCCCTCCGTCGGCATTATCCGAATCAGGTGTGTGGCCGTGCCACAGGGTCGAAACCACGGTTTCCTCTCAGCCGCCCACAGCGGCTCCCCTATTACTCATAACATCACTCTATCACCCCCCGGCCGTTTTGTCAACGAATTTCCCGCGCATTTCCCGGACTCTCCCAGAACGGAAAAGTTTCTGGCGCTTTTCCTTGCATACCGGAGAAATTCAGGATACAATACCCATTGCAGAAGAAAAAGGAGCTGAGGTCCATGGAGCAAGAGCACAAGCGCCGGGTTCGCTACAAAGGCACCCATCCCCGGAACTACCGGGAGAAATATAAAGAACTGAACCCAGAAAAATACCAGGACGACGTGGAGAAGATTATCCAGAGCGGCAAAACCCCCGCCGGGATGCACATCCCCATTATGGTGGAGGAGATTCTGTCCTTCCTGGACATTCAGCCCGGCCAGGTGGGGCTGGACGCCACCCTGGGTTATGGCGGCCACACCCGTCGGATGCTGGAACGACTCCAGGGCCAGGGGCACCTGTACGCCACAGACGTGGACCCCATCGAGTCGGAAAAGACCAGAGCCCGTCTTGAAGCGCTGGGCTTCGGGCCGGAGATTTTAACCATCCGCCGGATGAACTTTGCCCAGTTGGATCAGGTGGCGCCGGGCCAGCAGTTTGACTTTGTGCTGGCCGACCTTGGGGTTTCCTCCATGCAGATCGACAACCCCGACCGGGGCTTTACCTTCAAGCAGGACGGCCCTCTGGACCTGCGGCTGGACCCCACCGCCGGAACTCCCGCCGCCCAGCGCCTGCGGGAGCTGGACCGGGAAGAGCTGGCCGCCATGCTGGTGGAAAACGCCGACGAGCCCTATGCCGATGAGATTGCCAAGGCCATTCGGAATGTGTTCAAAAAGGGCGGCTCCATCGACACCACCCGCCAGCTGGCCGGGGTGGTGGAGCAGGCGCTGTCCTTTCTCCCCCCCAAAGAGCGGAAGGAAGCGGTGAAAAAATCCTGCCAGCGGACCTTCCAGGCCCTGCGCATTGACGTAAACAGCGAGTTCGAGGTCCTGTACGCTTTTCTGGAAAAACTGCCCGTGGTTTTGAAGCCAGGGGGAAAAGCGGCTATTCTCACCTTCCACTCCGGAGAGGACCGGCTGGTGAAGCAGTCCTTCCGCCAGCTTCAGCGGGAGGGCATTTACAGCAGCGCGGCCAAGGACGTGATCCGCCCCTCCGCCGAGGAGTGCTTCCGCAATCCACGGGCCCGGTCCACCAAGATGCGCTGGGCCATCCGGGCGTAACAGCGAGAAAAGAGGAACCGAAACAACCATGACCAAAACAACAATGACACTGAAAAATTTGGAGCTGGGTTCCACCGCGGTGATCACGGCGGTGGGTGGGGAGGGTTCCCTGCGCCAGCACTTTTTGGACATGGGCGTGATCCCCGACGCGGAGATCACCCTCATTAAATACGCCCCCATGGGCGACCCCATGGAGCTGCGCATCCACGGATATGAGCTGACCCTCCGGCTGGCGGACGCGGAGAAGATCGAGATCCGTCCCGCGAAAGCCCGGGAGCGGATAGGGCAGCCCAGCCAGCCAATGTCTCATCCCGAAACCCGGGCCCACCCCGGCTTGGGCGAGGGGGGCAAATACCATGTAAAGGCGGATGAGAATCCCCTGCCCGAGGGAACCCAGCTGACCTTTGCCCTGGCAGGCAACCAAAACTGCGGAAAGACCACCCTGTTCAACCAGCTCACCGGCTCCAACCAGCATGTGGGCAATTTCCCCGGGGTCACCGTGGACCGGAAGAGCGGCGAGATCAAAAACCACGCCAACACCCTGGTCACGGACCTGCCGGGAATCTACTCCCTCTCCCCTTACACCAGCGAGGAAATCGTCTCCCGGCAGTTTATTCTGAACGAAAAGCCCACGGGCATCATCAACATCGTGGACGCCACCAATATCGAGCGGAACCTGTACTTAACCATGCAGCTGATGGAGCTGGATGTGCCCATCGTTCTGGCCCTCAACATGATGGACGAGGTCCGGGGCAACGGAGGCTCCATCTACATTAACGAGATGGAGGAGCTGCTGGGCATCCCCGTGGTGCCCATTGTGGCCGCCAAGAACGAGGGCGTGGAGGAGCTGGTGCGTCACGCCGTCCACATTGCCCAGTATCAGGAGCGGCCCGGCCGAACGGACTTTTGCGACAAGGACGACCACGGCGGCGCGGTCCACCGCTGTCTCCACGGCATCATGCACCTGATTGAAGACCACGCCAAGGCCGCGGGGATTCCCGTGCGCTTTGCCGCCAGCAAGCTGGTGGAAGGGGATCAGCTGGTGCTGGAGGCCCTGGGTCTGACCCAGAACGAAAAGGAGATGCTGGACCATATCATCAGCCAAATGGAGGAGGAGCGTGGCCTGGACCGGTCCGCCGCCATTGCGGACATGCGCTTTGCCTTCATCCAGAAGCTCTGTCAGCAGACGGTGGTGAAGCCCAGAGAAAGCCGGGAGCACGAGCGGAGCCGGAAGATTGACCGGTTCCTCACCGGGAAATACACCGCCATCCCCGCCTTCGTGGGCATTATGGCCCTGGTGTTCTGGCTGACCTTCCATGTGATCGGCGCCTGGCTCCAGGACCTGCTGGCCCTGGGGATTGACCAGCTCACCCTGCTGGTGGATGAGGCGCTGACTGCCTGGCATGTCAACGACGTGCTCCACGCTTTGGTGATCGACGGTATCTTCAGCGGGGTGGGCAGCGTTCTCAGCTTTGTGCCCATTATCGTTACCCTCTTTTTCTTCCTGTCCCTTCTGGAGGACAGCGGCTATATGGCCCGGGTGGCCTTTGTCATGGATAAGCTCCTGCGAAAGATTGGCCTTTCCGGCCGGAGCATTGTCCCCATGCTCATCGGCTTTGGCTGCACGGTGCCCGGGGTGATGGCCAGCCGGACCCTGCCCTCAGAGCGGGACCGGAAAATGACCATCCTCCTTACCCCCTTCATGAGCTGCTCGGCCAAGCTGCCCATTTACACCTTCCTGACAGCCGCCTTCTTCCCCCAATATGGCGCACTGGTGATGGTGGCTCTGTACTTTTTGGGAATCCTGGTGGGCATTCTGACGGCCCTGATCTCCAAGAACACCATGTTCCGGGGGGAGGCGGTCCCCTTCGTCATGGAACTGCCCAACTACCGGATGCCCGGGGCAAAGAACGTGGCCCATCTGCTGTGGGACAAGGCCAAGGACTTCCTCCAGCGGGCATTTACCGTGATCTTTCTGGCAACCATCGTTGTGTGGTTCCTCCAGACCTTCGATTTCCACCTGAACATCGTGGCGGACGCCCAGAGCAGCATCCTGGCCATGACGGCGGGGCTGATCTCCCCCCTGTTCGCCCCTCTGGGCTTTGGGGACTGGCGGATCTGCACTGCCCTCATCGCCGGATTCATCGCCAAGGAGAGCGTGGTCTCCACCCTGTCCGTGCTCTTCGGCGCGGCGGGCAATCTCTCTGTCCTTTTCCCGCCGCTGGCTGCTGCGTCCCTGCTGGTGTTTTGCCTGCTCTACACGCCCTGTGTGGCGGCCATCGCCTCCATTAAGCGGGAGCTGGGAGGCAAATGGGCCATCCTGGTGGTGGTGGGCCAGTGCGTGATTGCCTGGGTCTGCGCCCTGGTGATCCGGCTGGTGGGCCTGGCGCTGGGGGTGGGCTTATGAACCTGGCCAGCGTTCTGATTCTGCTGGCGGTGATCGCGGCAGCAGCCATGGCTCTGCGCGTCTTTCTCAAAAGCGGCGGCAGAGGAAAGGGCTGCGGATGCGGCTGCGCCGGATGCCAGACCCAGTGCCCAGACGAGAAAAAGAAGGCGTCCTCAAAAAAATAATCCTGTCAAACAGCCCTGCCGGGTTTCCGGCAGGGCTGTTTTTTGTGAATTACCATTGCAAAGTTTGGCATAATACGATACAATTTCAACACTGTGTCAACGCAGAGAGAATACTACTGGGAGAGATTGTATGGAAAGAGAACGTTTAGGCAGCCGGTTGGGTTTCATTCTGCTCAGCGCCGGCTGCGCCATTGGGATCGGGAATGTGTGGAAATTCCCCTATATGGCCGGGCAATATGGCGGCGGCGCTTTTGTGCTGCTTTACCTGTTTTTCCTGGTCATCATGGGTATTCCTGTTATGGCCATTGAGTTTTCCCTGGGCCGGGCCAGCCAGAAAAGCCCGGTGCGGCTATACCAGCAGCTGGAGCCCAGGGGGAGCAAGTGGCACCTCCACGGCTACGCCGCCATGGCGGGCAACTACCTGCTCATGATGTTTTACACCACCGTTGCCGGCTGGATGATCCAGTATTTTGTCTCCACCGCCTCCGGCAAATTCAGCGGCCTGAACCCGGAGCAGGTGGGGCAGGCCTTCGGGGAGGTCTGCGCCAACCCCACCACCATGATGGCCTACACCATTCTGGTGGTTGCCGTGGGCTTCTTCGTCTGCTCCTTCAGCCTGCAGAAGGGGCTGGAGCAGGTCACCAAGTATATGATGCTGGCGCTGCTGGCCATCATGGTTTTGTTGGCGGTTCACAGCTTCACCATGGAGGGCGCTACCGAGGGCCTGACCTTCTACCTGAAGCCTGACCTGGAGAAAATGCGTGAGGTGGGCGTGGGCAGCGTGGTGATGGGCGCTATGAACCAGGCCTTTTTCACCCTGAGCCTGGGCATCGGCGCCATGGCCATTTTCGGCAGCTACCTGGGCAAGGAGCGGTCCCTGCTGGGAGAGTCCGTGAACGTGGCCATTCTGGACACCTTCGTGGCCCTGACCTCCGGCCTCATCATCTTCCCCGCCTGCTTTACCTACAACGTGGAGGTGGGTTCGGGTCCCAGACTGATCTTCGTGACCCTGCCCAACGTGTTCAACAACATGTCTCTGGGAAACCTCTGGGGCGGCATGTTCTTCCTCTTCATGACCTTTGCCGCCCTATCCACGGTGTTTGCTGTCTTTGAAAACATCCTGGCCTGCTGCATGGACCTCTTCGGCTGGAGCCGGAAGAAGGCCTGCGTTATCAACTGCATCGCTCTCATCCTGCTGTCCCTGCCCTGTGCCCTGGGCTTCAACGTCCTGTCCGGCATCCACCCCCTGGGAGGCAGCACCAACCTGATGGATCTGGAGGACTTTTTGGTGAGCAACCTGCTCCTCCCCCTGGGCTCCGTGCTCTTCATCCTCTTTGCCACCAGCAAACAGGGCTGGGGCTGGAAGAACTTCATGGAAGAGGCCAACGCCGGTAAGGGACTGAAGGTCAAAAACTGGATGCGGGGCTACATCACCTATGTGCTTCCCGTCATCATGCTGGTGATTTTCGTCATCGGCCTGATTTCCTATTTTAAGTAACGGCAGGGGGTTCTCTACGGAGCGTTGATTGCCCCGGCCTGTCTCCCGGCGTATAATGGGACCCAGACAGAAAGGAGCAATCTCTATGGATACAACAAAAATCGGAGAACTGATCTGCACCCTGCGGAAGGAGAAGGGGCTGACCCAGGTCCAGCTGGCAGAGCGGCTGAACGTCAGCGACAAAGCGGTTTCCAAGTGGGAACGGGGGCTGGGCTGCCCGGACGTGTCCCTGCTTGCCCGGCTGTCCCAGGTTTTCGCGGTGGATCTGGAAAAGCTGCTGGCCGGAGAACTGGACCCCAACAGCCAGGCCGCAGGCAACCTGAAAAATCTGCACTTTTACGTCTGCCCCACCTGCGGCAACCTGGTCACGGCCCTGGTGGACACCCCTGTCTCCTGCTGCGGAAAAAAGCTCACGGCGCTGACGGCCCAAAAGGTAGGCCCAGAGGAAAAGCTGTCTGTGGAGATCATCGAAAATGACTACTTTATTTCTTCCGACCACGAGATGAGCAAGGATCATTACATCTCCTTTGTGGCCTTTTTGACTGGGGACACGGTGCTGCTGCGCAAGCAGTACCCGGAGTGGAACCTGCAGACCCGGCTGCCTGTTTTTGCCCATGGCCGGCTTCTGTGGTACTGCACCCGGCACGGCCTGTTCTATCAAAATGTGTGAGCATATGAAGCCAAAATCCCGCCCCGCTGGTACCCCAGCGGGGCGGGATTTCTCTAGTCAGAACCTTGACGAATGGGACAGATGTGGCTACAATAATTAATTAAAATAGCGCCATTAAAAAACAACTTAAAATAAAGGAAGAAACCGCAATGACAGGAACCCTTTTCCTTCGTCCGGCAGATCCCTCCGACCTGGAACCGGTGTTTGCCATTGTGCAGCGGGCCGCCCGGCACATGGACAGCCAGGGAATCCACCAGTGGGATTCCCTCTACCCTGCCCGGGAGGACCTGGCGGAGGACATTACCCGTGGCGAGCTCTGGGTGGGCACAGTGGAGGGGCAGGTCCGCTCCCTCGGAGGCAGCGCCGTTCGCCTGGACGTATTTTCTCAGAATCCCCACGCCCTCCGGCTGTACACCAAGCTGGGCTACGCCCCAGTGGGAACGGTCCGCTGGCGGATGGGCGACTTTATTTTGATGGAAAAGAAACTGGTCAGATAAGGAGGAGACCTATGAACAGTAAGCTCCGCGACGCCATTAAGCTGGCTACCCAGCCTGTGGCCATTCTGAAAACTGACACCGCCCCGGAACAGGCCCTGCAATTTAAGGAGGACAGCGGGGGCTGCCTCATCGCCCTGCTGAACGCAGCCGCCAAGGGCCGCACCGCCGTGTTCACGGAAACCACCACCGGCTGTCCCGGCGGCCGGGCCGGGCTGGGTTTCTGTCCCATGGACCCGGATACCTCCGGTTTTCTGGCCGGTGGAACCCCAGAGCGGCCCGGGCTGTGCTACAAAAAGACGGTGAATTTGGTGCGGGCCCATGTGGCCTCCATGCCCTCCACGGTGCCCAAGACCTACCTGGTCTTTCGTCCCCTGGACCAGTTGGCCCCGGGGGAGGTTCCCCTCTCCGTGGTCTTTCTGGTCAATGCCGATCAGCTCTCAGCCCTTATTACCTTTGCCAACTACGACAGAAGCGGGGAGAATGTGAAGGCCCTCTTCGGCTCCGGCTGTGCTCAGTCCGTTCTCTACTCCCTGTGCGACAGCGAGGTGGGAAGCTCTCTGTGCACCATCGGTCTTCTGGACCCCTCCGCCCGGAAATGTGTAGACAAGGACATCCTCTCCTTCTCCATCCCCTACCCCCGGTTCCTGGAGCTGGAGGCCCAGGTGGAGGAGAGCTTCCTCACGAAAGAAACCTGGCAGACCCTGGCCAAGCGGATCTGATGGAAGTGCGGGCTTAGACCGGCGAGAACAGCTATTCGGCGGCCTTTCCGGGAAAACCGGAAGGGATATTCAAATTTTTGAAAAAGAAGGCGATGACGTGACCAAAACGCACTCCCCAAGAAAACCCAACGCTGCCCTGGCCTGGAGAATCTTCTTTTATCTGCTGGGGCTTTTGGTCTTGGCCTTGGGCATTTCTATGAATACCAAGGCAGGGCTGGGGGTCTCTCCTCTGATCTCTGTGTCTTACAGCGCCGCCGACATTCTGGGCCGGAGCTTTGCCAACATGACTCTGCTGCTCTACTCTGCCTATGTGGTGGTGGAGATGATCCTGCACCTGCTCCACAGCAAAGGCCTGGCCTGCCGGGGCACCCCCCCAAAACGGAAGCTGTCTATGGCTCTCCTGCTGGATGCGTTACAGTTTCCCCTGAGCCTGGTGTTTACCCGGTTTCTCAATATCTTTGACATTGTGATCCCCAATCTCGCGTCTGATCAGGTGGTGGGCTTTTGGAGCACCCTCCCCGGCCGGGTACTGTTTCTGCTGGCGGCCATCTGCCTGACCGGCATTGGGGCGGCCTTTTCCCTGAACATGCGCATCATCCCCAACCCGGGGGACGGCATTGTCCAGGCCCTGTCTGACTCCACAGGCGCCAGCGTGGGGCTGACCAAAAACTTTATGGACCTGGGAAGTGTGGCCCTCACCTGCGTGGTCAGCCTGGCCTGCACCAGGCATCTTATCGGCATCGGCCTGGGCACCGTTCTGTGCGTCATCGGCGTGGGCCGGGTGATCGCCGTGTTCAACCATCTGTGCCGCACGAAGACGCTGACGCTGGCAGGGCTGGATCCCTTCCCCAAGCTGAGCGCGGAGAAAGGAGCGGCTGCGTCATGACCATAGAAACCAAACGCCTGCTTCTGCGCCCCTGGAAGGACGAGGACGCGGAGGATCTGTATCTCTACGCCAGGGACCCCCGGGTGGGGCCCATGGCGGGCTGGCCGGTGCACACCAGCCCGGCGGACAGCCTTCAGGCCATCCGCTCCGTCCTCTCCCAGCCGGAAACCTACGCTGTGGTCTTGAAGGAAACCGGCAAGCCTGTGGGCGGTGTGGGGATTCTGTTTGAAATCAGCCGCATTGACGGGATGACGGATCGGGAGGCGGAGATCGGCTACTGGATCGGGGTCCCCTACTAGGGACAGGGACTGATTCCCGAGGCAGTGGAGGCCCTGATCTTCCGGTGCTTCCGGCAGCTGGACCGCTGCGCCGTCTGGTGCGGCTGCTACGACGGCAACGACAAGTCCCGCCGGGTCCAGGAGAAGTGCGGCTTTTGTTTCCACCACACGGAGTACGACCAGCCCACCCTTCTGGGGGACCGCCGCACGGAGCACTTCTCCTACCTGACCAAAGAGCAGTGGGAGGCTGCCAGAGCCTGACCTATCCCCGAGAAGGTGAACCGAAACCCATGCACAAAAACGCGCGAACACAACAACAGAATAAACGGCTGGCTGTGGCCCTGGTGGCTGCGTTTCTGGCGGCAACTGGGCTGCTCTGCTGGCTGGTTGGGGTGCCCATGGTGCGCCTGGCCTCCGAGCCGGAGGTTTTTCGCCAGTGGATCCAGCAGCGCAGGCTGGGCGGACAACTGGTCTATGTGGGCATGGTGATGCTCCAGGTGCTGGCCGCGGTTATTCCCGGAGAGCCCCTGGAGATTGCCGGAGGCTATGCCTTCGGCGCCTGGGAGGGGACCCTCCTCTGCCTCATCGGCGGGACCCTGGGCAGTCTTCTGGTGATCTGTCTGGTGCGCCGGTTTGGGGTGCCCATGGCGGAGCTGTTTTTCTCCCGGGAGAAGCTCCAGTCCGTCCGCTTTCTGAAAAGCTCCTCCCGACGGGCCCTGCTGTTTCTGCTGATCTTTATGATTCCGGGAACCCCCAAGGACCTGTTGTGCTACTTTGCGGGGCTGACGGACATTAAGCTTCCCGCCCTGGCCCTGATCTGCTCCCTGGGCCGGCTGCCCGCCATCGTCACCTCCACCATCGGCGGTGATGCCCTGGGCACCCAGAGCTATGTGTTTGCCCTGGTTGTCTTTGCCGTTACCTTCCTCATCAGCGCAGCCGGTCTTCTGCTCTACCATAAAATCTGTAAAACCCAGAACGAGAAAAAGGATCACGGGCCATAAAGCCGGATGGTCCAATTTCCCGGGAACTTGAAAAAAGGACTGCCACAGCAGTCCTTTTTATGGTATACTATAAAAATCTGACACCAAGGCTGCACGCCGGTGTCTGTCACCACTGATTAAAAATCCGCAGAGCTGGTCTCTGCTGCGCTGGAGGTCCGTATGGATCATAAACTGGAAAAAATCCTGGCCCGGGTGCAGAAGCCCGGGCGTTATGTGGGCGGCGAATACAACGCCGTCCAGAAGGACAAGGCCCAGGTGGACTGCCGCTTTGCCTTTTGCTTCCCGGACACCTATGAGATCGGCATGTCCAACTTGGGGCTGCGTATTCTCTATGGGGTTCTCAACAACATGGAGGGGGTCTGGTGCGAGCGCGTCTTTGCCCCCTGGGGGGACATGGAGGAGGCCATGCGGCAGGAGGGCCTGCCTCTCTACGCTCTGGAGAGCGGCGACCCGGTGAAGGACTTTGACATCATAGGTTTCTCCTTGGGCTATGAACTGGCCTACACCAACGTGCTGAACATGCTGGACCTGGCGGGTCTGCCCCTGCGCAGCGCCGACCGGACAGAACTTACCCCCCTGGTGGTGGCCGGGGGAACATGCACTTACAACCCGGAGCCCCTGTCCCCCTTTGTGGACCTCATCAACCTGGGCGAAGGGGAATACGTTCTGCCCGAGGTGGTCCAGCTCTACCGGAAGGCCCGGGACGAGGGCTGGTCCAAGGACCAGCTGCTCCGAGCCGCTGCCCAGATTCCTGGGGTCTATGTCCCCTCCCTGTACGACGTGACCTACCACGAGGACGGCACCATAGCCGCCATTACCCCCAGGGACGGCGCCCCGGAGAAGGTGACCAAGCGCATTGTCCAGGACATGGACACCTCCTATTACCCCACCAAGACCATCGTCCCCTCCACGGAAGTCACCCACGACCGGGTGATGTTGGAGCTCTTCCGGGGCTGCATCCGGGGCTGCCGGTTCTGCCAGGCGGGCTTTGTCTACCGGCCGGTCCGGGGCCGCAGCCATGAACTGCTGGCTAAGCAGGGCATTGAGGCCTGCCAGGACTCCGGCTATCAGGACATGACCCTCATGAGCCTGTCCTCCAGCGACTACCCCGACCTGCTGCCCCTGTGTGACCAGCTGCTGGAGTGGTGCCAGCCCCGGAAGGTGAGCCTGTCCCTCCCCTCTCTCCGGGCGGACAACTTCTCCATGAACCTGATGGAAAAGCTCCAGGCTGGCGGCCGGAAAAGCGGTCTCACCTTTGCCCCTGAGGCCGGCTCCCAGCGCCTGCGGGATGCCATCAACAAGAACGTAACAGAGGAGGACCTGCTGAACTCCTGCCGCACCGCCTTTGCCGGGGGCTGGAGCAGCGTGAAGCTCTACTTCATGCTGGGTCTGCCCACGGAAACCGACGAGGACGTGCTGGGCATCGCGGACCTGGCCAACAAGGTCTACCACGTCTGGCGGAACAACACCCCCAACCGGTCCCGGGGAGTGCGGATCACCGTTTCCACCTCCTGCTTTGTGCCCAAGTCCCACACTCCTTTCCAGTGGGAGGCCCAGAACACCCAGGAGGAATATCTCCGCAAGGTCACCCTCCTGCGGGAGCACCTGCGGAACAAGTCCATCACCTACAACTGGCACGACCCGGAGACCAGCTTCCTGGAAGCGGCCCTCTCCCGGGGTGACCGCCGCCTGGCGGACGTGATCGAGACCGCCTGGAGAAACGGCGCCAAGTTCGACTCCTGGAGCGAATATTTTAACCTGGAAACCTGGCTGAACGCCTTCCAGGCCAACGGCCTCTCCCCTGCTTTCTATGCCAACCGGGAGCGGGGCAAGGATGAGATCCTCCCCTGGAAGGTGATTTCCGACGGGGTGAAGGAGAGCTACCTGTGGAAGGAGCGCCAGGCCGCCTACGAAGGGGTGATCACACCCGACTGCCGGGTGAAGTGCTCCGGCTGCGGGGCCAACAAGCTGTGCGAAGGAGGGGTGTGCCATGTCTGACCAGCGGATTCTTTTTACCAAGTCCGGCACCGCCAAATATATCTCCCACCTGGACCTGATGCACACCATGGAGCGGGCCTTTCTCCGGGCGGGAATCACCATCCGTCACACGGCGGGCTTTCATCCCCACCCCTACGTCTCCATTCCCCTGCCCCTGCCCCTGGGCTTTTCCAGCCAGTGCGAGCTGCTGGAGTTCGGCCTGGTGGAGGGAAGCACCGTGGAAGAGCTGCCCCAGAAGATGAACCGGGCCCTGCCCGCTGGCATCCAGGTTCGCCAGTGCTATGACGGGGGACTTCCCTTTAAGAAGCTGGCCTATGTGCGCTATGACATCACCCTGGAGTTTGAAACGTCCCTGGCGGACCAGGCCGCCCAGGCCTTCCGGGAGCTGCTGGGCCGGGAGAGCTTCGTGGTGCAGAAGCGCAGCAAGAAAGCCAAGAGCGGTTTTACCGAGGTGGATATCATCCCCCTGGTGGAGGCTGTGGAGGAGATCCGGCCGGAGGGAACCTTCCTCTATCTGACCCTCCTGCTGAAGGCCCAGAACCCGGGCCTGAACCCCGACGTGCTTCTCCAGGGCTTCCGGGGGGAGCACCCGGAGCTGCCCATGATCTACACCGCCTGCCACCGGCGGGAGATTCTGGACGAGGACAAAAACATCTACCGATAAACAGAAACCAACAGGACCGGCTGTATCGTGAGAATGCGATACAGCCGGTCCTGTTCTTTTGACAAATTAGAGTGATTCTTCCAGCAGATTGGTCATGCTGCGGATGCTGATCCCCAGGGTGGAGAGGTTGTGCAGCAGCGCCGAGGTGGCGGGAGGCAGCACACCGGCGGCCCCCAGAACGATCAGGGTGCCGTTAAAGCCCAGGACAAAGCGGTAGTTTCCATTGATCCGTTTCAGCAGCTGGTTGGCGATTTCTTTCAGCAGCACCAGCTCATTCAGATCGTCTGCGGCGATGGTAATGTCCGCCACCTCCCGGGCGATGGCGGCGCCGTCGCTGATGGCGATACCCACATCGGCAGCCGACAGAGCGGGAGAATCGTTGATGCCGTCGCCGATCATGATAACCGTTCTCCCGGCTGCCTTTTCCTGCTCCACAAACCGGGCCTTGTCCTCAGGAAGGACCTCGGCATAGTAGGCATCCACCCCCACCTGCCGGGCGATGGCGGCGGCCGTGCGCTCGTTATCGCCGGTCATCATGATCGCCTTGGAGATGCCAAGCTGCCGCAGATGGTTCAAAACGTCTGCTGCCTCTTCCCGCAGGGGATCTGCCACGCAGATAACGCCGGCCAGTACCCCGCCTATGGCGAGATAGAGGTGGGAGTACTCCTCCGGCAGCGTGTCAAAGGTTTCCTGCTCCTCCGGCGGGATGACGCACCCCTCGTCCTCAAAGACAAAGTGATAGCTTCCGATGACCACCTTTTCCCCGTCGATGAGACTGGCGATACCGTGAGCCACCACATACTCCACCTCGGAGTGCATCTCCTCGTGAGAGATTCCCCGACGAACTGCCTCCTTGACCACGGCGTTTGCCATGGAATGGGGGTAATGCTCCTCCAGGCAGGCGGCCACCCGGAGAACCTCCTCCCAGTTCCGGCTGCCGAAGGGGATGACCTTTGCTACTGTGGGAGTGGCGTGGGTCAGCGTACCCGTCTTGTCAAAGACAATGGTGTCCGCTTTGGCCACGGCCTCCAGGTATTTGCCGCCCTTCACCGTAATGTGATAGCCGCCGCACTCCCGCATGGCGGAGAGGACGGCCAGGGGCATGGACAGCTTCAGGGCGCAGGAGAAATCCACCATCAGAATGGAGATAGCCCGGGTGACATTTCGGGTCAGCAGATAGGTCAGGGCCGTGCCGGCCAGGCTGTAGGGCACCAGCCGGTCTGCCAGCTCCAGCGCCCGGCCTTCCGTTGCGGATTTCAGCTTCTCGGATTCCTCGATCATGGTGACGATCTGGTCATAGCGGCTGGAGCCGGACTGCTGCTCCACCTGGATGACGCATTCCCCTTCCTCCACAACCGTACCGGCGTAGACACAGGCCCCCGGAGCCTTTCGCACAGCCAGGGATTCGCCGGTGAGAGAGGCCTGGTTGACGAAGGCCTCGCCGGAGAGGACCCGGCCGTCCAGGGGGATCACATTGCCGGTGTGGACGCAGATGGCGTCGCCGGACTGCACCTGACTGAGGGGCACCAGCACCTGGGAATCCCCGGTTTTCAGCCAGACCCGCTCCACATTCAGGGACATGCAGCGGGCCAGGTCACCTAAGGACTTTTTGCGGGTCCATTCCTCCAGCAGCTCCCCCAGCCGCAGCAGGAACATGACTGAGGAGGCCGTGCTAAAGTCTCCCCGGACAATGGAGACCCCAATGGAAAGGGCGTCCAGCACCTCCACCTCCAGCTTGCGCCGCAGCAGACAGCGGATACCCCGCCCGATATAGCGGACGGCGCGCACCAGCGTGTAAAGCTTTTGCAGCGGCGCAGGCAGAAACAGCGTCCGCGCCACCCGGAAGAGCACCAGGTTCACCAGCTTTTCCTGGTACTGGCGGTTCAGCGCCCGTCCGCTGGTCTCCGGCGTGGAGGCCACCATGGCCTCCCGGTCAAACCGGAAGGCGGCAACGCCCGCCAGAATTTCCCGGCGGCCCTGCTGATAGCGAATGACCACATCGCAGGTGCGCTCATAGACGGTGGCCTGCCGGACGCCGGTCAGCTTGGAGAGATAGGCCTCCAGCTGGTCTGCTTCCTCCAGGGTCATGCGGCTTTTCTGCACGTGCAGGCGAAGCCGCCCCCGGCTTTCGTGAAGAATGTTACATTTCATCGTGTTTCGCGCCTGACAAAGATGCCGCCCGCAGACGCGGACGGCATGGGATGAACCAAGTTTATTCCTGGGGTGCTGCCGGAGCAGGCTCCTCCGCTCCGGTATCTTCCACCACCTGCTCTGCGGCAGCGGCCCGGGCTTCGTTGATGTCCTTGGCGTCCGCCAGAATGTCGCCGCAGTTTTCCTGCACCCGCGTGGCGGTTTCCATGACGCAATCCTTCATGCGCAGCACAGCAGCGGTGACGTTGGTATAGGCCTTCTTGGCGTCCTTGCTGGTGAGCAGCTTGATGCCAGCGGAGCCAAACAGGGTACCGCCTGCAAAGAGAGCGGCTTTCTTCCAGTTGATTTCCATCATAGGGTCCTCTCCTTGTATTATAGAGTAGTAGTTATTAGCGTCCCTCTTCAAGGACTTGTGCTACACTGTAGAGGATGCTGTGGATCGGTTTTTTCCTCCTTGTATTATAGAGTAGTAGTTATTAGCGTCCCTCTTCAAGGACTTGTGCTACACTGTAGAGGATGCTGTGGATCGGTTTTTTCC
>SFPN01000028.1 GCA_004551945.1 Clostridiales bacterium | reverse complement strand
ATACAACAACTTCCCTATGAGACCCCTCGCCTGGCACTCTCCTTTACAGGTCCTCTCCGCTTTCCCGAATGTGTAACACATCATTGACAAACCTACAAACCTTGCGACACCTTTGTCTGGTAATTTGTTGACGGAAAGGGTTTGGAATGATATAATAATTTGATTTTATATCGGTATGAAGCACGGGCGTTCCTCCGGGGACGCCTTGAAAAAGGGGAATGCGTATGTGGGCGTCAACAGGTTGGAAGGACTATGAGCTGCTGGACTGCGGCAGAGGGGAAAAGCTGGAGCGCTGGGGGGACTATATCCTGGTGCGGCCGGACCCCCAGGCCATCTGGAACACCCCCCGCCGGCATCCCGGCTGGAAGAAGTACGACGCCCGGTACGCCCGGTCCAACACCGGGGGCGGTCACTGGGTGAAGAAGGACCTGCCCCAGCGCTGGCAGATCCGGTACAGGGAGCTCACCTTCAACGTAAAGCCCATGAACTTCAAGCACACCGGCCTGTTCCCCGAGCAGGCCGCCAACTGGGACTTTGCCATGGACCAGATCCGCTCCGCCGGCCGGCCGGTGAACGTGCTGAACCTGTTTGCCTACACCGGGGCCGCCACCATCGCCTGCGCCGCCGCCGGGGCTTCCGTGTGCCACGTGGACGCGGCCAAGGGCATGGTCAGCTGGGCCCGGGAGAACGCCAAAAGCTCCGGCCTGGAAAACGCCCCCATCCGCTGGATTGTGGACGACTGCGCCAAGTTCGTGGAGCGGGAAATCCGCCGGGGCCGCCGGTACGACGCGGTGATTATGGACCCCCCCTCCTACGGACGGGGCCCCTCCGGGGAGATCTGGAAGCTGGAGGAAAACCTCTACCCCTTCCTGGAGCTGGTGGCCGGGGTTCTCTCGGACAACCCCCTGTTCTTTTTGGTCAACTCCTACACCACGGGCCTGGCCCCGTCGGTGCTTACCTATATGATGGAAACCCTGCTGACCCGGAAATACGGCGGATGCACCGTCAGCGACGAGCTGGGCCTGCCGGCCACGGACAGCGGTCTCATTCTCCCCTGCGGCGCCTCCGGCCGGTGGACCGCGGCGGGCAAGTAACGAGGTAGAATCTCTATGCGTGCAATCATCAAAGCGGAAAACCTGACCTTCTCCTATCCGGACGAGCCGGCGGGCCATCCCCCGGTGCTGGACAACATTAACCTGGAGATCGAGGCAGGCTCCTTCGTGGCCATTCTGGGCCACAACGGCTCGGGGAAGTCCACCCTGGCCAAGCATATCAACGCCCTGCTCACCCCCACCCAAGGCAAGCTCTGGGTGGACGGGCTGGACACCTCTGACCCGGACAACCTGCTGGACATCCGGGGAAAGGTGGGCATGGTCTTTCAGAACCCGGACAACCAGATCGTAGCCAGCGTGGTGGAAGAGGACGTAGCCTTCGGCCCGGAGAACATGGGTATTCCTCCCCAGGAGATCCGGGAGCGGGTGGACCGGGCCCTGAAAATGGTGGGCATGTACGACCTGCGGGAGCACTCCCCCCATCTGCTCTCCGGCGGCCAGAAGCAGCGGGTGGCCATCGCCGGCATCATCGCCATGATGCCCCGTTGCATCGTCCTGGACGAGGCCACCGCCATGCTGGACCCGGTGGGCCGGCGGGAGACCGTGGACACCATCCGCACCCTCAACGAGAAATACGGCATCACCGTGGTGCTCATCACCCACCACATGGACGAGGCCGCCCAGGCTCAGCGGCTCATCGTCATGGCCGGGGGGAAAATCATTGACGACGGCCCCCCCAAGGAGGTGTTCCAGCATGTGGAGACCCTGCGCGCCTCCGGCCTGGCCGTGCCGGAAACGGTGGCCCTGCTCTACGAGCTGCGCAAAAGCGGACTGTCCGTCCCCCTGGACGCCCTCAGCGACGAGGCGTGCGCCTCTGTGCTCGCCGGGCTGCTGCGCCCGTGATACCGACAAAAGAGGAAGATACAACTGTGGAACCGATCATTGAAATCAAAAACCTGACCCATATCTACAGCCCCAACACCCCCTTCCAGCAGACCGCCCTGGACAACATCAGCCTGGACATCTACGAAGGGGAGTATCTGGGCATCATCGGCCGCACCGGCTCGGGGAAATCCACCCTGATCCAGCACCTCAACGGCCTGATGCGCCCCACCTCCGGCCAGGTCCTCTTCCAGGGCCAGGATATTTGGAGCAGCAAGGCCCTCACCCACAGCATCCGCTTCCGGGTGGGGCTGGTGTTTCAGTATCCCGAGTATCAGCTGTTTGAGGACACGGTGTACAAGGACATCGCCTTCGGCCCCCGGAACATGAAGCTGGAGGAGGGGGAGATCGACCGGCGGGTCCGCCGGGCGGCGGCGTTTGCCGGTCTGTCCGACCAGGTGCTCCAGCGCTCCCCCTTTGAGCTCTCCGGTGGTCAGAAGCGGCGGGTGGCCATCGCCGGGGTGATCGCCATGGAGCCCAAGGTCCTCATTCTGGACGAGCCCACCGCCGGCCTGGACCCGGCAGGGGCTGCCAGCATTCTGGAAAACATCGAGGCTTACCGCCGGGCCAACGGCGCCACCATCGTCTTTGTGAGCCACTCCATGGAGGACGTGGCCCGGCTCACCGACCGGCTGGTGGTGGTGAGCAACGGCACCCTCCCCTATGTGGGCACCCCCCGGGAGGTCTTTGCCCACGGAACCGACCTGGAGGCGCTGGGCCTGGCCGTGCCCGCCATGAACCGGGTCTTCTCCCGGGTGCGGGCCCTGGGGGTGGACATTGACCCCGCGGTGTACACCGTGGAGCAGGCTAAGGAAGCCTTCCTCAAGGCATACCGCGGGAAGGAGGGCGTATAAATGGCACTGAAAGACATCACCCTGGGGCAGTATTTCCCCGGAAACTCCCTCATTCACCGGTTGGACCCCCGGTCCAAGCTCATTTTCACCGTGCTGTTCATTGTGGCCATCTTCCTGTGCAAGCACCTGGTGTCCTACGGTCTGGTGCTGGCGGTGCTGCTCATTCTCATCGGCATCTCCCGCATCCAGCCCAAGGCCTATCTGAAGGGATTAAAGCCCATCCTCTTTATCGTGGTCTTTGCGGCCATCCTAAACTTGTTCTACACCCCTGGCACGCCCCTGTGGTCCTTCGGCATCTTCACCATCACCCGGGAAGGTCTGTGGAAGGCGGGCTTTATGGTGCTGCGCATCCTGATGCTCTTGGCCTGCACCCTGCTGCTGACCTACACCACCTCCCCCATCGTCCTCACCGACGGCCTGGAGCGGCTGCTGCGGCCCCTGAAAAAGGTCAACTTCCCCGTCCATGAGCTGTCCATGATGATGAGCATTGCCCTGCGGTTTATCCCCAACCTGATTCAGGAGACCGACAAGATCATCGCCGCCCAGAAGGCCCGGGGCGCGGACTTTGACACCGGCAACCTCATGCAGAAGGCCAAGGCCCTGATCCCCATTCTCATTCCCCTGTTTATCTCCTCCTTCCGCCGGGCGGAGGAGCTGGCGGTGGCCATGGAGTGCCGCTGCTACCACGGGGACGAGGGCCGCACCCGGATGCGCCAGCTGACCATGGCAGGCCGGGACTGGGTCTGCATCCTCTTCAGCCTCGTCCTGCTGGCAGGGGTCTGCGTGCTGCGATACTTCGGCCTGTAAGGAGGCGCTATGCGAAACATTGCTCTCACCCTCATGTACGACGGCACCGCCTACCACGGCTGGCAGGTCCAGAAGCGGGACGTCACCGTGGCCGAGACCCTGGAAAAGGCCCTGGCCCATATCGTGTGCCACCCGGTGAAATGCACCGGGGCCGGCCGCACCGACGCAGGGGTCCACGCGGAGCGGTATGTGGCCAACTTCCGCACCACCTCCACCATTCCCTGCGACCGCATCCCCCTGGCGGTGAACACCCGCCTGCCGGGGGACATTGTGGTGACCCACGCGGTGGACGTGCCCGAGGACTTCAACGCCATCGGCAGCTGCCTGAAAAAGGAATACACCTATCGGATCTACAACTCCCGCATCCGGAACGCCTTTCTGGTCAACCGGGTGTGGTTTTATCCCAAGCACCTGGACGAACAGGTGATGCAGGCGGCCGCCTCCTGCTTTGTGGGCACCCACGACTTTGCCTGCGTCCGCTCGGTGGGCACGGAAACCAAGACCACCGTCCGCACCGTCCACTACTTTGACATCCAGCGGGAGGGGAACCTGATCTCCTGCCGGGTGTGCGCCGACGGCTTTCTCTACAACATGGTCCGCGCCATGGTGGGCACCTGCGTCTACGCCTCGGAAGGGAAGATTTCCCCCGACCAGATCCCCGCGCTGCTGGAGGGACGCAACCGCACCGACGCAGGCCCCACCGCCCCGCCCCAGGGGCTTTACATGACCAATCTCTGGTACCCAATCCCAGATCTGCCCTATTCCGGAGGCTTACTATGCGCAAACTGGAAACCCTGAAAACTTCTCTCACCCGCCGGCAGCGGGTGCTGATCTTGGTGCTGGCGGCCGTGGTGCTCTTCGGCCTGCTGGCCGCCACAGTGTTCCGGGACAACACCGCCTCGGTGTTCCGCCGGATCAGCAGCGCCTACAGCCAGGAGGACTTCGCCCACAACGCCCAGGCCAACAGCCTCTTTCTGGGCATGGACGACAACCTGCTCATCTGCACCCAGAGTCAGATCCAGGTGTTCTCCCCCTCAGGCACCCTCCAGATGAAGGAGAGCGTGTCCATGACTTCCCCCGCCCTGAACGCCGCCGGGGACTACGCCGTGGTCTATGACGTGGGCGGCCAGCAGCTGAAGGTGGTCGCCAAGGATCACCTGGAAAACGAGCTGACCCTTCCCTCGGAGGAGTCCCTTCTCTGCGCCACCGTCAATGACAAGGGCTGGGTCGCCGTGACCAGCAAGGTCAGCGGCTACAAGGCTGTTGTGACGGTCTATAACCCCGACTTTGAGGCGGTGCTCACCATCCGCCTGTCCAGCCGGTACATTTCCGACGCGGTGGTCACCCCCGACTGCCGGGGGGTCTACCTGGTCTCCCCGGGCCAGGCCGAGGGCACCTTTGAGAACACCCTGCTCTACTACACCTTCTCCTCCCGGGAGGAACCCACCCGGGAGGTCTCCCTGGGCTCCAACGTGGTCCTGTCCATCCTCAGCAGCGGCAAGTGCTGGATTCTGGGCGACGAGAGCCTGCTGATTCTGGACTCCAGCGCGGTCATCACCGCCAGCTACGACTACGGCGGGGAGTACCTGAAAATGGGCTCCCTCCAGGGGGACGACTTTGCCGCCCTCTTCCTGTCCCGCTCCGCCTCGGGCAGCGCGGGCACCCTGGTCACCGTGGACGACAACGGCAAGGAGTACGACCGCCTGGAGGTGGAGGGGCAGGCCATGGCCCTGGCCGCCCGGGGCCATGACGTGGCCCTGCTCACCACCGGCGACATCATCACCGCCGGGCGGAAGCTGGACAAGTACATCGCCGAGCCCAACCAGAAGGGCATCCGCAACCTGGCCCTCTACCAGGACGGCAGCGTGGCCCTGGTGAGCAGCGCCTCGGTGACCCTGTACTACCCCTCCGGCGACAAGATTGACAACACCACGGAGGAGGAAGCACAATGACCCTCACCGCCTCTCTCCTGCTGGACCTCGTCCTGCTGGTTCTGCTGGTTTACTGGTTTGCCATGGGGATGCGCCGGGGGCTGATCCTCACCCTCTGCTCCCTGCTGTCTGTGGTGCTGGGTCTGGTGGGCGGCTGGTATCTGGCAGTCCACGGTTTCCAGCCCCTGCAGGATCAGCTGGCCCCCCTCTTTACCGGCCATCTGGACGCCGCCTCCGCCCTGGCCGCCAAGGCCATCCTGTTCCTGGTGGGCTTTGTGGGGGTGCAGCTGGTGTGGAAGCTTCTCTGCCACGCCCTGAACCTGGTGGCAAAGCTCCCGGTGCTGCACTTTCTCAACAAGGCCCTGGGCGGTCTGCTGGGCCTGGTGAAGGGCGTTCTGATCCTGCTGGTGGCCCAATGGGTTCTCTGCGACCTGCTGGTCTGGATTCCGCCGGAGGTAGCAGCCCAGAGCCGGGTTCTCGCCCTGCTGAACACCCTGCCGCTGCTTTCCCTGACGGGGGGATAACTTTCCTGCCCGCCATTCACACCCAATTCACAAAACCATGTTACGATGGGCAGCAAATGACGCCCCACGAAGGAGTGAACGCCTATGAAACCTACGCTTTGCAGCAGATGCAAAAAGAACGTGGCCGTGGTCTTTATCACCCGGCTGGACAGCAACGGCCAGAACGGCCAGAACGAGGGGCTTTGCCTCAAGTGCGCCCGGGAGCTGAACATCCGCCCGGTCACCGATATGATCGAGAAAATGGGTCTGAGCGACGAGGACCTGGAGGGCCTCACCACCGAAATGATGTCCGCCTTTGACGGCGCGGAGAGCCTGGAGGGCCTGATGGGCAACCTGGCCGGCGCCATGGACGGCTCTGCCGGCGACGATGACGACGAGGAAGAGGATGGCCGCACCGCCACCTTCCCCTTTTTAAATAAACTGATGGGCAGCATGGCAAACCCCAACGCCCCCAAGGAGAACTCCCCCCAGGAGAATTCCGGCTCCGCCGGTGAATCCGGCCGCGCCGGCCAGGGGGAGAAGGGCGACCGGAAGCAGCGGAGCAAGCGGAAGTTCCTGGAAAACCACTGCATCTCCCTCAGCCGCAAGGCCGCCGAGGGCAAGCTGGACCGGATGATCGGCCGGGACCAGGAGCTGGAGCGGGTCATTCAGATCCTCAACCGCCGCCAGAAGAACAACCCCTGCCTCATCGGCGAGCCCGGCGTGGGCAAAACCGCCATCGCCGAGGGTCTTGCCATGAAGATCTGCCAAGGGGACGTGCCTTACAAGCTGAAAGATAAAGAAGTCTACCTGCTGGACCTGACCTCCCTGGTGGCCGGCACCCAGTTCCGGGGCCAGTTTGAAAGCCGCATGAAGGGCCTCATCGAGGAGATCAAGAAGCTGGGCAACATCATCCTGGTGATCGACGAGGTCCACAACCTGGTGGGCGCGGGGGACGCCGAAGGCTCCATGAACGCCGCCAACATCCTGAAGCCCGCCCTCTCCCGGGGGGAGATTCAGGTGATCGGCGCCACCACCCTCACCGAGTACCGGAAGTATATCGAAAAGGACTCCGCCCTGGAGCGCCGCTTCCAGCCGGTGGTGGTGAACGAGCCCTCCATCGAGGACGCGGTGGAGATCATCAAGGGTGTGGCTCCCTACTACGAGCAGTTCCATCAGGTGAAGATCACCCCGGACATTGCCCGCCTGGCGGTGCTCATGTCCGAGCGATACATTACCGACCGGTTCCTGCCGGACAAGGCCATCGACCTCATCGACGAGGCCTGCTCCGACGCCAACCTGCGGAACAAGAACCTGGCCCGG
Source organism: Clostridiales bacterium (assembly GCA_004551945.1). GTDB lineage: Bacteria > Bacillota > Clostridia > Oscillospirales > Oscillospiraceae > Evtepia. The sequence goes on along the minus strand of SFPN01000028.1, from coordinate 15,697 downwards.
GGCATGGAGATCCAGAAGGAGCTGGACGACATTGCTGTGGAGCGGGAGGTCATGGTGGCCGACGCCGGCGACCGGGCCTATGAGCGCCTGGCCGAGCTGCGCAGCCGGGAGCTTCAGCTGCTCCAGGAGCAGCGGGAGCTGGAAGCCCAGGAGGCCCCTGCCCTCACCCTGGAGAGCCTGGCCCGGGTGGTGGAGCTGTGGACCAAGATCCCGGCCAGCACCATCCAGGAGCAGGAGTACGAGCGCCTGGCCAAGCTGGAGGACCGTCTGAAGGAATCCATCGTGGGCCAGGACGAGGCCATCGCCGCGGTGGCCTCCGCCATCCGCCGGAACCGGGTGGGCGTCTCCTCCAAGCGCAAGCCCGTCTCCTTCATCTTCGTGGGCTCCACCGGCGTGGGCAAGACCGAGCTGGTCAAGCGCCTGGCCGAGGACTTGTTCCACGCCCCCGAATCCCTCATCCGCCTGGACATGTCCGAGTTCATGGAGAAGCACAGCGTCTCCCGGATCATCGGCTCCCCGCCCGGCTATGTGGGCTATGACGAAGCCGGCCAGCTCACCGAGAAGATCCGCCGGAAGCCCTACTCCGTCATCCTCTTTGACGAGATTGAAAAGGCCCATCCCGACGTGCTGAACATCCTCCTGCAGATCCTGGACGACGGCCACATCACCGACGCCCAGGGCCGGGTGGTGAACTTCGAGAACACCGTCATCATCATGACCTCCAACGCCGGCAGCGAGAGCAGCTCCGGCCCCCTGGGCTTCGGCAAGACTGCCAACGAGCAGAACAAGGACAAGGCCATGAAGGCCCTCCAGCAGTTCCTGCGGCCGGAATTTATCAACCGGGTGGACGAGGTGGTCTGCTTCAACCAGCTCTCTGAGGAGAACTTCCGGTCCATCGCCCAGATCATGCTCAAGGAGCTCCAGCAGGTGCTGAAGGAGAAAAACCTCACCTTCCTCTGGGACGACAGCGTGCTGGACTGCCTGGTGAAGCACTCCTATTCCGCCGCCTACGGGGCCCGGAACCTGCGCCGGTACATCCAGAAGAATCTGGAGGACCCCATTGCCACCCGCATCATCGAAAGCTATCTCCACCCCATCACCGCCCTGAAGGCCGTGGTGGAGGAGGATCAGATCAAGATTCTCTCCATGTAATACTGCTTCTTGATGAAAACATTGGACCCCCGCAAGCCGATCATTCGGCCTTGCGGGGGTCCGTTTTTCTCTCTCTGTATTTGGTTTGTTTACCGCTGGGTGCCCAGGAAGAACAGGGCCAGAGTGCCCAGGCCGCTGTGGGAGCCGATCACCGGGCCCACGTCGCCGATGAGAATTTCCTTCACCCCGGGGAACCGCTCCCGGACCAGGTTGGCCAGGATCTGGGCGTCCTCCGGGCAGTCCCCGTGGCTGATATAGACGGTCTGGCCCTCCGGGTGGTCGGCCAGCGCTGCCATCTTCTCCACCAGGGCGGAAATGGACTTTTTCCGTCCCTTCACCGTGTCCACCGGCACCAGGCGGCCCTCGTCGTCCACGTGGAGGATGGGCTTGACCTGGAGCAGGGAACCGAACACCGCTTTCCCCGCGGACAGGCGGCCGCCCCGGCGCAGCTGGGTCAGGTTGCCCACGGTGAACCAGTGGCAAATTCTGCCCTTGGTGGACTCGGCAAAGTCCCGGACCTCCTCCAGGGACTTCCCCGCCCGCTTCTCCCGGACCACCAGGTCCACCAGCAGACCCTGGCCCAGAGAGGCGCAGAGGGTGTCCACCCCGTAGAGCTTGGCCTCAGGATACTCCTCCCGAAGCTCCTCCAGGGCAAGCTGGCTGTTTTGATAGGTGGCGCTCAGGGCAGAGGAAAAGCCCAGGTAAAGCAGGTCCTTCCCCCCCTGAATCACTGGGCGGAAGGCCGACTTGAACTCCTCCACGTTGGGGGCAGAGGTCTGGGCAGACTCCCCCTTATACAGCCGCTGATAAAATTCATGGCTGCCGGGTCCCTCACCGGGGCGGTTATAGAACCGCTCGGTGCCAAAGAGCACAGACAGAGGGATCACCGTCAGCTCCATGGCCTTCTCCAGCTCCTGGGGCAGGTCACAGCAGGAATCGGTCACAATTACATAATCTCTCATATGGGCCACACTCCTTTAAAAACAGCAGTTGGTATAAACCGTGAAGAAATGAAAGATTGTTCCGGCCAACACAAAGAAATGCCAGATGCCGTGGCGGTAGCGCTTTTCCTTCTGCCGGTAGAAGAGCACGCCCACCGTATAGGCAGCGCCCCCCAGCGCCAGAAACACAAAGCCGAAGCTGGTAAGGGACCGGTACACCCAGGGCAGCACCAGCAGGCACATCCAGCCCATGACGATGTAGAGCACCATGGACAGCTTCTTCCACCGCTTCAGGCTGACGGCGTTGAGAACGATGCCCACCACGGCGCAGGCCGCGTTGACCCCGAAAACCGTCCAGCCCAGAGCACCCCCGATGTTCACCAGGCAGATGGGGGTGTAGGTCCCCACAATCAGCAGGAAGATGGAGCAGTGGTCCAGCACCTGGAACACCCGCTTGCCCTTACAGTCCGCCAGGGCGTGGTACAAGCAGGAAAACAAATACATGATAATCATAGCAGCGCCGAAAATGGTGACGCTGACCACGTTCAGCGCACTGCCGTACCGGGCCGCCTTCACAATCAGCAGCACCAGCCCCGCAATGGCCAGCAGAGCCCCCACCCCGTGGGAGATGGCGTTGAGAATTTCCTCCCCCAGGTTTTGCCGGCGGATAGAGCCGCCGGAGCTCGACAGAGACATGGTCAAAATGAGATACCTCCTCGTTGAGTCCAAAATTGCGATATCTTGTCTTCCATATTACAATAACACCAGAACCGGGAAAAGTCAATACGATATTATAAATCATATCGCGATATCTTGTCTATCATATAAGATACCATTTCCCGTCAGAAAAATAAGACGGATTTTGGTGCTCTAAAGCAAAAAAGCAATCCGTCCTTGACTTTTCACTTTTTCCTACTTATACTAAATTTAGTGTATTCTACGGTGAAACTAACCCTAAGCGCATCAATTTCAAAAGAGATAGGAATGATCGGTATGCCAATGTATCAGCCTCAAATCGAAACTATGCCCCGGGATCAGCTGCGTGCTCTCCAGAGCGAGCGCCTGGTCAAGCAGGTTCGTCACGTTTATGACAACGTCCCCTACTACCGCAAAAAGATGGAGGAAAAAGGCGTCACCCCCGATGATATCAAGGGCCTGGACGACCTCCACAAGCTCCCCTTCCTCACCAAGGACGACCTGCGGGAGGCCTATCCCTACGGTCTCATGGCCAAGCCCCTGAGCGACTGCGTCCGCATCCACTCCACCTCCGGCACCACCGGCCGGCGGGTGGTGGCCTTCTACACCCAGCACGACGTGGATCTGTGGGAGGACTGCTGCGCCCGGGCCATCATGGCCGCCGGCGGCACCAAGGACGACGTGGTCCACGTGTCCTACGGCTACGGCCTCTTCACCGGCGGCGCGGGCCTCCACGGCGGCTCCCACAAGGTGGGCAGCCTGACCCTGCCCATGTCCTCCGGCAACACCGACCGGCAGATCCAGTTCATGTGCGACCTGGGCACCACCATCCTGTGCTGCACCCCCTCTTACGCGGCCTATCTGGCAGAGAGCATCATTGAGCGGGGCCTGCGGGACCAGATCAAGCTGAAGGCCGGTATCTTCGGCGCAGAGGCCTGGTCCGAGGAAATGCGCCAGGACATCCAGAACAAACTGGGCATCAAGGCCTATGATATCTACGGCCTTACCGAGCTCTCCGGCCCCGGCGTCTCCTATGAGTGCAGCGAGCAGGCCGGTATGCACATCTGCGAGGATCACTTCATTGCCGAGATCATCGACCCCAAGACCGGCGAGGTCCTCCCCGACGGCACCAAGGGCGAGCTGGTCTTTACCTCCATCACCAAGGAGGCCTTCCCCCTGCTCCGGTACCGCACCAAGGACATCTGCGTGCTGGACCGCACCCCCTGCCCCTGCGGCCGCACCCACGTCCGCATGGCCAAGCCCATGGGCCGCTCCGACGACATGCTCATCATCCGCGGCGTCAACGTCTTCCCCTCCCAGATTGAAGAGGTGCTGCTGAAGGTCAGCGGCGGGGACATCACCCCCAACTACCAGATCATTGTGGGCCGGGAGAACAACACCGACACCCTGGACATCAACGTGGAGATGAGCGAGCAGATGTTCTCCGACGACATCCGCTCTGTGGAAAAGGTGGAGAAGAACATCGTGGCTCAGCTGCGCTCCATGCTGGGCATCGGCGCCAAGGTCCACCTGGTCAACCCCAAGACCATCGCCCGCAGCGAGGGCAAGGCCCAGCGCATCATCGACAACCGCAAACTGTAAGGAGGCGTCACCATGTTTATTAAGCAGGTTTCCGTTTTTATCGAGAATGTCCCCGGCAAGCTCAGTGAAGTCACCAAGATTCTGGGAGAGAACGGCGTGGACATCAGCGCCCTGACCCTGGCGGACACCACCGACTTCGGCATCCTTCGCCTCATTGTCAACGACCCCGATAAGGCCTGCGCCGCCCTGCGGGAGCACAGCTTCATCGTGAAGCTCAGCGACGTGGTGGCCGTGGTGATCGACGACAAGCCCGGCGGGCTCACCGCCGCGCTGGACATTCTGGGCTCCGCCCAGGTCTCCGTGGAATACCTCTACGCCTTCGTGGGCAGCCAGGACGGCCACGCCGTGGTGGTTCTGCGGCCGGACGACGCCTTGGCAGCGGTGAAGGCCCTGGAGGAAAACCGCGTCTCCACCCTGGAGCCCAAGGATATCTACCGGATCTGATTCTTTGTCCGCGCCTGCATCCTTTCTTTTCTTCTCTTTCTCTCTTCTGGCAGGCGCATAGAAACCGCCCCCGGCCAACCGGCCGGGGGCGGTTTACTTGTTTGCGCATAAAAAACGGGTCCCGCCGGATGGCGGGACCCGATTGTGTGCGTATTGACGGAAGAATTACTTCTTCTCCAGCTGCTTGGCGATCTCTTCTGCGAAGTTCTCCTGCTTCTTCTCCAGGCCCTCGCCGCGCTCATAGCGCTTGAAGCCCTTCACAGCGATGGTGCCGCCCAGCTCCTTGGCCACGGCAGCCACGTGCTTCTCCACGGAGATCTTGTTCTCCTTCACGAAAGCCTGCTGCATCAGGCAGTTCTCCTCGTAGAACTTGCCCAGCTTGCCCATGACGATGCCTTCCTTGACCTTCTCGGGCTTGGCAGCCATCTTGGGGTCGTTGGCCAGCTGTGCCAGCTGGATTTCCTTCTCCTTGTCCAGGGTCTCCTGGCTCACGTCGGACTTGTCCAGGAAAGCGGGGTTCATAGCAGCGATCTGCATGGCCAGGTCCTTGCCCAGCTCGATGACCTTCTCGTTCTCCTCCAGGCCGGCGGAGACATCCATGTTCAGCAGCACGCCGATGCGGCCGCCCATGTGGTTGTAAGCGATGGTCACGCCGTTGTCATAGCGCTCGAACCGGCGGATCTGGATGTTCTCGCCGATGGTCAGCACCATCTCCTGCAGAGCCTGCTGAACGGTCAGGCCGGTCTTGCGATAGGGCAGGGTCATGAGGGTCTCCATGTCCACGGGGCCCCACTTGCCGACCACATAGCAGATGTCCTTGACAAACTCAACAAACTTCTCGTTCTTGGCCACGAAGTCGGTCTCGGCGTTGACCTCCACCAGGGCGGCGCCGTCGGAGAACACTTCGGCGTAAGCCATACCCTCGGCGGCGATGCGGCCGGCCTTCTTCTGAGCAGCAGCCAGGCCCTTTTCTCTCAGGAACTCAACTGCCTTATCCATATCGCCGTCGGTCTCAGCCAGAGCCTTCTTGCAGTCCAGAATACCAACGCCGGTCATTTCACGCAGGGTCTTCACATCAGCAGCAGTAAATGCCATGGTAACAAACCTCCAAATTGTATTTTGTTAAGAATCCGAAGCAAGTGCCCGCTGCAGCAACGGGCACTTGCAAAAAAAGCAAATTAAGCCTCCTCGGCCTTCTCAGCGGCGTCAGCGCCCTGCTTGCCCTCCTGGATGGCGTTGGCCATGACAGAGGAGATGAGGCGGATGGCGCGGATGGCGTCGTCGTTGCCGGGGATGACGTAGTCGATCTCGTCGGGGTCGCAGTTGGTGTCGACGATAGCGACGATGGGGATGTTCAGCTTGCGGGCCTCGTTGATGGCGTTGCGCTCCTTGCGGGGGTCAACGACAAACAGAGCGCCGGGCAGACGCTTCATTTCCACGACGCCGCCCAGGTACTTCTCCAGCTTGGCGATCTCGCCCATGTGCTTGATGACTTCCTTCTTGGGCAGCATGTCGAAGGTGCCGTCCTCCTGCATCTTCTTCAGCTGGTTCAGACGGTCCACGCGGCCGCGCATGGTCTTGAAGTTGGTGAGCATGCCGCCCAGCCAACGGGCGTTGACATAGTACATGCCGCAGCGCTGAGCTTCCTCGCGGATGGCGTCCTGGGCCTGCTTCTTGGTGCCCACGAACAGCAGGCTCTGGCCGTTCTCGGACAGCTGCTTGACGAAGTTGTAAGCTTCCTCCAGCTTCTTCACGGTCTTCTGCAGGTCAACGATGTAGATGCCGTTGCGCTCGGTGTAAATGTAGGTTGCCATCTTGGGGTTCCAGCGGCGGGTCTGGTGACCGAAGTGCACGCCTGCCTCAAGAAGCTGCTTCATAGATACGACTGCCATTTGTTTGTTCCTCCTGAATATTTTAGTTGGTACCTCCGGAGTCCTCATTCTGACGGCCAACCCGGACCTCCAGGCACACGGCCGCTCGTCTGACCCCGTACGGAATTGCTTGATATTTTAGCACAACACCCTGCAAATTGCAAGGAAAAGTTGCCAATATTCTGTGTTTTTTTCAAAGATCCCGCTTGATTTTCTGGATGGCGTTTTTCTCCAGCCGGGAGATCTGGGCCTGGGAGATGCCGATGCGGGCGGAGACCTCCATCTGGGTCTTGCCCTCGAAGAACCGCAGGTTGAGAATGCGCTTTTCCCGGTCGCTGAGCCGGTCCATGGCCTCCTTCAGGGCGATCTGCTCCAGCCAGTTTTCGTCGGTGTTCTTCTGGTCCCGGACCTGATCCATGACGCAGATGGTGTCTCCCCCGTCGGAATACACCGGCTCGTAGAGGGAGACCGGGTCCACGATGGCGTCCAGGGCAAAGACCACGTCCTCCCGCTTTAGGTCCAGGATCTTGGCGATCTCGTCCACACTGGGCTCCCGCTGGTGCTTGGCGATATACTGCTCCTTGGCCTGGAGGACCTTGTAGGCGGTGTCTCGCATGGACCGGGAGACCCGGACGGCGCTGTTGTCCCGGAGGTAGCGGCGGATCTCCCCCACGATCATGGGCACCAGGTAGGTGCTGGGGAACACGTCCAGGTCCACATTAAAATTGTCGATGCCCTTGATGAGCCCCACGCAGCCCACCTGGAAGAGATCGTCGGGGTTTTCGTTGCGCCCGTCGAACTTCTTGATGACGCTGAGGACCAGCCGCAGGTTCCCCTGGATGAGCTTCTGCCGGGCCTCCTCGCTGCCCTGGCGGGCCTCCAGAAAGAGGGCCTTGGCCTCCTCCCGGGTGAGGACGGGGAGCTTGGAGGTGTTCACCCCGCTGATTTCTACCTTGCTGAGTCGTCCCATGGCGGCCCCTCCCTTTCGTGATGCTGGTATCAGTATCTCCGGGAGGGAAATCCTTCATGCGGGGTTTATTTTTTATCGTGTTCGCTTCTTCGATGGATTTTTCAAAGGATGCGGGGGATGGTTCCTTTCTTCATTGGATGGCCTTTGCCATCTGTTCCGTCCAGGTCTCCAGGGGGATGGCGGCGCCGCTGTCCTGCCAGAGGTTGGACCGGAGAACCTTTTCGCCGTTTTGCAGAAGCAGGATGGTCCACCGGCCATCCATGGAGTAGAGCATGGACGCATCCACCCCCAGGTCCCCCAGCGGCAGCTCCTCAAAGCTCTGGGTGCTGCCCTTCCGGTCCTCCTTCAGCAGGTCCCGGGCAATCTTTTCTGCAAAGCGCGGGAAGCGGGTCTCGTAATACTCCACATAGAGAAATACAGCCTCCCTCTGCCCGTCCGGGAGCAGGACTTCCCCTTCCTCCCAGGTCTCCAGCTTGACCGGGCAGAGCAGGGTGCTCTCCTCGGCGTACCAGTTCCGCCAGTCCTCCTTCGGCTGAAACTCTCCCTGAGGCACCAGCTCCTGGACAGTGGGAAAGGGCGGGTCCCCGGGGTAGGGCTCCATCCTGACTTCTCCCGGGTTCTGAAGCTGCAAAACAAGGCACAGATCAAGAAGGACAAAAAGCAGCACCAGACCGCCCCGATAGAACCGGGCGTACCTGCGCCAGGGCCTGTGATGGTCCAGGGGTTCCCCCCGCTCCAGCCGCTTCCGAAGCCGCCGCAGAGAGCCCAGCCGCAGGACCATGTCCGCAACGGTCGCAGCTGCTACAATCATACAGTATGACTCAAAGCCAAAGAGCACCAGGAGCAAAGCGTTCAGGACCACATACATCAGCAGATAGAGCCTGGTCCACGCCCAGACCGCCCCCACGTCGATGGCCTGCACGGCGGGGTCTGTGTGCATCTCCCGGCCGGTCTCCCCTTCCCGGGCGTAGATGGAAAAGCCGTCCCGCTGGGCCACATACTCCCAGCCGTAGCTGGCATGAAACTCCTTCTCCTCCTTGGGCGGCAGCACGTTTTTGCTCTGCCAGATGTTTCTCAGGCTGGGCTCCTGCCAGCCGGAGAACAGGCGGTATTGGATGGGCCTGGGTTCTTCCCGCCGGAAGCAAAACAGCCCCCACCAGAAGATCCCCTGCTTCTCCAGGACCAGCCCTTTCTCGGCCATGTCCTGGAGCCAGCTCTCCATTCGCTCTACGTCCCCGCTTTGACAGGGCGGAAGTCGATAGACGGTTCGGGTTCTCCGCTGTTCAGCCATGCTCTCCCCTCCTCAGGTTCTTCGTTTTAGGATTGGATGGATTCCGCCATGCGGGTGGCCCAGGTTTCCAAGGTGATGTCCGAACCGCCCTCCTGGTAAAGACAAGACTGCAAGACTTTATTTCCGTTGCGGACAATGAGGTCTGTTCCCCAATCTCCAACGCGGTAAAGAATGGAGTACTCCACATTCAGTTCCATGGGCGGCAATTCTTCGAAGGAAAGGTGCTCATAGGACTGGTCCATCCGCAGCATGTCCCGAACTATGGTTTCCGCAATGGCTGGGGTGCGAGTCTCGTAGTACAGGACGCGAAGATAAACCATCTGTGTCTTCCCATCTGGGAGAACCAGCTCCCCCTCCTCCCATATATGGAGTTTTACCGGGTAGAACACCGTCCCGCCCTCAGAGTACATGGTCCGTTTCGACGGGTCAGGCGTGAACTCTCCTTCGTCTATCAGCTCCGCCACCCTGGGAAAGGGCGGGTCACCGGGGTAGACGCCATTCTGAATGGGGTCATTCCCCAGAATATCACTCCGGAACACCACGGACAAAAGGAAATAGAGCGCCAGAACGACCACAAACAGGACAGACCGCACACGGTAGCCCACTGCGCCCTTTCTCCACGGCTTATGATGATCCAGACACTCCCCCGCTCGGAGTTTTTGCCGCAGCCGCCGTAGATGCAGAAGTTTTCGAACCGTACACACGAAGCCGGCGGCAAGCAGAAGCGCGCTGCATACCAGAAAACCAAAGGCCTCGGCCAGGAAGAAGAAAACTTCTCCGATACCAGCCATCAGCAAAAACAAAACGCCAAGGACCAGGACCGTCACGACGGCAAAGAAACATTCGGTCCACCGGATCCATTTGCTGACCGCTCCAATGTCGATCGCCTGCACCGCAGGGTCCGTGTGCATTTCCCGCCCGTCCTCTTCTTCCCTGGCATAGATATAGAACAGCCCTCTCTGGGCCACGTAGTGCCAGCCGTAGCTGGCATGAAAGTCCTGTTCTTCCTGGGAGGGTGGGATATTCCGGTTTTTCCAGATGGTTCGCAGGGTGGGTTCCTGCCAGCCGGAAAACAGACGATACTGCATGTTCCTGGGTTCTCCCCGTTCAAAACGAATCAGTCCCCAACCAACCCCTTCCTTTTTCAAGAACAAGCCTTCCCGAGCCATGTCCTGAAGCCAGCTTTCGGTCTTTTCTACGTCACAGCTATGGCAGGGCGGAAGTCGATAGACGGTTCCGGTTCTCTGCTGTTCAGCCATGCTCTCCCCTCCTCGGTTTCCAGTCGGTGGGCATCGTCAATGCACCGGGCCAGCCGCGTCCTTTCGTCCTGGTAGGCCGCCAGGCCCTTGTCCGTGATGCGGTAGGTCCGTTTGCGGCCCTCCACGCTGATCTCCTGGATGTACCCCTCCTTCTCGAACTTGCCCAGGATGGTATACAGGGTGGCCGGGCCCATCTGCACCCGGCCCTCCGTCCAGCTCTCCACAAACGCCATCACGTCTGTGCCGCACATGGGGCCCAGGCGAAAGGCCATCAGAGTGTAGTACATGGATTCCGTCAAGGTCTCCATCGCTTTTTTCGGCATGAAACCTCCCTCCTTTCCATAATATCGTTTTATGATATTGTATAACGATATTATGCTATTGTCAATCCCCAGACAGAAAAACAGCCGCCCGATCGGGGCGGCTGCTTCAGCTTGTCGAAAAAGGCAAAGCCTTTTCCGACAATAGGGGATCGCAGTCCGCTGCGCACAGGGTCTGTGCGCCAAGGGCGCACAGACCCCACACTTGCGGCCTGAGAAGTATGTTCTCCGCCGTACATGGCCCAGGCCACCTTCTCTTGGCCTTTGGCCAATTCACCTTGCGCCGCCGGAGAACATAATTGGATTGTCTTTGCTGCCTGCGGGCAGCAAACTCTGCGAGACTTTTTCAACTGTCTCAAAGCCGCACGGTTTGGGCGGCTGCTTTGCCTCAGCTTACTGCTTCTTTGACTTCTTCCGGTTTCTTTCGGTCGGGGAGCTGGGCCAGGATGATGGCGGCGAACATGAGCACACAGCCCAGGACCTCCCGGCCGGACATATTCTGGTGGAGAATCACCCAACCGGCCAGTGCGGAGATCACCGACTCCAGGCTCAGCACCAGGCTGGCGATGGTGGGGTTGACCCCCTTCTGGCCCACGATCTGGAGGGTGTAGGCCACACCAGAGGACAGCACGCCGGCGTAGAGAATGGGCATCCAGGAGATGGCCACCGCGTGGGGATCGGGAACTCCCTCGGAGGCCAGCATGAGAATCCCGGACAGGATACCCGCCACGAAAAACTGGATGCAGGACATCTTCACCCCGTCCACCTTGGGGCTGAAATAGTCGATGACCATAATGTGAACGGAAAAGGCGAAGGCGCACAGGAGAACCAAAAAGTCTCCCAGCTCCAGCTTCAGGGAGCCGCTCATGCACAGCAGGTACAGGCCCAGAATGGCGATGACCACGCTGATCCACAGCTTCACGCCCACCTTTTTGCGGAAGAAGAGGCCCAGGATGGGGACGATCACGATATACAGGGCGGTGATGAACCCTGCCTTGCCCACGGTGGTGTACTGAATGCCCACCTGCTGCAGGGAGGAAGCCACGCCCAGGGCCACGCCGCAGGACAGGCCCCCCAGCAGGAGGGTTTTCCGGTTGGCTTTTTCCTCCTGACGGCGCTGGGGAGTCTTGAACCGGTCAAAGACCAGCACCACCGGGATGAGGGCCACGCCACCCACCAGGGAGCGGGCAGCGTTAAAGGTAAAGGGACCGATGTGGTCCATGCCCACCGACTGGGCCACGAAGGCGGTGCCCCAGATGAAGGCGGTCAGAAACAGAATGAACAGATTCTTCGGGGGAAGGTTTTTCATAGGGGTTGTCTCTCTCTTTACTTCTTGGGAATGATGGCGTCCTGGCTTTTATAAATGTGGTTGGCGGGAATGGTCCCCCGGACACTGGAGGTGGGGTAGACATTGCTGTGGGGGCCGATGACGGTGCCCGGGTTCAGGACACTGTTGCAGCCCACTTCCACATAGTCCCCCAGAATGGCCCCCACCTTTTTCCGCTGGGTAGGCATGGCCTCGGCCCCCTCGTGGATCACCACCAGGGTCTTGTCGCTCTTCACGTTGGAGGTGATGGAGCCCGCCCCCATGTGGGCGTGGCTGCCCAGGACGGAGTCCCCCACATAGTTATAGTGGGGGGTCTGGACATAGTCGAAGAGGACCACGTTTTTCAGCTCCACCGAGTTGCCCACCACAGCCTTCTTGCCCACGATGGCGCTGCCCCGGATGAAGGCGCAGTGGCGGATCTCCGCCCCGTGGTCAATGATGCAGGGACCGCCGATGTAGGCAGAGGGAAACACCTTGGCGTCCTTGGCGATCCACACGTCCTCGGCGGGGTGGTCAAACTCCTCCGCCGGGAGGGTGGCCCCCAGCTGGAGGATAAAGTCGCTGAGCTCTCCCAGCACCTGCCAGGGGTAGGTCTTGCCCTGGAAGAGAGGGGCGGCGATGGTGTCGTTTAAGTCGAACAGGTCGGAGATGGTCATCATGCCTTGGGTCCCTCCACCGCCAGGCCCCGCTGGCGCATCACGTCGATCACCGCGTCCACGTGCTCCTCACACATTTCGTGGGTGGGAGCCTCCACCATCACCCGCAGCACGGGTTCGGTGCCGCTTTTGCGCAGGAGGATGCGGCCCTGGTCGCCCAGCTTTTCTGCCACGTCCCGCACGGCGTTCTGCACGGCGAAGTCGTTGAGGGCCCGGTCCTTGTCCTGGACCCGGACGTTTTTCAGCACCTGGGGATAGATGGTTAAATTCTGGGTCAGCTTGGACAGGGGCATCTTCTTCCCCAGCACCGCCTGCATGATCTTGATGGCGGTGAGGATGCCGTCGCCGGTGTTGGCATACTTGCCGAAGATGATGTGGCCGGACTGCTCGCCGCCGATCAGGTGGCCGTTGGCCCGCATGTTCTCGTAGACGTACTTGTCGCCCACGTCGGTCTTTTCATACTGAATGCCCGCCGTGTCAAAGGCCTTGTACAGGCCGAAGTTGGACATGACGGTGGTGACCACCGTGTTGTTGGCCAGCTTATCCCGCTCCTTCATGTAGCAGCCGTAGATGTAGAGGATGCCGTCCCCGTCCACCAGGTTGCCCTTCTCGTCCACGGCCAGGCATCGGTCGGCGTCCCCGTCGAAGGCAAAGCCGATGTCCATGTGGTTGTCCTTCACATACTGCTGGAGCTGCTCAATGTGGGTAGAGCCGCAGCCGTCGTTGATGTTCACCCCGTTGGGGGTGTTGCTGAGGGCGTAGGTCTCTGCCCCCAGGGCCTCGAACACGTTCTTGGCAATCATCCAGGCGCTGCCGTTGGCGCAGTCCAGGGCCACCTTCATGTCCTTGTAGGAGTGGGTGGCCAGGCTGATGAGATAGCCGATGTACCGGTTCCGGCCGGAGGCGTAGTCGATCACCCGGCCAATGTTCTCGCCGGTGGCGTAGGGCAGGTCCTGGTTGCTGTCCAGGTAGCGCTCGATTTCGTCGATGACCTCCTGCTCCATCTTCTCCCCGTGGCGGTTGATGAGCTTCAGGCCGTTGTCGTGATAAGGGTTGTGGCTGGCGGAGATCATGATTCCGCAGTCAAACTCGTCGGTTTTTGCAATATAGGAGACGCTGGGGGTGGTGGTCACATGCATCAGGCAGACGTCAGCGCCGGAGGCGGTGATGCCGGCGGACAGGGCACACTCGAACATGTAGCTGGACCGGCGGGTGTCCTTGCCGATCACAATCTGGGCCTTCCGCTCCCGGCCGTAATACCAGCCCAGAAAGCGGCCCACCCGAAAGGCGTGGTCAACGGTTAAGTTTACATTGGCTTCCCCGCGAAAGCCGTCAGTACCAAAATATTTTGACATCGTCATCACTCCATTATTATCAGAGATTCCATCATCAAGAAACGGCTAGCGTTATATTATACATCCTTTTTCCGGGATCTGTCAAATAAAAGGACGTGTCCTGATTTACTCTTTGGCCAAGAATTCCTGGAGGTAAACCTCTGCTGACCGGCTCATCTCCCGGGAGAAGGCCGAATTGTATTTTCGGGCGCAGAAGGCCTGCGCCAGCTTGGCCCGGTCGGTAAAAAACCGGGCATATTTGCGCTCATATAGCTGACGGATGGTTTCGTTCATGACTTCTCCCTCACACTTCCTCGTTCAGAAAGTCTCTCACAGCCCGGTTAAAGGCCGCCGGCTCCTTGTTGGCGATGAAATGATCCCCCGGCAGCAGAACCAGCCTGGCGTTGGGCAGGCTGCGGGCAATGAGCCGGGTGTGGCTCTCCCGAATCATGTCTTTGGTCCCGGCGATCACCAGAGTGGGGACCGTCAGACCGTTCAGCTCCTCCGGCCGGATATTGGGTTCCTTCACCATGAGGCCCAGCAGCGCCGCGTTCTCCTTTGCCTTTGGAGATCGCTTGGCAAAGAGGGAGGCTGTGTGATACCCCAAAACGATAGGCAGCTGAACGGTGGGTTTTACCCCGGCGGGGAACAGGTTGGCCCCGTTCAGAATCAGCCGGTCCACCCGTTCGGGATAGTGAAGGGCAAAGGTCAGGGCGATGTTGCCGCCGTCGGAGAAGCCCAGGATATGGGCTTTGGGGATATCATGCTGATCCAGAAACCCCCGGAGATCCTCAGCAAACTGCTGGATGGAAAAGGGCGCCGTTCCCCGGGGAGACTGGCCGTGGCCCCGGGTATCAATGGCCATGACCCGGTAAAAACGGGAAAAATAGGCCACCTGATAGACAAAGTAGCTGTTGTCCTCCCCGTTTCCGTGGAGAAGCAGCAGCGGCGGGCCGCTGCCCGTTTTCGTATAAAAACACGCCCGCGTCATTGCTGCCGATCCACAGCCGTCCGGCGGAATCCTCATACAGGGAGCGGATGGAGGAGGACTTCAGCGCCCCTTCCTTGCTGAAATTGCGGAAGGTGCTGCCGTCGTAGCGGATCAGTCCGCCGTAGCTGCCGATCCAGATATAGCCGTCCGAGGTCTGCAGCACCACATTGGCCTCACCGGTGGGCAGGCCGCTGCGTTCGTTATATACCGTGGCGACATAGGGCGTTTCCTGCTCCGCCGCCAGCGCGGCGGGGGCGCAAATTGACATCAAAAGAAGCGCGCAGATGCCCATGAGCAGACGCTGTATCCTCATTGCTCATATTCCGTCCTTTTTCCAGTTTTATCGAGGATATTATACGATAAGATACGGGCGGTGCGCAATGTTTTTCTGATTGGACCGTTCGGACTTTGCAAAAGGAGGCCGGACACCGATTTCGGTGTCCGGCCTCCATGGACAGGCGTTTTAGGGATGTGTCTCCCCATGGCCGGGGAACCGCTGAACATCAGCGCAGCATTTTGGGAGGCGGCAGGTCAGAAAGCGGGGCTCATTCCTGCCCGCCGATCCGTTCGAGAATACCGGCGATCAGTTCCGCCGTTACCCGGACACTGTGCAGATCGCAGGTTTCTTTCGGAGTATGGACATGCAGCAGGGACGGCCCAATGGCGATCATGTCCATGTTGGGATTCTTTTCGAAAAAGGCACCGCACTCCAGGCCTCCATGCACCGGCTCCACCTCCGCCGTCACCTGTCCCTCGGCCACGCCTTCTGTGCTCTCCTTCATGAACAGGATCTTCACCGTGGCGAAGATGATCTTGAAGTCCTCGAACAGGCTGGGCCGGGCG
>SFPN01000008.1 GCA_004551945.1 Clostridiales bacterium | reverse complement strand
CTTGCCCATATCTTCACTTCCTTTCCAAATTCATTATACTACGAAAAAAGTAGACACCCACACTTTTTTGAGTGTCTACTTTTATTTTACAGGTGCACGGCTCATGAGCCGGGGCTGCTTTTTAACTATGTTTAAAATACTCGGAGCCTTATCCTCCGCATAAAAAATCCCCCCCGCCGATTGGCAGGGGGGATGAAAGTTACCACTTTGGAGTAACCTCGCAGGTTGGGTTAAGTAAGATTAGCCCTTGACCTCAGCGATAGCCTTGCCCAGACGGACGCAAGCTTCGTCGCAGTCAACTTCGCGGATGGTCAGAGGAGGCACCATACGGATGATGGAGGAGCCGATAGCGGTGACCAGGAAGTGGTTCTTGATGCAGTGACGCTTGACTTCGACAGCCTCAACACCGTCCTCCAGGACAGCGCCGACGAACAGGCCGCGATGACGGACAGCAACAACACCAGGCACCTTCAGCAGCTGCTCTGCGAAGTAGTCGCCGACCTTCTTGGCGTTCTCGGGCCACTTGCCAGCCTTCAGCTCACGCAGAACTGCCAGGGAAGCGGCGCAAGCCACGGGGTGACCAGCATAGGTGGAACCATGGGTGCCGGGGCCGAAAGCGGAAGCAGCCTTGTCGTTGCAGGCGATGCCGCCGATGGGGAAGCCGCCGCCCATTGCCTTAGCCATGGACACGATGTCGGGCTTCACGCCGTAGCCCATGTAGCACATGAAGCTGCCGGTACGGCCCCAACCAGCCTGAACTTCGTCCAGGCAGAACAGGATGCCCTTCTCGTCGCAGAACTCACGGATGCCCTTGATGAACTCGTCGGTAGCAGGCCAAACGCCGCCCTCGCCCTGAACAGGCTCGAACATGATAGCGCAGGTCTTGCCCTCAACATAAGCGTCCTTGAAAGCCTGCAGGTTGTTGAACTCAGCATAGGTGAAGCCGGGGGTCAGGTCGCCGAAGCCCTTCTGGATAGCGGAGTCGGGCTGGCCGGTAGCGGTCATGGCGCCGAAGGTACGGCCGTGGAAGGACTTCTTAGCAGTGATGATGTGCCAAGCGTCGGGGCCGATGTTCTCGATGCCCCACTTACGAGCCATCTTGATCATAGCTTCGTTGGCCTCAGCACCGGAGTTCTGATACAGAACCTTGTCCATGCCGATGGTCTCGCAGATTTCCTTGGACAGGATAGCCTGAGGAACGGTGTAGGGATAGTTGAAGGTCTGCATGATGGTAGCAGCCTGCTCCTGGATGGCCTTCACAACCTTGGGGTTGCAGTTGCCCAGGCAGTTAACGGCGATACCTGCATAGAAGTCCAGGTAGGGCTCGTCGTTCTCATCATACATATAGATGCCCTCGGCGCGGTCAGCGACGAAGTCCATACGCTCATAGGTCTCGATCATGTACTTCTTGACGAGTGCCTTCAGTTCAGCAGCGGTCAGGCCAGTGTCTTTCAGTCTCATAAAGATTTCCTCCCATTCAAAATAAATAGTGATTCAGGGATCGTCTGGGTCCGCGTACCAGACCCAGTATTCTCGACAGCCGACTACTCACTCCGGCTGTTTTGAATGTAAGAGCAGGAAAAGTCATTTCTCAATGTCTCTCCTGTAACTTGTGACCATGATAACACCATTTTCCCAAAAATGAAATGCACCTTTTGCACAAATTATTTGAAGCATTTTCTGCTGAAAACACTCCCTGCCGCGCAGGATTTTATTCGTCCCCTTTCATTTTTTAACCGGAATTTTTTATTTTTCCTGGAAAATACCTGTTTTAAATCCAACATGCGGGACTTTTTTTACCCTCCCGCTCCTGCAATTTTCATTTTTCAGGGCAACTTTCGTCATTTTTGTTTCCGTCAATTTGCACAACCATCTTTTTTCCCTGCGGAAACCCCTTTGTCCCTTTTATCCTGACCCAAGGGCCCCTCCCGCCGATTGCTTTTCCCGCCGCCGGCTGGTACAATAGGGGTTACGGGCACACCTGCCCCTCCTATCAGAACCGGATAGGACAGAGTTATAAAAGGAAGTGACCATCCATGGAACTGACCCAAATCACCCAGGTTGACAACGTCCGCCTGTCCGACGACGGACGGGCTGTGCGCATCTTAGATCAGAGCCGCCTGCCCAACGAGACGGTTTATCTGGAGCTGTCCCGGGCGGAGGATCTCTACGAGGCCATTGCCACCCTGCGGGTGCGGGGCGCGCCGGCCATCGGCATCTTCGCCGGGTACGCCATGTATGTGCTGGCCCTCCAGACCAAGGCCAACACCTTCGGCGACTTCCTCTCCGAGTGCCGGAAGAACCATGACTATTTAAACGCCTCCCGGCCCACGGCGGTGAACCTCCGCCACATGCTGGACCGGATGCTGGCGGTGGCGGAGGCCATGCCCTGCATGGACATCCCCAGCATCCAGCAGGCCATGAAGCAGGCGGCCCTGGCCATCCATCAGGAGGACATCGCCATGTGCACCGCCATCTCCGAGTACGGCCTGTCCCTGGTGAAGGACGGGGACGGCATTCTCACCCACTGCAACGCGGGGCCTCTGGCCACCTCCCGGTACGGCACCGGGCTGGGCCCCCTGTTTCTGGCCAGGGAGCGGGGGATCACCCTCCACGCCTGGTGCGACGAGACCCGGCCTCTGCTCCAGGGCGCCCGCCTCACCGCCTATGAGCTTCAGCGGGCGGGGGTGGACTGCACCCTGATCTGCGACAACATGGCCAGCATCGTTATGAAGCAGGGGAAGATCAACGCCTGCTTCGTGGGCTGCGACCGGGTGGCCCGGAACGGGGACACCGCCAACAAGATCGGCACCTCCGGGGTGGCCATCCTGGCCAAACACTACGGCATCCCCTTCTATGTGCTGGGTCCCTCCTCCACCATCGACTTCACCTGCCCCGACGGGGACCACATCCCCATCGAGCTGCGGGACGGAGAGGAGATCAAGTCCAAGTTCTTTGAGCAGCCCTCTTCCCTGCCGGAGGTAAAGTGCTACAACCCCGCCTTTGACGTCACCGACCACGATCTCATCACCGCCATCGTCACGGAAAAAGGCATCTGCTACCCGCCCTTTGACGAGAGCTTTGCCCGGCTCTTCGGCAAGACCTGGAAGGAGGAAGAAGCATGAGCGCACCTTATCCCACAGACGCCCAGGCTAAGGCTGAGATCCTGGCCGCAGGGCTGAAAATTTACCAGCGGGGGCTGGTGGCCGCCAACGACGGCAACCTCAGCGTCCGGGTGGGGGACAATGCCCTGTGGGTGACCCCCACCGGGGTCTCCAAGGGCTCCATGACCGAGGACATGCTGGTGAAGCTGGACCTGGACGGCAACCGGCTGGAGGGCACCAGAAAGCCCTCCTCGGAGACGAAAATGCACCTTCGTATTTATAAGGAGAACCCGGACGTGCGGGCGGTGGTCCACGCCCATCCTCCCGCCGCCACAGCCTTCGCCTGCGCGGGCATTCCCCTGGACAAGCCCGTCATCCAGGAGGCGGTGGTCTTTCTGGGCACGGTCCCGGTGGCTCCCTTCGCCCTGCCCGGGTCGGAAGGGGTGGCCGACAGCGTGGCTCCCTATTGCCGGGACTACCGGGCCCTGCTGCTGGAGTACCACGGGGCGGTCACCTGGGGAGAGACCATGGAACAGGCTCACTACCGGCTGGAGTGCTTAGAGCAGCTGGCCAACGTGACCCTGCACCTCAAGGCCCTGGGCTGTGACCGGGTGATGCCGGAAGGGCTGGTCAAAGACCTGGAGGGCCTGCGGCCTGCGTGGGGAATTAAATAAACGGACAAACGCAGCGCCCCCAGCCGGTTTTCGGCTGGGGGCGCTCAGCTTGTCGAAAAAGGCAAAGCCTTTTCCGACAAGAGGGGATAGCAGTCCGCTGCGCGCAGGGTCTATGCGCCAAGAGCGCACAGACCCCACACTTGCGGCCTGAGAAGTATGTTCTCCGACGTACACGCCGCCGGAGAACATGATTGGATTGTCTTTGCTGCCTGCAGGCAGCAAACTCTGCGAGGCTTTTTCAACAGCCTCAGCGCCCCCAGCCGGTTTTCGGCCGGGGGCGCTTTATGTTCCGGGGTTAATACTGTCCCTCCAGGGGCAGGGAGACAGCGCAGAGACTGGGGTCGCCGAGGAGCAGTACCTCGCCGGCGTCTCTCACCGTCAAACGCACGCCAGATGCGTCGCTGGCGTACTCTACAAAAGGACTTTCCGCCGTCTGCACGCTCTCCGCCATCGCCGCCGCCGCGAAAACAGGCGTGATGGCCGCGCACAGGCACACCAGAAAAGCTGCAAGCTTCCGTCCCATGGCAACCGCTCCTTTCCGCTGTTTCTAAGGATAGTATACCACGGTTCTTTGGCGAAAACTCTTACATTTTTCCACGGCCGGAAAAATTTCTCTGCCGGTCCCGGATCAGCCCCCGGCAGTGGCCTGGGCCAGGACCTTGGCGGCCACGCTGCCGGCCACGCTGGCGCCGGAGCCGCCGTTTTCCACCAGAACCACAAAGGCCAGGGGATGGTCGGGGTCGTCGATAAAACCCACAAACCAGGCGTGGGGCTGGTTGCCGCCGCCCACCTCCGCGGTGCCGGACTTGGCGCACACCGCCAGGTCTCCGAACTGGGCCTGGCCGTACTGGCTCACCACGTTGTTTCTCATCATTTCCTTGAGCCGGGCGCAGGTTTCCGCGCTGTAAATCTTATAGGTGTCAGTCCCGCTGGGCAGCGCGGCCGGCACGGAGGAGCCGGAAAGGGTCTCCTTCTCCACCACCTGGGGCACCACCGCTACCCCCCGGTTGGCGATGCCGCCCACGAAGGCCAGCATGCTGCAGGGGTTCACCAGGTCCTTGTACTGGCCCACGCCGGACCAGCCCAGATAGGCCGAGCCGTCATCGGCCGCCTCAAAGCTGCCCTTGGCGGTGGGAATGTCGCAGACCGCGAGAGAGTCCAGCAGGCCCGCCTGGTCCATATACTTTTCCAGCACGTCCCCGCCCAGCTCCAGGGCCAGGGTGGCGTAGGCCCCGTTGCAGGAGGAGGCCAGGCATTGGTTAATGTCCATGTCCTGGCCGTGGGCATAGGGACAGGTAATCACGTCGTCTCCGATCTGGAGGCTGCCGGTGCAGGTGTACCGGAAGGAGTCCAGGTCGGACTTCTTCTCAATGGCCGCCGCCGTGGTGACCAGCTTGAAGGTAGAGCCCGGGGGGTAGGTGCCGGAGAAGAACCGGTTCAGATACACCCCGTCGTAGGCGCTGTTCTCGTTAATGTCCGAGGGGGGATTGTTGGGATCGTAGGAGGGGGCGCTCACCAGGCATTTCACGTCGCCGGTGGTGTAGTCATACACCGCCACCACGCCCTTGTGGCCCCCCAGAGCAGCGTAGGCGGTGGCGTTCAGGGAGGCGTCTATGGTTAAGGTCACGTCGTGGCTGCCCAGGGTGGTGCCGGTGATGGGATTATACCCGGTGAGCCGGCTGGCCAGCACCGAGCGCAGGGAGGTGCCGAAGTTCCGGTCTCCCACCAGATGGAGGGTGGCAATCCGGGTGGACTGGTTTTCCGCATATTCCCCGGTGGCGCCGTCGTAGAGCTTCACCCCGTTGGTGTCGTAAATGGCCCCGGACTCATAGTAGGTGGTGCCGAAGAAGCCCACCCAGTTGTCCCCTTTCTGGATCAGCTGCACGCAGAAGTAGATCAGCCCGGCCGCTAGGGCAGCGGTGAGCAGAAGGGTAATCAGGGTTCTTCTCCGCAGTCGTTTCACCGCCGATCCCTCCTTTCTGTCTGGTCAAAGCGGTACCGGGCGGTATCCTGGAAGTCCATGTCCTGGTCTGGGTCCGGCGGGGTGCCCCGACGCCAGTAGAGGGTGGGCTCCCGGTCCTGCCCATAATCCGGAGGCGGCGCCCAGTCGTCCTGGTAACCGCCGTAGTCCGGGGGCGGATCGTAGTAGTCCCGGCCGTCGTCATAGGGAGCGTCGTAGCCATCGTCATAACCGTCGTCGTACTCGTCGTAATACTCGTCGTCGTAGTAGTCGTCATAGTCCTCGTCCCAGCCGTCGTAGATCCGGTCGGAGTCCGGGGGAATCCACCCCCGGATGCGTTTGGGCAGTTTAATGGTGAAGCTGGCGTTTGGTCGGGTGTCCGCCGCCTTCATGAAGGCCAACAGGCCCCAACAGGAGATCATACTGGAGCCGCCCACGGAGACAAAGGGCAGGGTGACGCCGGTGAGGGGCAGGATGTCCACCGCGCCCAGCACGTTCAGGGCCGCCTGGAAGATCAGCATGGCGGCGGCGGAGTTGGCGGCGATTACATAGTAGCTGGACCGGGCGGTGGTGGCGCACCGGACGGTGAACACCGCCAGCGCCAGAAGCACAAAGACCGCGCACAGGGCCAGGATCAGACCGAACTCCTCGCTGATAACGCCGAAAACCAGGTCGGTGTTGGCAGCGCCCAGGTTTTTCAGGAAGCTGTCCTCGGTTCCCTTGCCAAACAGGCCGCCGCTGGCGATGGCGGACATGGTGCGGGTCTGCTGATAGCCGCCGCTCTCGGTGGAAAACTCCCACACATGCCGCCAGGCGGCAAAGCGGTTGGCGATGTATGGCTTAAAGCGCAGGATCATCCACCCGCCGGCGGCAGCGGCGGTGCCCATGAGGGCCAGAAAGCCCACGTCGCCGGAGCGAAGGAAAGCGATCACCAGCAGGGCCACGAAAAAGATCAGGGCCGTGCCGAAGTCACTCATGAGGGCCAGACAGCCCATGCAGAAGCCGCAGAACAGAACCGTGAAGATCAGGTTCCGGCGGGCAAACAGACGGTCCAGGGTGGCAGCGCCGGTGAAGATAAAGGCGATCTTCACAAACTCCGAGGGCTGGAAGCTGATGGGGCCCAGGGCGATCCAGTTTTTCGCGCCGAAAAGCCGCTGGCCCAGAACCACGTTGAAGATCAGCAGCAGGCAGGTGAGCACAGCCACCGGCCAGCGCAGGGACACCGTGGATTTTATATCCCGGAGCAGAACACTCAGGGCCACGAAAACAAACAGGCCCAGCAGCATGCAGATGGTCTGCCGGAGCAGGGTCTCCGGGGAGTAGGCCGCCGTAACCGCAAAAGAGATGGTACACAGGAAGAAGGCCAGGGTCTCCGCCTCGAAAGCCGTCCGTTTTAGGGAGCGGTAAAGGGCGTACATGGCCCACATGGCCGCCAGCAGGATGCCGAAGGCCACCCCGATCATGGCAAGCTCCGGAACCTCTCGGCCGGGCAGGCACTGCACGCACATCATGATCTGAAACACCGTCAGGTAGCCCAGGGTCTTGCCGGGGCTCAGGGGCCGCTCGGCCACCCCCCAGCGCATGGCCTGCTCCCGCTCCTCCTCCTCGCTGATGGCGTAGAAGCTCAGGGGCATGCCCCCCAGGTCAATCACATCCCCGGTTTTCACGGGCACGGTGTGCGTCACCTTTTTCCCGTTGACCCGGGTGCCGTTTTTGGTTTGCAGGGGCTGGAGCTTCCAGTTGCCCTTGTCGTCCCGGAGCAGGGCCACATGGCTGCGGGAGACCGTAGGAAAGTCCAGCAGCACGTCGGACCAGCGGCCCCGGCCCACCGTGTTCTCCCAGTGGTACAGATCCAGCCGGGTGCCGTCGGCCATGGTGAGCCAGCCCCAGATTTCCTTGCCGGGCTTTTCCCGGAACAGGGAGAGCAGGCACCGGACCACCACCACAATGGCCACCACCACGGCCAGCACCCGCAAAACCCCGCAGGCCACCGGCAGGACCGTGTCCACCACGGCGCCCACCACATGGCCCGGGTCAGCGGTCTGGATGGCAGACTGGACCTGGTCCACCAGCTGGGTAAAGATCAGCTTGATTCGGGTGATGAGTTCCCCCATACGTCCCTCCTTTCTCCGGCAAGAAGCGGCCGGACGCGTCGTGTGTCGTATCTTGGTTGGATAACATCATATTATAACATAAAACGCGGAAATGACAAGCCGGAGGCGTTTTCCTGCCCCTTGCGCCCTTCCCCCCATCTGTGCTACACTGGGTACAAAAACCGACAAGCAAGGAGGGTTCCCCATGAAAGCATTCGCCTATCTCCCCGACGGAACCGCCGGTTGGGTGGAGAAGGAACGGCCCCATCCGTCCGGCTATGACGCGGTGATCCGCCCCCTGCTGGTGGCCCCCTGCACCTCCGATGTGCACAACGTGGCCATCGGCTGCCTTCAGCCCAACCGGGTGTTGGGTCATGAGGGCCTGGGGGAGATCGTGGAGGTTGGTGACCTGGTCCGGGACTTTCGGGTGGGAGACGTGGTAGTAGTCCCCCCGGTGACCCCGGACTGGCGGACGGTCCCCTCCCAGCTGGGCGCCCACCAGCACTGCGCCGGCCTCATCACCGGCCAGAAGCTCTCTAACTCTGAGGACGGCCTGATGGCCGAGTACGCCCTCATCCGGGATATTGACGCCAACGCCGCCCGCATCCCTGACGGGGTGACTCTGGAGGGGGCTGTCCTGGCGGCGGACATGCTGAACACCGGCCTTTACGGGGCAGAGCTGGCAGAGGTCCAGCCCGGGGACACGGTGGTGGTCATGGGCATCGGCCCGGTGGGCCTCATGGCTGTGGCGGGGGCAAGGCTCCGGGGTGCCGGCCGCATCATCGCCATCGGCAGCCGCCCCAAGTGCGTGGAGCTGGCCAGGCTCTACGGGGCCACCGATATTGTCAACTACAAGGAGGGGGACGTGGAGCGCCAGGTCCATCTGCTGACAGACAAGCAGGGGGCCGACTGCTGCATCTGCGCCGGGGGCGGACCGGAAGCCCTGGGCCAGGCCGCCGCCATGGTTCGCTGGGGCGGCACCGTGGGCAACGTGAACTACTTCACCACCTACGGGGACCTGCCCCTGAACAACGTCCGCTTTGGCTTCGGCATGGGCAACAAGACCATCCGCGGGGGCGAGTGCCCCGGGGGACGGGCCCGGATGGAGAGGCTGCTGCGGCTGCTCCAATACGGCCGGGTGGACCCCACCCCCCTCATCACCCACCGCTTTACCGGGCTGGATCAAGTGGAGGACGCCTTCCGCCTGATGGAGAAAAAGCCCCCGGCGCTGGTGAAAACCATGGTGGCGCTGTAACCTCGCCAAGGAAAGGATGGATCAACATGGAAAGTCTCTTTCGCTGTCCCCTCTGCCAAAGGGCGCTGGACCGGCAGGAGAACCGCTACCTCTGCCCTCAGGGTCACAGCTTTGACCGGGCCGCCGCCGGGTATGTCCACCTGCTCCCCGCCAACAAGATGCACTCCAAGGACCCCGGGGATGACAAGGGCATGGCCACCGCCCGGAACCGCTTTCTGTCCGGGGACTACTATCGTCCTCTATGCGATGCCCTGGCGGAGCTGGCGGTGAAGTACGCCCCGGAGACCGTGTCCGTCTTTGACGCCGGCTGCGGAGAGGGGTACTACAGCGCCGCCATCTACCGGGCGCTGGTTCAGGCGGGCCGCCAGGTGCGGATGGCCGGGGCGGACTTGTCCAAGCACGCCCTGCGCCGGGCGGCCAAGCGGGAAAAGGAAGTCGAGTTCGCCGTAGCCTCGGTCTATGACCTGCCGGTGGGGGACCAGTGCGCTGATCTGCTCTTTAACTGCTTCTCCCCCCTGGCCCTGGAGGAGTTTCGCCGGATTCTGAAGCCCGGCGGGATCTACTTCTATGTGGTTCCCGGGGAGCGGCACCTGTGGGAGTTAAAGAACGTCCTCTACGACCGCCCCTACCCCAACACAGAAAAGCGCACCCCCTACGAGGGCTTTTCCTATTTGGAGGTCCGGCCGGTGGACGGGACCATCCATCTGCCCGACCAGCAGACCATCTTTGATCTCTTCCAGATGACCCCCTACTTCTGGAAAACTCCCAGGGAAGGGGTCCAGCGGCTCACTGCCCTGGACAGCCTGGACACCACCATTTCCTTCCGCATCCATGTCTTTCAAAAGGAGTGAGTTTTCTCTGTGAAACAGTACATTGTCGACGCTTTTACCGATCAGGTCTTTGCCGGAAACCCCGCCGCCATCTGCGTTCTGGACCGGTGGCTGCCGGAGGACCTGATGCAGAAGATCACCAGGGAAAACAACCTCTCGGAGACTGCCTTTGCTGTGAAAACCGGAGAAACGTATCACCTGCGCTGGTTCACCCCCGGCGGGGAGATTGACCTCTGCGGCCACGCCACCCTGGCCTGCGCCTTTGTCATTCTCACCCAGCTGGAACCCAACGGCGACAGGGTTTCCTTTGACACCCTCAGCGGCCGGCTGACGGTCCAACGGAAAGGTGACCTGTTTGAGATGGATTTTCCCGCCTATGAATTAACAAAAGTCCCTGTAACCCCGGCCATGACCGAGGCCTTGGGTGCCCAGCCCTCCGCCGCTTATCTGGCCCGGGATCTGCTGTGCGTCTTTGAGGACGAAGCCACCGTGCGGACCATGACCCCCGACCTGGACAAGGTCAAGGCCCTGGACGGCCTGCTTCACCACGTCACCGCCCCGGGGCGGGAGAGCGACTGCGTCTCCCGGTCCTTCTGCCCCAAGTGCGGCATCCCAGAGGACCCGGTGTGCGGCTCCGGCCACTGCCACATTGTCCCCTACTGGGCCAGGGTTCTGGGCCGGGAGGAGCTGGTGGCCTGGCAGGCCTCGCCCCGGGGCGGAACCCTCTACTGCAAGCTGGAGGGAAACCGGGTGAAGCTGGCGGGCAAGGCCGCCCTGTTCTCCCAGGCAGAGATTTTCCTCCCCAACCAAGGCTAAAAACAAAAGGACAGATAGAAATGACAAAAACCATCTTTTTTGATTTAGACGGCACCCTCACCGACTCCGGCCCGGGCATTATGAACTGCGCCAAGCTGGCCCTGGACCACTTCGGCATCCCGGTGGAAAACCAGGCCCAGCTGCGGGCCTTCGTGGGACCGCCCCTGCGGATCTCCTTCGAGGGCTACGGGCTGGACCCGGACCAGGTCCAGGAGGCCATCCGGGTGTTCCGGAGCCGGTATGTGCCCATCGGCAAGTTTGAAAACGAGCCCTACCCTGGCATCGGGGATCTGCTGGCCCGGCTCCAAGGGGAAGGGCACCGGCTGTATGTGGCCACCTCCAAGCCCGAGGTCACCGCCCGGGAGGTGCTGGAGCACTTCGGCCTGGACGGGTACTTTGCGGAAATCTGCGGGGCCGACCTGAAGGACAAGCGGGACACCAAGGACCAGGTGATCGCCTATCTGTTCAGCAAGGTGGGGCAGCTGGACAACGTGGTGATGGTGGGCGACACCAACTACGACGTCACCGGCGCCGCCGTGTTCGGCATCCCCACCATCGGGGTTAGCTGGGGGTACGGCTCCCCGGAATCCATGACCCAGGCCGGCGCTGTCGCCATTGCCCACACCATGGATGAGCTGCATGAGATACTGAATCGGGATACATAAAAACCTGGGTGCGAAGCATAAGCTTCGCACCCAGGTTTCTTTAGAACATTGTCTGGATTCTGTCAGGCAGCGGGCGCTTCGTGAAGCGCCCCTACGACGGGGTGGTTGTGCCGGGCAGGCGGGCCTCACATCTCCCGGCGGCCCTCCAGGGCGCGCATGAGGGTGGCGTCGTCTGCGTACTCCAAATGTCCGCCCACGGGAACCCCGTAGGCCAGGCGGGTGACCTTCACCCCGAAGGGCTTCAGCATCCGGGACAGGTACATGGCGGTGGCCTCCCCTTCCGTGTCGGGGTTGGTAGCCATGATGATCTCCTGCACCTCTCCCTGGGCCACCCGCTCCAGGAGGGACTTGATGTGCAGATCGTCAGGTCCCACCCCATTCATGGGAGAGAGAACCCCGTGGAGCACGTGATACTTGCCCTGGTACTCCCGGGCCCGCTCGATGGCGATCACATCCTTGGGGTCTGCCACCACGCAGATCACCGAGCCGTCCCGCTTTTCGCTGGCGCAGATGGGGCACAGGCCGTCCCCCTCTGTCAGGTTCTGGCACACGGGGCACAGAGCAATGGACCGCTTGGCATCCAGAATGGCCTGGGCGAAGGTCTCCACCTCGTTTTCCGGCAGGGACAGGACGAAAAAGGCCAGACGCTGGGCGGTCTTATGGCCGATGCCCGGCAGGCGGGCGAACTGCTCCACCATTTTTTCCAGGGCAGGGGGAAAATACTCCATCATTCACCTCGCAGGGTGCGGATAGCCTGCGCCGGGTCCGCCGCGCCGTACACCGCGCTGCCGGCCACCAGCACGTCGGCACCCGCCTGGATCACCAGAGGAGCGGTGTTGGGGTCCACCCCGCCGTCCACCTCCAGGTGGCAGCCAGGGTTATACTGATCGATATATTTCCGGATGGCCGCGATCTTAGGCAGCTGGTCAGCCATGAACTTCTGTCCGCCGAAGCCCGGCTCCACGGTCATCACCAGGATCAGGTCCACATCCTTAATATAGGGCAGCACCGCTTCGGCGGCGGTAATGGGCCGCAGGACGATGCCCTTCTTCACCCCCCGGCGGTCCATGGCCTCCAGGGCCGCCCGGATGCCCGGGGGCATGTCCGCCTCCAGGTGGACAGAGAGCAGATCGGCCCCGGCGTCCGCGAAGGCGTCAATGTACCGCACGGGCTTTTCAATCATCAGGTGGACATCCAAGAACATATCGGTGGCCTTCCGCAGGGACTTGACCACCGGCACGCCGATGCTGATGTTGGAGACAAACATCCCGTCCATCACGTCCACATGGAGCCAGTCCGCGCTCTTTACCCGCTGAACCTCCTGGCCCAGCTTGGCAAAGTCCGCAGAGAGAATCGAAGGTGCGATTTTAATCACGAACTATCATTCCTTTCCTCGAAAACGGCCGGCACGCCCTGCCGAAGGCGGTGGGTTTCCGGCGAGGGCACAAACCCTTCCCCCGCCGCATAGGATACGGCAAGCGGCGGCGGAAACACGTTCCCGCCCAGGAGCCCCGGGACCGCAGTGGGTCTCCCCTCTCCCCGGACCGGCCCCCACGGCGACGACCCGGAAGGCCCGCCGCATCAAAATATACCCGTTTGGCAAGGGGTTTTCCGGCTTTTTCTCCTGAGAAAGTCCGGGGAACCCCTCCAAACACAGCGGTTTTTTCTATTCTATCTGTCTTTTTCCTCCCTGTCAATGGAAAGCAATCCTTGACAGGGCATGTTCCTGCGGGTAGAATAATACAATGTACACAATCCTGCATATACTATCTTTCATACATAACCGGAGTTCATTGGAAAGGACTGACTGCCCGTGGCGAAACTGAAGAAGCATCCCGTCGCCCCAATCTACGCCGTTGCCCTGGTCTGGGTGATCTTCACCCTGGTCCACCCCTTGTACCGGGTGTCCGACTATGTGTCCGTGATCCTGCTCTCAGCAGTGGTTTTCCTGGTGGCCAAGGGCATCTGGCCCACCGTGGAATATGAGCTGCCCGACCCCGAGCCGGCCCAGCCGGAGGAGGCAGCAGAGGAAGCCCAGGAGAAGGAGGCGCCGGAAGAAGCCCCCCAGGAGAAGGCCTCCACCGGCGACCCCAAAATTGACGCCCTCATTCAGGAAAAGGACCGGGCCATCAGCGAAATGCGCCGGCTCAACGATGCCATCGCCGACGAAACCATCTCCGCCCAGATCGACCAGCTTGAGGACATCACCGGCAAGATCATCGACCAGGTGATCGAGCACCCGGAAAAGCAGCCTCAGATCCGCAAGTTCCTGATCTATTACCTGCCCACCACCCTGAAAATTCTCAACGCTTACGACCGCATGGGCTCCGCCGGCGTGACCGGGGAGAACATCGGCGGCACCATGGAGAAAATCGAAACCATGATGGGCACCATCGTGCTCTCCTTCCAGAAGCAGTTGGACGCTCTCTTCCGGGACGAGGCCATGGACATCGCCTCGGACATTACCGTCATGGAGAATATGCTGGCTCAGGAGGGCCTGGGCGGCCCCCAGATGGATTCCTGATGACCCAAACCACACCAAAGAAAGGACATTTCTATGGCAGAGGACTATATTCCCGAACTGACCTTGTACCCCAACTCTCCCCTGGGTTCCGCTGCCCAGGCGGCCGCCCCTGCCCCCGCCCAGGAGCAGCAGACGGCCCCGGTCCAGCAGGACCTGCCCGCCAGCGACCTGGACGAGGCCAAGCTCTCGGAGGCTGAGCGGAAGGCTGTGGAGGAGTTTGCCCGGACCATCGACATCACCGACAGCAACCTGGTGCTCCAGTACGGCGCCGCCGCCCAGAAGAACGTGTCGGAGTTTTCCGAAAGCACCCTCCAGCAGATCCGCACCAAGGACCTGGGGGAGATCGGCGACACCCTGGCCGGGCTGGTCAAGGAGCTGCAGAGCTTCGAGGCGGGAGAAGAGAAAAAGGGGCTGGCCGGGTTCTTCCGGAAAAAAAAGAACCAGCTGGAGTCCATGAAGGCAGGGTACGCCAAGGCCTCCGCCAATGTGGATAAGATCGTGGAGAGCCTGGAGCAGCACCAGCTCACCCTGATGAAGGACGTGGCCAACCTGGACCAGATGGTGGAGCTCAACGCCAAGTATCAGAAAGAGCTCACCATGTACATCATCGCCGGCAAAAAGAAGCTGGCCCAGGTGCGCAGCACCGACCTGGCCGAGCTGGAGAAAAAGGCCGCCGCTTCCGGCAGCCAGGAGGACGCCCAGGCCTACAACGACCTGGCCAACCTCTGCACCCGGTTTGAAAAGAAGCTTCACGACCTGGAACTGACCCGGATGATCTCCCTGCAGATGGGCCCTCAGACCCGTCTGCTGCAGAACAACGACACGTTGATGATCGAAAAGATCCAGTCCAGCCTGGTAAACACCATCCCCCTCTGGAAGAGCCAGATGGTTCTGGCCCTGGGGCTGGAGCACGCCCGGCAGGCTACCGCCGCCCAGAACGCGGTGACCGAAATGACCAACACCCTGCTGAGGCAAAACGCCGATATGCTCCGGCAGGGCACCGTGGACACCGCCCGGGAGGCCGAGCGGGCCATTGTGGACCTGGACACCCTCCGCCACACCAACCAGCAGCTGGTGGACTCCCTGGACGAGGTCATGCGCATCCAGTCCGAGGGGGCCCAGAAGCGCCGGGAGGCGGAGACAGAGCTTGCAAAAATCGAAGGGGAGCTGAAGCAGAAGCTACTGGAGCTTCGCGGCTAAATCCCTTTGGCCCAGGATAACTCTGAACCGCGCCTACGGCGCAGGGAGGTTCCTATGAAATTTTTCAAAAAACCAGCCGTTGCCGTCATCCTAACCCTGCTGATTATCGCCCTGTCCTGCGTCTGGGGATACACCCGGGTGTACCTTTCCACCCAGACGCCGGAGACCAACATCGGCTCCGACCGGGTCTCCGGAGAGAGCAACCTGAACTATTACCTGCGGTGGACCAGCGACAGCGCCGAGCTCTTCTCCGCAGACACCATCGACACCATCGCCCGGACCAACCTGGTCCTGGACGGAAGCTACGGCAGCCTCATGGCCCTGAAGACCGTGCACCACCTCAACGGCATGGATATCCAGACCTATGCAAAAAACACCGCCGACCAGATTGAGCTGGGGGACCGGGACCTGCTGCTGCTGCTGGACGCCAGCGGCGAAAACTGGTATGTGGTTTATGGCGGGGAACTTCAGCCCTATGTGGAGGGCAATTCCTCCCTGCCCAACCTGTTCCGCCAGCACCTGAGCGCCACCTTCTGGTCCGAGGAAATCGACCGGGACCAGGAGATGCTGTCCCTGCTGGACGACCTGAAGGACTGGTACGCCCAGACCCTGCCTGTCCAGGAGAACCACTCTGACGGAATGTTCTTCCAGTCCGACGGGACCATCCAGACCATCTCCCTGGGGGGCATTCTCAGCGGCATTCTGCTGACCCTGCTGGCAAACCTGTGGTGGATCATTCTGCTGTTTATCGTGCTGAATATTGTGGACCGGGTCCGGTTCGACCGGTTTTTGGCCAGGCACCCCTCCGGCTCGGATGCCCACGCCTACTTCCACCCCTTCCTCTTCTGGCACCGTCCGGGCTCCCGGTGGTATGAGCAGATGATGGAACGGGATCTGGAGGACGACGAGGACGAACCGGAGGACGGCCCCCAGGACCCCGGTCCCGGCCCGGACAGCGGCCCCTCCGGCCCCACCCAGGGGAGCGACGGCTACCAGCGGGGCCCCGGCTACAGCACCGACCCCAACGAGCCCGGTCCCTTCGGCCCCGGCCCGGGGCAGGGGCCTCAGAGCTATCAGACCACCGGCTCCTCTTCCGACAGTTTGATGAACCAGCTGTACCGTCTCTGCCAGAACCTGCTGGATCTGTTCCTGTCCCTGGTGTCCGCCTTCCAGCAGTTTTTGCGGCGGATGTAAGCAGAAAGAAAAAACCGGCCCTGTATGCCAAAGCATACAGGGCCGGTTTTCTTATTCTTCCGCCGGTTCCTCTTGTTCCGGTTCCGGGGGAAGCGCGTCCTTGATGGCCACGCAGCGGTTAATCTTGGTGCCCAGGTTGTGGAACTTTTCCTCATAGTCGGTCATGATCCCCTGAACACCCTCTCCGTGCAGGTCCCGGGTGACCTCCTCCAGCCGGTATCCGGCGGCGGGAAACTCCAGGACGGAAAACTCGAAAAGAGGGGCATTGTCGGTCTTGAAGTGGATCTGCCCGGCTTCCTTCAGCACCTGCCGGTAGAGCAGCAAAAAGTTCCGGTGGGTCAGGCGGCGCTTGGCGTGGCGCTTGGGAGGCCAGGGGTCGCAGAAGTTAATGTAGATCAGGTCCACCTCGCCGGGGGCAAAGAGCTCCGGCAGGATGGCGGCGTCCGCATCCACAAAAAACACGTTGGTCAGCCCCATGTCCCGGGCCTTCTCCATGGCCACCACCATGGCGTCCGGCACCCGCTCCACCGCCACAAAGAGGATCTCCGGCTCTGCGGCGGCGGTCTGGCAGGTAAAGCGGCCCTTGCCGCAGCCCAGCTCCAGGCGAAGCTCCTTGGCCTGGGGCATCAGGGAGCGCCAGTTGCCCCGGAGGGCCTTGGGGTCCTTGATCTGCCAGGCGGCGCAGCGCTCCATCCGGGGGATCAAATTCTTCTTCCTTCTCATGCGCATGACGGGGGTTCCTCCTTATTCCAACGGCAGTTTGCCGGGATCATCAAATGATTTAAAAATTCGTATTATTGTACCATAAACGGGACCGTTTGTCAGCGGCTTTCTCCGGAAATTCTCCGTTCCTCCTCCATCTTGCTCTTGTAGAAGGGCGAAAAACGCGGTATGATAGATTGATACGATATCCGCCGCAGACGCCACGGGAGAGGAGGGATTCTATGGGCATCCACGACGGCCACCGAAGCCGCATGAAGCAGGAATTTTTGCAGGGCGGGCTGACCCATTTCTCCGAGCCCCGGGCCCTGGAGCTGCTGCTGTTTTACTCCCGGATGCAGGGGGACGTAAACCCCACCGCCCACGCCCTGCTGGACGCCTTCGGCTCCCTGGCAGGGGTGCTGGACGCGGACCCTCAGGAGCTGATGTCCGTGCCCGGCGTGGGAGAAAACACCGCCGTTCTCCTGAAACTGATCCCTGCCCTGGCCGCCAAGTATCTGGCCTCCCGGACCTCTGCCGAAACCATCATCCGCAACAGCGGCGACCTGCGCGACCTTTTCGCCCCCTATTTCTTCGGCGCCCGGAACGAGCTGTCCTTTCTGGCCTGCTTTGACAGCAAGCTGAAGCTCCTGGGGGTGCGGAAGATCAGCGAGGGCGGCCCCAACGAAACCAACATCGGCCCCCGGCAGATTGCCACCGCGGCCTTGTCCTACAACGCCTCCGCTGTGGTGCTGGCCCACAACCACCCCAGCGGTCTGGCCTCCCCTTCCGACGACGATATCTCCACCACCCGCTACCTGTTCCAGGTCCTCAGGGGACTGGGCATTGTCCTCTACGACCATGTGATCCTGGCGGACGACGACATGGTTTCCATGCGGGACAGCGGATATTTTATGGTCTTTTAACAGGAGGATGCTATGCCGAAGTTTCAGGTAATCAGCGACTACAGCCCCTCCGGCGACCAGCCGGAGGCCATCGACGCCCTGGCCCGGGGGGTGGAGCTGGGACTGGATGAGCAGACCCTGCTGGGGGTCACCGGCTCGGGCAAGACCTTCACCATGGCCAAGGTCATTGAACGGGTCCAGCGGCCCACCCTGGTGCTGGCCCACAACAAAACTCTGGCCGCCCAGCTGTGCGCCGAATTTAAAGAGTTTTTCCCCAACAACGCGGTGGAGTATTTCGTCTCCTACTACGACTACTACCAGCCCGAGGCCTATATCCCCCACACGGATACCTTCATCGAAAAGGACAGCGCCATCAACGACGAGATTGAGCGTCTGCGCCACTCGGCCACCTCCGCCCTGTTTGAGCGGCGGGACGTGATCGTGGTGGCCTCGGTCTCCTGCATCTACGGCCTGGGGGACCCCATCGACTACGCCAACATGGTGATCTCCCTGCGCACCGGCCAGGAGAAGCCCATAGACGAGCTGCTGAACAAGCTCATTGAGATCCGCTACGAACGCAACGACGTGGCCTTTGACCGGAACCGCTTCCGGGTCCGGGGGGACACGGTGGAAATTTTCCCCGTCTACGCCAAGGACCACGCCATCCGGGTGGAGTTTTTCGGGGATGAAATCGACCGGATCAGCGAAATCAACGTGGTCACCGGCACCCCCACCCGGGTGCTGGATCACGTGGCCATCTATCCCGCCTCCCACTATGTGGCCTCCAAGGAAAAGATGGCCGCCGCCATCCAGGAAATCTACCGGGAGCTGGAGGAGCGGGTGGCCTTCTTCAAGGCCAACGACCAGCTGCTGGAGGCCCAGCGGATCTCCCAGCGGACCCTGTACGACATTGAGATGATGCAGGAGCTGGGCTACTGCTCGGGCATTGAAAACTACAGCCGGGTGATCGCCGGCCGCCCCGCCGGGTCGCCCCCCATGACCCTGCTGGACTACTTCCCCAAGGATTTCCTCCTGTTTATCGACGAGAGCCACGTGACCCTCCCCCAGGTCCGGGCCATGTACGCCGGGGACCGGGCCAGAAAGACCACCCTGGTGGACTACGGCTTCCGTCTGCCCTGCGCCTTTGACAACCGGCCCCTGAACTTTGAGGAGTTCACCCAGCGGCTGAACCAGGTGATCTACGTCTCCGCCACCCCGGGCCAATATGAAAAGACCCGCTCGGGGCAGATTGTGGAGCAGGTCATCCGCCCCACCGGCCTGCTGGACCCCCTGGTGCAGGTGCGGCCGGTGGAGGGGCAGATCGACGACCTCATCGGGGAGATCAACGACCGGGCCGCCAGAGACGAGCGGGTGCTGGTGACCACCCTCACCAAGAAGATGGCAGAGGATCTCACCGCTTACCTCCAGGGAGCGGGAATCCGGGTGCGGTACATGCACCACGACATCGACACCATCGAGCGGATGGAGATCATCCGGGAC
Source organism: Clostridiales bacterium (assembly GCA_004551945.1). Classification (GTDB taxonomy): domain Bacteria; phylum Bacillota; class Clostridia; order Oscillospirales; family Oscillospiraceae; genus Evtepia. The sequence continues at coordinate 52,366 of SFPN01000008.1, read as the reverse complement.
CTGCGCCTGGGAGAGTTCGACGTGCTGGTGGGCATCAACCTGCTCCGGGAGGGCCTGGACCTGCCGGAGGTCTCCCTGGTGGCCATTCTGGACGCGGACAAGGAGGGCTTCCTCCGGTCCGAAACCTCCCTCATCCAGACCATCGGCCGGGCGGCGCGAAACGCCCAGGGCCTGGTCATCCTCTACGCCGACACAGTGACCCCCTCCATGGCCGCCGCCATGGGCGAGACCCAGCGCCGGCGGGAAATCCAGAACGCCTACAACCAGGCCCACGGGATTGTCCCCAAGACCATTGTAAAATCCGTGCGGGATCTCATTGAGATCTCCCACACCCCCGACGGCAAGGGGGGCAAGGGCAAGGGGGCCAAGGCCCTCTCGGCCAAGGAAAAGGCCAACCTCATCGCCCAGCTGGAAAAGGAGATGAAGGAGGCCAGCCGCCGCCTGGAATTCGAATATGCTGCCATTCTCCGCGACCAGATTATCGAGCTGCGGGGAAAGGAAACCAAGGACTAACCCCGTTTGGAAAGGAAGCATTTTTTTATCATGGAAAACCCCAATCCCGCTGTCTCCATCGCGCCCGGCATGACAGCCCCCTCCCGGAAGGGAGCCCACCAGGCCATGGCCTGCATCATGGCCGCCGCCACCATGTGGGGGTGCATCGGCCTGTTCAACCGGAACATCGCCGCCTTTGACATCAGCGCCTCCTCCATTGTCCTCGTCCGCAACCTGGGGGCCTGTATTCTCCTGGCCCTGTTCTTTCTCATCACCGACCGCAGCGTCTTCCGCATCCGGCTCCGGCACCTGCCCATCTTTCTGGCCACGGGGCTTGTGAGCATTCTGCTCTTTACCCTGTGCTATTTCAAGAGCCAGCAGGTTTCCTCCCTGGCCATCGCGGCCATCCTGCTGTACACCGCCCCTACCTTCGTTGTCATCATGTCCACCATCTTCTTTAAAGACAAGTTTACCAGAAAGAAGCTGGCCGCCCTGGTGATCGCCTTTCTGGGCTGCACCTTCGTCACCGGCATCTGGAGCGGCGGCGGGCTGAGCGTCTCCACCCAGGGGCTTCTGCTGGGTCTGGGCAGCGGCTTTTTCTACGCCACCTATTCCATCTTCGGCCGGTTCGCCCTCCAGCACTACAAGCCCTTTACCGTCACCTTCTACACCTTCCTGATCGCCAGCATCGGCTCCCTGTTCTTGCTGGACACGGAGGACATGGCCACCATCTGCACCTCCCCCAAGGCCCTTCTGCTGTGCCTGGGGCTGATGATCTTCGCCACTGTCCTGCCCTATCTTCTGTACACCAAGGGCCTCAACGACCTGGGGGACAGCGGCAAGGCCTCCATCCTGGCAAGCGTTGAGCCGGTGGTGGCCTCCATCGTGGGCATTCTGGCCTTTGGGGAGCCCATGAACCTGGGGGTGGTCCTGGGGCTGGCGTGCATCCTGATCTCCGTCTATATCCTGAGGTGAAGTTCTATGGCAAAAGCAAAAGAAGAGAAAACCAACGTCATCCGTCTGCTGGAGGCAGCGGGCGTCCCCTGCACCCACCACATTCTGGACCTGCCCAAGGGAGAGGTCCCCGACGGGGTCACCGCCGCCGCCCTGGTGGGCAAGCCCGCAGAAGAGGTGTTCAAGACCCTGGTGGCTGAGGGGCCAAAGGGGGAACACTTCGTCTATGTGATCCCCGTGGCCGAGACCCTGGACCTGAAAAAGGCCGCCCGGGCCGCCGGGGTCAAGTCCATCGCCATGCTGCCCCAGAAGAAGCTCCTCCCCCTCACCGGCTACGTCCACGGAGGCTGCTCCCCGGTGGGCATGAGCAAGCCCTTCCCCACCTTTTTCGCGGAAGAGGTCATCCTGGTGGACACCATGGTGTGCTCCGCCGGAAAGGTGGGCCACCAGGTGGAGGTACGCCCTGACGACCTCATCGCCTTTGTGGGCGGCCAGGTGGCGGATCTGACCGCGGAACGATAACCCAGCGCCCTTTGGGGGCGTGTCCAACCCGATCATTGGAGTAACACTATAATGCAATCTCATATTTATGTGAAAGGCGCCCGCGCCAACAACCTGAAAAATATCGACATCGCCATCCCCCGGGACAAGCTGGTGGTTATCACCGGCCTGTCCGGCTCCGGCAAATCCTCCCTGGCCTTCGACACCATCTATGCCGAGGGCCAGCGGCGGTATGTGGAGTCCCTGTCCTCCTACGCCCGGATGTTCCTGGGCCAGATGGAAAAGCCCGACGTGGACTACATCGACGGGCTCTCCCCCGCCATCTCCATCGACCAGAAAACCACCAGCAAAAACCCCCGGTCCACCGTGGGTACCGTCACGGAGATCTACGACTACCTCCGCCTTCTCTGGGCCCGGGTGGGCACCCCCCACTGCCCCAAGTGCGGCAAGGAGATCCGCCAGCAGTCCATTGACCAGATCATCGACCAGGTCATGGCCCTGCCGGAGGGCACCCGTATCCAGGTCATGGCCCCGGTGATTCGGGGCAAAAAGGGCGAGCACGTGAAGGTGCTGGAGAGCGCCCGGAAGTCCGGCTATGTCCGCTGCCGCATTGACGGCGCGCTGTATGAGCTGGCAGAGGAGATCCAGCTGGAAAAGAACAAAAAGCACAACATCGAGATTGTGGTGGACCGGCTGGTGATCCGGCCGGACATCACCCGCCGCCTCACCGACTCGGTGGAGACCGCCGCCTCCCTCACCGGAGGGCTGATCCTGGTGAACCTGGTGAAGGAGGATCAGGACCTGACCTTCTCCCAGAACTACGCCTGCGAGGACTGCGGCATCTCCATTGAGGAGCTGGCCCCCCGGATGTTCTCCTTCAACAGCCCCTTCGGGGCCTGCCCCACCTGCACCGGCCTGGGCAGCCAGATGAAGGCCGACCCCCAGCTGGTGATCCCCAACCCCTCCCTGTCCATTCTGGAGGGGGCCATTGCCGTCTCCGGCTGGCAGAACGTGAAGAGCGACTCCATCTCCCGGATGTACTTTGAGGCCCTGGGGAAAAAATACGGTTTCAAGCTGACCACCCCCTTCAAGGACCTGTCCCCGGAGGCTCAGGATATCATCCTCAACGGCACCCGGGGGGAGAAGCTGAAGCTCACCTACAACCGGGCCGACGGCATGGGCACCTTCAGCCAGGCCTTTGAGGGCATCCTCAACAACGTGGAGCGCCGCTTTTCTGAAACCCAGTCCGACGCCTCCCGGAAGGAGCTGGAGGAGTGCATGAGCCAGTGCCCCTGCCCCACCTGCCAGGGCCGCCGCCTGAAAAAGGAGGCTTTGGCGGTCACCGTGGGAGGGCTGAACATCGACGCGTTCTGCCACAAGTCCGTCAGCGACGCCCTGGACTTTGTGGACGGGCTGGCCCTTTCCGAAACCCAGGCCCAGATCGCCCAGCAGATTCTGAAAGAGGTCAAGGCCCGGCTGGGCTTTCTCCAGAGCGTGGGCCTTTCTTACCTGACCCTCAGCCGCCAGGCGGGGACCCTCTCCGGCGGGGAGAGCCAGCGCATCCGCCTGGCCACCCAGATTGGCTCCTCCCTCATGGGGGTGCTGTATATCCTGGACGAGCCTTCCATCGGCCTGCACCAGCGGGACAACGACATGCTGCTGGAGACCCTCCGCCACCTGCGGGACCTGGGCAACACCCTAATCGTGGTGGAGCACGACGAGGACACCATGCGGGCGGCTGACTATATCGTGGACATCGGCCCTGCCGCTGGGGTTCACGGCGGCCAGGTAGTGGCCGCCGGCACCGTAGCGGATATCATGGCAGAGCCCGCTTCGATTACTGGCCAGTACCTCTCCGGAGCCAAGAAGATCCCCGTTCCCACCCGCCGGAGAACCGGCAACGGCCACAGCCTGGTGGTCCGGGGGGCTTCGGAAAACAACCTGGACGGCATCGACGTGACCTTCCCCCTGGGGACCTTCACCTGCGTCACGGGAGTTTCCGGCTCGGGCAAGTCCTCCCTGGTGAACGAGATTCTTTTCAAGCGCCTGGGGGCTGACTTAAACCGGATGAAGGTCCGCCCTGGCAGACACCAGGCCCTGGAGGGAGAGGAATTTCTGGACAAGGTCATCGCCATCGACCAGTCCCCCATCGGCCGCACCCCCCGGTCCAACCCCGCCACCTACACGGGGCTTTTCGGGGATATCCGGGAGCTGTTCGCCTCCACTCCCGACGCCAAGTCCCGGGGCTACAACGCCAGCCGGTTCTCCTTCAACGTGAAGGGCGGCCGGTGCGAGTCCTGCGCCGGGGACGGCCTTCTGAAAATTGAAATGCACTTCCTGCCCGACGTCTACGTCCCCTGCGAGGTCTGCAAGGGCAAGCGGTACAACCGGGAGACCCTGGAAGTGAAATACAAGGGCAAGAACATCCACGACGTGCTGAACATGACCGTGGACGAAGGGCTGGAATTTTTCGCCAACCTGCCCAAGCTCCGCCGGAAGCTGGAAACCCTCTCCGCCGTGGGGCTGGGCTATATCAAGATCGGCCAGTCCTCCACCACCCTCTCCGGCGGCGAGGCCCAGCGGGTAAAGCTGGCCACCGAGCTGGCCCGCCGGTCCACCGGCAAGACCATCTATATCCTGGACGAGCCCACCACCGGTCTGCACACCTACGATGTCCACAAGCTGCTGGAGGTGCTGGACCAGCTGGTGGAGGCGGGGAACACCGTGGTGGTGATCGAGCACAACCTGGACGTGATTAAGTGGGCCGACCACGTCATCGACTTAGGACCCGAGGGCGGCGCCGGCGGGGGACACATCGTCTGCACCGGCACGCCGGAGGAAGTGGCCCAGTGCGAAGGGTCCTATACGGGACAGTATTTGAAGAAGCTGCTGACCCCCTAAGCCGGCGCAGACGATACCAAGCGTTTTGCCTTAGGCAAAACCTTGATCCTGGGCGGATTCTCTCCGCCCAGGTTGCAATCAAATCTTGGGGTCCCCGCGAAGCCTGCTTCGCGGGGCACTGCACCGGCACCCCCGAGGAAGTGGCTCAGTGTGAGGGGTCTTACACGGGGCAGTATTTGAAGAAGATTCTGAAATAAGCACCCACGCCTTAAGCTCCCCCTCTGGGGGAGCTGGCACGGCGAAGCCGTGACTGAGAGGGCGATGCAGAGGGTGGATACACACGATCCTGAAGGGCAGAGCAGGAACCCTTCCGCCTCCAGCCGCATAGAATGGGCTGGAGGTGGTCGTATGACGTTGGCCGTTGAATTTCTGCTGGCCTTTCTCTGCGCCGCGCTGCTGCTCTGCCTGAGCCGCTCCCTCTTTTCCCATATGCTCTCCCCCACCCAGCAGGGCATCGTGCCGGTCTTCGCCGTGATCCCCGCCGCCGGGGACGGGGAGGGGCTGGAGCAGACCCTCCGCCATCTCCGCTGGCTGGAATCGGAAAAGCTCTCCGCCTTCACCGTGGTGGTGGTGGACGCGGGACTGACCCCCGCGGGACTGGAAACCGTCCAGGCCCTGAAACGGAAAGACGCCTCCCTGCTCTTCTGCCCGGCGGAGGAGGCCACTCTCATCCTGAAAAGGAAGGACGACCATGGCTATTTCTCCCTCTGAACTGATCTTTCTGGAAGGCACCGTCTCCTCTGTCATCTACCGGAACGAGGAGAACGGCTATACCATCCTGCGCCTGGACACCCCCGACGGGGATGAGGTCACTGTGGTGGGCACCATGCCCGGCATCAGCCCCGGGGAGGGGCTGTCGGTGCATGGCCAGTGGAAGCGCCACAGTACATACGGCGAACAGCTCCAGGCGGAGATCGTGGAGCGGCGTCTGCCCGTAGGCGAAAAGGCCCTGGTGGAATACCTGGCCTCCGGGGCCGTCAAGGGGGTGGGCGCCGTCACCGCCCGGCGGCTGGTGGACGCCTTTGGGGAAGATGTCCTCTCCATCATTGAGGACAGCCCCCACCGGCTCACAGAGATCAAGGGCATCACCCCCAAGCGGGCGGAGACCATCCGCCAGTCCCTGTGTATGCAGCTGTCCATGCGGCGGCTGCTGGATTTTCTCTCCGCCCACGGTCTACCCTTGCAGATCGGAATGCCCCTCTACCGCCGGTTCGGGGAGATGGCCCTCACCGCCGTGAAGGCGGACCCCTATCTGCTGGTGGACGACCCCTTTTTCGTCCCCTTCCCCTCGGCGGACAAGCTGGCCCTGGACCTGGGGATCGAGGCCGATGACCCCCTCCGGCTGGAGGCGGGCCTTCTCTACACCCTGGCCCACAACCTGGACAACGGCCACGTCTTTCTGCCCTATGCCAAGCTCCTGACCGCCGCCGGGCGGCTGCTGGGGACGGAGCCGGAAACCCTCACCGGATGCCTGGACGCCCTCCTGGACCGGCAGAAGGTAATCCGGGAGGACATCGCCGGTCAGGACGCTTGCTACCTGGCCAAGCTCTACGACTGCGAGACCTATGTGGCCCGGCAGCTGCTGAAGATGGATGGGGAACCTTTGTGCCCCCCCGACGACCTGGACAAGCTCATCGACCGCATCCAGCGGGATCAGGGCATCACCTACGCCCCCCTTCAGGTGGAGGCGGTGAAAACCGCCGCCCAGCGGCAGGTGATGCTCCTCACCGGCGGCCCGGGCACCGGCAAGACCACCTCTCTGCGGGGGATTCTGGCCCTCTTCGACCACCTGGGCCTGCGCACCTCCCTCACCGCCCCCACAGGCCGGGCGGCCAAGCGGCTGTCCGAAACCTGCGGGGCTGAGGCCGCCACCATCCACCGGCTCCTGGAAACCCGATACGACAGCGCCAGCGGCGGTCTGTCCTTCGCCCACAATGAGCGGGACCCCCTGGACACCGACGCGGTGATCCTGGACGAAGCCTCCATGGTGGACATTGTCCTGATGCAGGCCCTGCTGGCGGCCCTTCCCGGGGGCTGCCGCCTGGTGCTGGTGGGAGACCCCCATCAGCTGCCCTCCGTGGGGCCGGGCAACCTGCTCTCTGACCTACTCCGGTCCCAGCGGCTGCCCACTTTGCGCCTCACCGAAATTTTCCGTCAGGCCGCCGCCTCGGCCATCATCCGGGGGGCACGGGCGGTGGACCAGGGGGAGTGTCCCGTGCTGGTCAACGACCCGGCCGGGGACTTTTTCTTCCTCCGCCGCCTGAACCCGGAGTCCGCCGTGGAGACCATCGTGGAGCTCTGCCGCACCCGCCTGCCCAAAAACATGGGGATTTCCCCGGACCAGATCCAGGTCCTCTCCCCCACCCGGAAGGGAACTGCCGGAACCGCCTCCCTGAACCGGGCCCTCCAGGCAGCGGTGAACCCTCCTTCTCCGGACAAGGCGGAGAAGGCCTACGGCCCCGCCCTCTACCGGGTGGGGGACCGGGTGATGCAGGTAAAGAACAACTACGACGTGATGTGGGAGGAAACCCAGGGAAGCGGCGTGGGCATGGGCATCTTCAACGGGGACATCGGCCGGGTGGAGGCCATCGACCTGCACAGCGGCGTGGTCACCGTAGACTTTGACGGCCACCGGGCAGAGTACACCCCCGACATGATGAACCAACTGGAGCCCGCCTACGCCATCACCGTTCACAAGGCCCAGGGCAGCGAGTACCGGGCGGTAATTCTCTCCGCCGTGGAGGCCGCCCCCATGCTTCTCACCCGGGGGGTGCTCTACACCGCCATGACCCGGGCCAAGGAGCTGCTGATCCTGGTGGGGGACGACCAGGTCGTCGCCCGCATGGCGGCCAACGACCGCCAGCAGCGGCGGTACAGCGGCCTGCGGGCCCGGCTGGCCAAGGGATAAAAGGAGGGGTTCCATGTCCATTGCCAGCTTTTTCCTGGACCTGATCTACCCGCCCAAGTGCAAGTTCTGCGGGGCCTCGCTGGAGCGGGAGTCCTGGGAGCCCTGCCCCAAGTGCCAAAAAGCGCCTTTCTGGCTGGAGGGCGCCCAGGGGGTGTTTGACGGCAAGCACTTCCTCCGGTGCGTCTGCGCCGGGTGGTATCAGGGGGCGCTCCGGGACCAGGTTCTGGCCTTTAAGTTTTCCGACCATCCCCAGTACGCCCGGGCCTACGGGCCAGTGCTGGCCAGACAGGTCCGGCTCTTTCTGCCCGGGACCTACGACGTGATTACCTGGGTGCCGGTCTCCCGCCAGACCCTGAAAAAGCGGGGCTATGACCAGGCCCGCCTGCTGGCGGAGGAGACCGCCAGGGCCCTGGGCCGGGAGGCTGTGCCCCTGCTGGAAAAAGCCAGGGCCACCCCGGCCCAGTCCTCCCTGGAGAGCGCGGCCCGGCGGCGGAAGAACGTGAAGGGAGTCTATGCCGTCCCCCGTCCGGAGCAGGTAACCGGCCAGCGGGTGCTGCTCATTGACGATATTCTCACCACGGGCTCTACCCTGGAGGAGGCCGCCCGCACCCTCCGGGCCGCCGGGGCCGCTCAGGTGGTGGCCGCCGCCTTCTGCCGAACGCCCCAAGACTGACGGATCAAGCCATAAAATCGGGAGAGTTTCCCCACCGTTCGTGGGAAACTCTCCCGCTCTTTGTACTATGCTTGTACCATACTAATTTTTCAACACTTCGGAGAAAGGGCGAATGGATATGGGCAAGCAGTTTCCATCCGGGGGGCTGGCCCGGGACGTGGCCATGGACCTGGGCACCGCCTCGGTGCTGGTGGCCGCCCGGGGGCGGGGGATTCTCCTCCGGGAGCCGTCGGTGGCGGCGGTTGACCGACAGACCGGCAAGGTCCTCCAGGTGGGGGAGGCCGCCCAGCAGATGCTGGGCCGCACCCCCGGCCGGCTGGTGGCGGTGCGGCCGGTGCGGGAGGGGGTTCTCTCCGACTTTACCACCGCCCAGGCCATGCTCCAGGCCTTTCTCAAGAAAGCCCTGGGGGGACACCTGGTAAAGCCCCGGCTGCTCATCGGCGTGCCTGCGGGGATCTCCGAGGTGGAGGAACGAGCCGTGGTGGAAGCCGGGCTCCAGGCAGGGGCCCGGCGGGTCTACCTCATGGAGGCTCCCCTGGCCGCCGCCCTGGGGGCAGGATTAGACACCAGCCGGCCGGAGGGCCGCTTGGTGGTGGACATCGGGGGCGGCGTCACCGACGCGGCGGTGATTACCCTGGACGGGGTGGTGGTGGCCGGGTGCCTGCCTGTGGGCGGAGACCGGTTTGACGAGGCTCTCATCCAGTACGTCCGGCAAACGCACAACCTGCTTCTGGGCCTGCGCACCGCTGAGCAGGTGAAGCACACCATCGGCCAGGTGGGACAGGCCCAGGACAGCCCCAGCCTGGCGGTGAAGGGCCGGTGCCTGACCACGGGGCTGCCCCGGGAGGTCCAGCTCACCCCGGCGGACACCGCCGAGGCCTTCGCCCCGGTGGCCCGGGAGATCGTCTCCGCCGTCCAGGGGGTGCTGGAGCGCACGCCCCCGGAGCTGGCGGCGGACGTGGCCAAAAACGGCATCCTGCTCACCGGCGGCGGGAGCCTGCTGCGGGGGATGGACCGTCTGCTGGCGGAGGCCACGGGGATTGACGCTTCCGCCTCCCAGGAGCCGGAAACCTGCGTGGTTCTGGGGCTGGAGATGACCCTTCCCCGGCTGTCCAAGCGGCAGGATGGGCCGCTGCATCTGGCCCGCCGGCGGCAGGTGGGCGCTGAGTGAGCGCCCGCCCGGCGGGGGCGCCCTTTCTCTGGAGAAAGGGCGGAAAGAGCACCAAAGAGGGAGAGGTTCTCCCCCTTTGGATTTCCCCTTTCTGGGTGGCAGAACCTTGCTGGGTTTTTGCTTTTTGATATTTGGGTGGGTTTCTATTCTCTCATTGCTGCGTTGGGTCAAAAGCGCGCCCACTGGCTGGGCGCGCATCCAGTGGGTTGGTACCCTTGCGGGTTTGCTTATGTGAGCTACTTCTGGTATAATAAAGGGAAGAAAGGCGGGTGTATGCTATGCTCTGTCCTTACTGCGGCACGGAAATGGAAGCCGGTTACTTAAACGGCACCAACGTTCTCTTCTGGGGGCCTCACAAGAATTCCACCTATGGCTCACCAGGCACCTTCGAGCTCAATGAGATGGAAACCAGGGAATACGGCTGCATGGTAACCTCCCATTACTGCGAAGCCTGCGGCCTTCTTCTCTCCTACCCAGTCAAGCCCAAAACAATTCGCACCTGGAAGGACCTGGCCGATCAAACCGCCAGGAAAGCAAAAAGAGCAATCAAAGCCCTCAAAAAAGAAGATTTTTAAATCAAAAAGGCCTGAGACGGTGAAGTCTCAGGCTTTTTTCATTTCCAAAATTTATGCGTTTGTCCGCTTGGCTTCCTCGGCCAGGGCGGCCTTCAGAGCTTTGGAGAGCTGGTCGGGGCAAGAAGTGGCTTTGTAGCCGCACTTGATGCCGGACATGCGGGCGATGGCATCCTCCACCTTCATCCCCTGGACCAGCTTGGAGATTCCCTGGAGGTTGCCGCTGCACCCGCCCAGGATCTGGACCTCCTGGATGATGCCGTCCTCCACCTTCACGTTCATGAGCTGGGAACAAACGCCCTTGGGCTTATATTGAATGGTCAAAAAGAACCCTTCCTTTCTATCTGTGGTATCGAGAGGTATCATAGCAAACCAAAGCGCAAAAAGCAAGCAGACTCTTCCAAGGAAACGCTGTGTATCATTGCCTCGTCTTTTTTTCATCAAACCGGCCATAACTAATCGTGCGCCATTTGGCGCGCGGTATGTGATATAGTATGATCCATTTTTCACCGAACGGGGGTGATCTTTTGCAGGACACCAAAGAGCGCCATGGGTCCGCCCCCTTGGCCTGGCTCTTTCGCGCCGTTCTCCTGCTGCTGGCCGCCGTGGTCGCCGCCGGAGCCCTGACCCCCAAGGCCTGGGCCGCCGGGACCGAAGACACCCGCTGCGTGATCCCGCTGGGACAGGCGGTGGGGATCAAGCTCTTCGCCCAGGGCGTGCTGGTGGTGGGGCTGTCAGACATCTCCACCGACCAGGGGCTGGCCTCTCCGGCCAAGGCCTGCGGACTGCAGGAGGGTGACGTTATCACCCACATCAACGACGAAAAGGTCAGCTCCATTGAGGAGGTTCAGACCATCCTTCAGGACTCCAACGGGCAGGAGCTGGAGCTGTCCGTCCTCCGGGACCAGGCTTGCCTGGAGGTAACCACCAGAGCCGCCCAGTGCAGCGCCGACGGCGCCTATAAGCTGGGAGCCTGGATTCGGGACTCCATGGCCGGCATCGGGACCCTGACCTTTGTGGAGCCCGCCACCGGCCTCTTCGGCACCCTGGGCCACGGCATCAACGACGTGGACACGGCGGAGCTTATGAAGCTTCAGTCCGGGGCCATCACCCCGGCTTCTGTTTCAAACATCGTGAAGGGCATGGACGGCCGCCCCGGGGAGCTTCGGGGGGCTTTTGCCTCCGGCGAGGACCTGGGAACTCTCTTTGCCAACACAGAATGCGGGGTCTTTGGCCATTTCAATGATCCCCAGTCTCTCACCGGCCAGGCCATTCCCGTGGCCACGCCCCAGCAGGTCCACGAGGGCAGCGCCACCATTCTGGCTAATATTGTGGGCAGCACCGTGGAGGAATATTCCGTGGAGATCCAGAAGGTCTGCCGCGACGCCTCGGACACCCGGGACCTGGTGCTGAAGGTCACGGACCCCCGGCTGCTGGAGCAGACCGGCGGCATTGTCCAGGGTATGAGCGGCTCTCCCATCCTCCAGGACGGCAGGCTGGTGGGAGCTGTGACCCATGTGCTCATTGACCACGCGGACCGGGGCTACGGCATCTTCGCCCAGCGCATGCTGGAAGCCGCGGAAAGCAACTAACATGAAACAGCCTGCGCCAAGCAGGCTGTTTCTTTTTGGGGGGATTCATGGTATACTGATGCGGTATTCCTTGATCTTTTTCCCTCTGGAAAGGAGGGTTCTGTTTTGAAGCCTCGCACCTTTTATTCGGAGCTGGCCTACCTGGCGGGGATTGTCCTGCTGGCTCTGGGCACCAGCTGCGCCAGCGCCGCCAGCTTCGGCCTGTCCATGGTGGTGGCCCCGGCCTACCTGATCCACCTGAAGCTCTCCCCCACCTGGCCCGGGATCACCTTCGGGGTGGCGGAGTACATCGTCCAGGCGGTTCTGCTCCTGGTCCTCTCCCTGGCCCTGCGCCGGTTCCGGCCCTACTACCTCTTCTCCTTCTGCACCGCCCTGCTCTATGGCCGGATTCTAGACGGCTTTCTGGCCCTCTGGGCCCTTGTCCCGGCGCTGACCATGCTGCCCCGGATTCTGGTGTTTGCCGTGGGGGTTCTGTCCTGCGCCCTGGGGGTCTCCTTCGTTCTGCACACCTATCTGTCCCCGGAGGTCTACGAGCTGGTGGTCAAGGAGGTTTCCGCCCGGTACCATCTGCCCAGCCACCGGGTCAAAACTGTCTACGACTGCTCCAGCCTTGTGGTGTCTCTGATCATGACGGCGGCCTTCTTCGGCCTGTCCCAGCTGCGCGGGCTGGGGTGGGGCACCCTGGTCTGCGCCCTGGTAACGGGCACCTGCGTGGGGTGGTTCAACCGCCGCCTGGAGGCCCGGTTTCAGTTTCGCCCCGCGTTTCCAAACCTGGAAAAATTTTTCACCCCCAACACCCCCTCTTCGTCTACTGAATTTTAGTAAGATCTGCTTATTTTGCAGGATCTTTTGCGCAAAACTTCATTTCTTCCCAAAGTATCTTTTAAAAAGTTCACAAGATTCCAAAGAAGCACGCAAGGAAACCTCCACTTTCCTTGCGTGCTCACACTTTCTTTTTTTGTCAAAAATGAAAAGAAACGGTTGCTATTTGGAAAAAGCCGCTCTATAATAACTGCGTTCCTTGGATTTCCCTGTTCCGAAAATCCCGGGCAGAAACGAGGTGTCTATCTATGCAGTACAAGTATCTTTTCGACCTGGCTCTCATCCTTCTGAGCACCAAAGTCCTGGGCCTGTTTTCCCAGCGGTTCCGGCTCCCCCATGTGGTGGGTGCCCTGATCGCCGGCCTGCTTCTGGGTCCCGCCGTGCTGGGCATCATCCAGGAGACCGACTTTTTAAAAACCACTGCCAGCCTGGGCGTCATCGTCCTGATGTTCACCTCCGGCATGGAGACGGACATTCACGAGTTGAAAAAAAGCGGCAAAGCCGCCTTTGTCATTGCACTCATCGGCGTGCTCCTGCCTCTGGCGGGAGGCTTTGCCGTGGGCTGCTACTTCAACAACCCGGAGCTGCTGGTGAACAACTCCGCCGGGCCTGAGGGCAGCCTGTTCCTCCAGAACATCTTCCTTGGCATCATCCTCACCGCTACCTCCGTGAGCATCACCGTTGAAACCCTGCGGGAGCTGGGCAAGCTCCGCAGCCCGGCGGGCAGCGCCATTCTGGGCGCCGCCATCATTGACGACGTGCTGGGCATCATCGCCCTGACCATCGTCACCAGCTTCTCCGACGAATCGGTGAACGTGGCGTGGGTGCTGATCAAAATCGTCCTCTTCTTCGTCTTCGCCCTGGCAGCCGGCGTGGGCTTCTCCCGGTTCTACCGGTGGTGGACCTGCAAAACCGACGAGAACCGGACCCAGCACGTAATCGTGGCCTTTGCCTTCTGTCTGCTGTTCTCCTTCGTGGCCGAGGTGATCTTCGGGGTGGCAGACATCACCGGCGCTTTCGTTGCCGGCCTGGTGCTCTCCAACACCAGCTCGGAAAAGCGCAGCCAGTATCTGGCCACCAACTTTGAGACCATCTCCTTCCTGTACCTGTCCCCCGTGTTCTTCGCCAGCATCGGCCTGCAGGTGGAGCTGACCGGCATGAACACCCACATTCTCCTCTTCGCCGTGGCGCTGACCATCGTGGCCATTCTCTCCAAGATCCTGGGCTGCGGCCTGGGGGCCAAGCTGTGCCGGTACACCAACCAGGAGTCCTTACAGATCGGCGTGGGCATGATCTCCCGGGGCGAGGTGGCCCTGATTGTCGCCACCAAGGGCGCGGACCTGGGGCTCATCAGCAAAGAACTCTTCGGCCCGGTCATTGTAGTGGTGGTGGTCACCACCATCATCACCCCCATCCTGCTGAAGCTGGTCTTTCACGGCAAGGACGAGCAGGTCCCGGCAGAAACATAACCCGTTGTCTGGCAGCAGCCGGCACGACCATTTGCTTGGCCGTGCCGGCTTTTTCTTTTTTGTTTTCTTTTTTGTACATTTAACACTTCCAGTATCGCAGTTTTTACAATGGGTTTCTATACTTTACTTTGTGAGTACGTGCATTCCGGCGTACAAGAAAACCATCGACACGCGAAAGGAGACACAAGAAAAGAATGAAACGAATCACAAGCTTGCTGCTGGTGATGCTCTTTCTGCTGAGCCTGGTCCCCACGGCCTTTGCCGTCGCCGCCCCTGCCCCCGCAGAAGAAGAAACACCGGCTGAGGTCGTCAACAGCGACACCCAGTGGTCTTACTGGGATCAGGAGACCGACCCCGTTATCAACTCTGAAATGTATCAGAAGTACCCTATTCGCATTCTCTGGGCCTATGGTTCGCTCTTGGGAGATGCTAGCTGGAAGACGGCTGCTGGTCCCTTTGGTGCGAAAAACGGCGCCATCGCTGACCTGGGCGACGGCTGCACCCCCAAGACTCTGCTGAACCAGTACAAAGAGGATGGCGACGACATCGAAGCCTACTTCTTTGTAACCACCTTTACCGTAACCGCCGATCAGCTGGCGGAAGCCAAGCAGATCCTCGGCTCTCTCTACTACGATGACAGCGCTGTGGTGTACTTGAACAGCGGCAAGGTGGCCTCCTTCGACGAGCCGGAAGGCGGCTTTACCCAGAACATGGAATACGGCGGCTCCAACGCCTCCGCCCCCAAGCTGGGCGAGTTCACTCTGACCGACGTCTCCGCCCTGCAGGAGGGCACCAACGTCCTGGCTGTGGAAATCCACCAGGGCAGAGCCGACAGCTCCGACATCTACTTTGACTTCCAGTCCCTTGCCCTGTCCACGGAAGAGCCGGACTACAGCAGCCTGCCCCTGGAGCAGGACACCGCCGCCCTGTCCGTAGGCGGGACGGAAACCGAGATGAACTTCACCTGGTACGCCTCCACCGAAGAGGCCGGTACCATCGCCTATGCCCCCGCTTCCGACCTGGCAGACGGCCAGCTGCCGGAAAACGCGTCCACCGCAGCCGCCGTGGCCACCGTTTCTAACCGGGGCGGCTACTACAGCAACCAGCTGACCCTCACCGGTCTGCAGCCCGACACCACCTATGCCTATCAGCTGACCAACACCAAGGGAGACGAGGTTGTGACCTCCGACATCGCCACCTTCACCACCGGCGGCGGTGAGACCACCAAGTTCCTCTTTGTGGGCGACCCCCAGCTGGGCAGCTCCGGCAACCTGGCCTCGGATACCACCGGCTGGGACACCACCCTGAACAAGGCGGCAGCCATGTTCCCCGACGCCACCTTCCTGCTCTCCGCCGGTGACCAAGTGGACGCCGCTGCCAGCGAAGAACAGTATCAGTCCTACCTGAACCGCAGCGTTCTCGGCTCCCTGCCCCAGGCAACCACCATCGGCAACCACGACTCCAGCTCCAACTCCTACGACCAGCACTTCAACGTGGCCAATGAGTCCGATACATACGGCACCACCAACGCCGGCGGCGACAACTGGTTTGTGTACAACAACGTGCTCTTCATGGACCTGAACAGCAACGACCTGTCTACCGCTGAACACAAGGCATTCATGGAAGAGGCCATTGCCGCTAACCCCAACGTCTCCTGGAAGATCGTGGTGTTCCACCACTCCATTTTCTCTGTTGCCAGCCACGCTGAGGACAGCGACATTCTCCAGCGCCGGGACGAGCTGGCTCCCGTGTTCAAGGAGCTGGACATTGACATTGTGCTCATGGGCCACGACCACGTCTACACCCGCAGCTACATGATGGACGGCCTGACCCCCATGACCGACGCCTCCATTTATGATGATGCGAGCTATTCCTCCATCACCGACCCCACCGGCATCCTGTACGTCACTGCCAACTCCGCCTCTGGCTCCAAATACTATGAGATCTCCGGCCAGTACGCTTATGCGGCCGTGCAGAACCAAGAGAAGGTGCCCAACGTCTCCTATGTGGAGATGGACGACAGCCACTTCACCATCACCACCTATCGCGCCTCTGACATGAGCGTGGTGGACACCTTCACCATCAACCGCACCAGCGGCAGCTCTGCTAACGGTCTGCCCTTTACCGATGTGAAGTCCGGCAGCTGGTTCGAGGACGCAGTGGACTATGTCTATGCCAAGGGCATGATGACCGGCACCTCTGCCACCACCTTCGCTCCCAACAGCACCACCACCCGGGCTATGATCGTCACCATCCTCTACCGCCTGGAAAATGAGCCCGCCGCCGGTACTGCTTCCTTCACCGACGTGGCTTCCAGCGCCTATTATGCCAAGGCTGTGGCCTGGGCCGCAGAAAACGGCGTGGTGACCGGAACGACGGAGACCACCTTTGCCCCCAATTCTCCCATCACCCGGGAGCAGATGGCAGCCATCCTGTATCGTTACGCCGGTCTCAAGGGCTATGACGCAAACCAGAAGGCCGACCTGTCCGGCTACACCGACGCCGGCACCATCAGCGCTTACGCTTCTGATGCCCTGGCCTGGACCAACGCCCAGGGGCTCATCACCGGCGTCACTGACACCACCCTGGCCCCCAAGAACAACGCCACCCGCGCCCAGGTGGCCACGATCCTCATGCGCTTCTGCGAAACCATCGCCCGGTAAGCAAACCCCATCAGCGAAACCCACACAATCTTTGTCGGCACGCTGAGCCGGCACGGCCATTGGGCCGTGCCGGCTTTTTCTTTTCCTGTGCGCGACATTTAACATTTCTGGTATCGCGGTTTTTACAATGGGTTTCTATACTTTACTTTGTGAGTGCGTACGCTCCGGCGTACAAGAAAACCATCGACACACGAAAGGAGACACAAGAAAAGAATGAAACGAATCACAAGCCTATTGCTGGTGATGCTCTTTCTGCTGAACCTGGTCCCCACGGCCTTTGCCGTGGAGTCCCCCACAACCCAGGCTCCAGATAAGATCGACGCCAGCACGGTATGGTCCTATTTGGACGACAATACCGATCCCGCCGGAGATCCGGAAGATACAGATTATAACCGCACCAGCTGGACCACCGCTGGCTTTGACGACAGCCAGTGGAAGACTGCTTCCGGCAGCTTCGGCGCGAAGAACGGCGGGGCTTTTTCCGGCGCGACGGTACAGCTGAACGGCTGCCCCGGCAACGCCGACAACATCCCCACCTACTATTTCCGCACCACGGTCAATGTGGCTGACCCCTCTGCCGTGACCGCAATCACGGGCACCATCGCCTATGACGACGCTGTGATTCTCTATATCAATGGCGTCAAGGTGAAAGGCTTCAACGATGATGGCTGCGACAGCAACAGCAGTTTCTGCACCAACATTGCATCTGCCAGTCCTGTAACTGAGGCCTTTACCATCACGGATGGCGAAGCCCTTGCAACACTGAAGTCCGGCGAAAATGTGGTGGCCGTGGAGCTGCACAACCGTGCAGCGGGCAGCTCGGATATCTACTTTGCCATGTCTGACATGACCTTCTCCACCGAGGCTCTGCCCACTGCCAACACCCTGCTGGACGGCGAGACCGAGTGGACCTATCTGGACAACGGCAGCGACCCGGCGGGTAACCCGGAAGATACGGGCTACGACCGCACCAGCTGGACGACGGGAACGCTCGTCACGGACGGCTGGAAGACCGCCGCAGGTCCCTTCGGTGCGAAGTACGGCGCGATTTCTGATCTGGGCGGCGGCTGCACGCCCAAGACTCTGCTGACCCAGTACAAAGAAGATGGCACTACCGACATTGAAGCCTACTTCTTCCGCACAACCTTCAACATCACCTCTCTGGCAGGTATGACCAAGCTGGTCGGTACCCTCCAGTATGACGATGCTGCCACTGTATACGTCAATGGCGTAAAAATCGCGGGTTTTGATGACAGCAGCATCACCGCCAACATCCAATACGGCGGCTCCAATGCTGGTACACCCAAGACAGTTTCCTTTGAAATGATCAACTTGAGCATCCTGCACGAGGGTGAGAACACCATCGCCGTCGAACTCCATCAGGGCCGGGTTGACAGTTCCGATGTCTGGTTCCATCTCACCGACCTGTCCCTCTCCGACGAGGAAGTGGTCTATCAGTCCAACATCAGCCTGTCCATGGGCGCGGACGAGAGCCAGATGAACTTCACCTGGTACTCTCCCCTGGAAAACGCTTCCCTGACCGTGGCGGACAACGCTTCCCTGACCGGCGCGCAGACCATCACCGCTGCTGCCACCGTCGCCAACGACGGCCTGTACAGCTGCAAGGCCACCGCCACCGGGCTGAAAGCAAACACCACCTATTACTATCAGCTCAGCAACAACGGTAATAAGAGCGATGTGTATTCCTTCACCACCGGCGGAACCGGCGCGTTCTCCTTCGCCTATGTGGGTGACCCCCAGATCGGCGCGGGCAGCACGGACACGGACATTGCGGGCTGGGACAACACCCTGAACATCATTGATACCAACAGCATTTTCTCCGACGTGTCCTTCCTGCTCTCCGCCGGCGACCAGGTGAACACCGCCGACAGCGAGAGCGAGTACGACGGCTATCTGGACCACGACGCCCTGCTGGGCCTGCCCGTGGCAACCGTTATCGGCAACCACGACTCCGGCTCCAACGCCTACAGCCAGCACTTCAACATGCCCAATGAGAGTACCTCCGGCACCACCGCCGCCGGAAGCGACTACTACTTTGTCTACAACAATGTCCTGTTCCTGGTGCTCAACAGCAATAACACCTCCGCTGCCGAGCACAAGCAGTTTATGCTCGATGCCATTGAAGCCACCAAGGACGAGAATATCCAGTGGAAGATCGTCACCTTCCACCACTCCATCTACTCCGTAGCCAGCCACGCACTGGAGGACACCATTCTCAGCCGCAGAGATGCACTAGTCCCGGTGTTCAAAGAGCTTGACATTGATGTGGTGCTCATGGGTCACGACCATGTGTACACCCGCAGCTACATGATGGACGGCTTTACCCAGGTTACTGAATCCGATAGTTACGAATACGCAAACGGCACGGACGCAGCCCCCACTGCGGTCACTGACCCGGACGGCATCCTGTATGTCACCGCCAACTCCGCCTCCGGCTCCAAGTATTACGACATCCAGACGGACAAGAGCTTCCCCTACGCCGCGGTGATGAACCAGGAGAAAACCCCCAACGTCTCCAAGGTGACGGTCTCTGATACGGAATTCACCATCACCACCTACCGCATCACCATCACCGATAACGGTACCACCCTGAGCGTGGTGGACACCTTCACCATCTACCGCACCGCAGAAAGCGAAGAACCCCAGACCGGCTACCAGGTCACCTTTGATGCCGACGAGCATGCCACGGTTGACGTGTATTACACCCAGGATTACACCGACGCCGCCGATGAGACCGATGTCACCAAGGCATATGCCCGCGATTCCGAAACCGGCGAGATCGACATTACCGGCGATGGACAGGTGAACTTCAAAGTCACGGTGGACGAGGGCTATGAGCTTGCGTCCATTGCTGCGGACAAGAACTACAAGAATCTCAAAGACTCCGCCGATACCAAAGTAGATGGCATCTACCGCCTGACCAAGATCACCGGCGACGTGACCGTGACCATCACCACCCAGCCCACCGGCTCCGGCGAACCCGCCGAACCGGAAGAACCCACCTACACCCCCGTCGTGACCGGCAACACCCGCGTGAACGGCTATTATGATGAGACCGGCTCCCTGAAGCTGGAGCTGGCAGGCCGCTATAACTCCGGCGCCATGAACGCCGACGGCGGCAGCCTGGAGATCGTGCAGTACAACCCCGTCAACGGCTTCGCCTACGCCGTCAGCGGCGTGAAGGGCACGCTGATCGCCGTGGATCTGAACGGCAAGCTGGACGGCGACACCGTCGTGGCCCTGTCTGGCACCGAATATGATGTCAAGTCCCTGGTGGAGGGCTTCGCCTACGGCGACATGACCTCCGTGGCCATCTCCCCCGACGGCAGCAAGCTGGCCGTGGCCATCCAGGCGGAAAATTATGCCGCCCAGGGCGTTGTGGCCCTGTTCGCCTGCAACACTGACGGCTCTCTGGAGCTACTCTCCACCGTTTCCGTGGGCGTTCAGCCTGACATGGTGACCTTCGCAAATAACAATACCATCCTCTCCGCTGACGAGGGCGAGCCCCGGGGCGGCAAGGATGCCACCGATCCCAAAGGCTCTGTGTCCATCGTCACCATTGGTGAAAACAATGCCCTGACCGCCAACACCGTAACCTTCGACAGCTTTGATGCAAAGCGGGATGAACTCACCGCCGCTGGCGTGCTGGTGCAGAAGGATACCCAGCCCTCCACCGATTTTGAGCCGGAGTACATCGCCGTCTCCGGCAAGACCGCTTACGTCTCCCTCCAGGAGGCCAATGCCATCGCCGTGCTGGACCTGACTTCCGGCAAATTTACCGGCGTGTATCCCCTGGGCTTCCAGGATTATGGCACGACCAAGGTCGATCTCCAGAAGAATGATACCATCGAGCTGAAGAACTACGACAACGTCTACGGCATCAAGATGCCCGACGGCATTTCCGTGACCACCCTGGGCGGCAAGACCTACCTGCTCACCGCCAACGAGGGCGACAGCCGCGCCGACTGGGACGATCTGGACAACGAATCCGAAGGCAAGACCTCTCCCGCCGGCAATGTGACCCTGGGTGAAAAAGTGGTCTGGTTCAACACCACGATGTGGGATGGACTGGACGAGAACAGCGCCTATGTGTTCGGCGGCCGCTCCTTCTCCATCTACGAAGTGACTTCCAACGGCCTGAAGCTGGTCTATGACAGCGGCAGCGGCTTTGAGGAGATCACCGCCGAACAGCTTCCCGATTATTTCAACACTTCCAACGATAAAAACAGCGTGGACAACCGCTCCGGCAAGAAGGGTCCTGAACCGGAGAGCGTCATCACCGGCACCGTGAACGGCAAGACCTACGCCTTCATCGCCCTGGAGCGCATCGGCGGCGTGATGGTCTACGACATCACCAACCCGACAAACGCCAAGTTCGTCAACTACATCAACTCCCGGGAGTTTGAGACCGCCATCCAGGGCGACGTCTCCCCCGAGGGCCTGTGCTTCATCTCTGCCGCGGCCAGCAAGACCGGCAGCCCCCTGCTGCTGAGCGCCTGCGAGGTCTCCGGCACCCTGGCGGTCTATGAGCTCACCGGGACCGTTCCCAGCGGCAGCGGCTCCGGCAACACCGGGTCCGGCTCCGGCAGCACTGGCAGCGGCTCCGGTAACACCGGGTCCGGCTCCGGCAACACTGGCAGCAGCTCCGGCAGCTCTGGGACCGGCAGCAGTTCCGGCAGCAACCCCAGCACCGAGCCTGACACCGAACCCAGCCAGCCGGTGACGCCTCCCGCCGCCGTCCTGCCCTTTACCGACGTGAAGTCCGGCGACTGGTTCCAGGACGCTGTGGCCTACGTCTATGACAAGGGCATGATGACCGGCACCTCCGCCACCACCTTCGCCCCCAACAGCACCACCACCCGTGGCATGATCGTCACCATCCTCTACCGGCTGGAGAACGAGCCCGCCGCTGGTACCTCCTCCTTCGCTGACGTGGCCTCCGGCGCCTACTATGCCAAGGCTGTGGCCTGGGCCGCAGAAAACGGCGTGGTGACCGGCACCTCCGCCACCACCTTCGCCCCCGACGCCCCCATCACCCGGGAGCAGATGGCCGCCATTCTGTACCGCTACGCCACCCTCAAGGGCTATGACGTGAGCCAGAAGGCCGATCTGTCCGGCTACACCGACGCTGGCACCATCAGCGCCTACGCTTCCGATGCTATGGCCTGGGCCAACGCCCAGGGTCTGATCACCGGCGTCACCAACACCACCCTGGCCCCCAAGAGCAGCGCCACCCGCGCCCAGGTGGCTACGATTCTCATGCGCTTCTGCGAAACCATCGGGCAGTAAATCAGCCAACGAACCCTGCAAATCTTTGACCGAAAGGGGCGGCGAGGCTCTCGCCGCCCCTTTCCTCTTATCCGGGAGGAATGAACATGAAAGGAACGACCCAGCGAAACCGTCTCATTCTGGAGGTGCTGGTGGTGCTGTCTGTGGTGCTGATGCTGGTGCGCCCCGTAACCGGGGACAGCTACCAGCGGTTTGCCACCGACACCCTCCACTATGTCCGGGCAACGGTCGAGGAGGTGATCTCCCAGGAGCTCACCGACAGCCCCCTGAACACCGGGCAGAAGCTGGGCAGCCAGCATCTGCTGGTTCGTCTGTCTGACGGCCAGGAGGTGGAGCTGGACAACTACCTGACGGAAACCCACAACATCCTGCTCCAGGCCGGGGAGACCGCCATCGTCTGCGTGGACGCCCCGGAGAATGCAGCGCCCTACTACACCATCTACAACTATGACCGCTTCCTGCCGCTGGTGGGCCTCATCGGGCTGTTTGCCCTGCTGCTCATTGCCGTGGGGCGGCGGAAGGGGCTGGACGCCTGCCTGTCCATCCTCTTTACCCTGCTGTTCATCCTCCGGGTGACCCTGCCCGTCCTGTACAACGGCGGAAGTCCTGTGGGGATGGGGCTGCTCACCGTGGTGCTGTCCACGGCGGTGTCCCTGGCTCTGCTCCACGGCCCCACCGTCCAGTGCCTGCTGGGCTGCGCCACCACCCTGCTGGGGGAGCTGGCGGCCTGCGCCCTCTTCGGGGTGTTCTCCCAGTTTCTCCACCTCACGGGCTTTCAGACGGACAGCGCCGAGGGGCTGCTGCTCATCGCTCAGAACACCGGTCTGAACATCCGCACCCTGCTCTTTGCGGGAATGATGATCGCCTCTTTGGGGGCGGTGATGGATGTGGCGGTGTCCATCCTTTCCGCCCTGCGGGAGGTGGCCGGAGCCGCCCGAAACCCCCTGGGGAAGGAGCTCTTCCGCAGCGGCATCCGCCTGGGGCAGGACATGATCGGCACCATGAGCAACACTCTGATCTTCGCCTTCACCGGAGGCGCGCTGGCCACCATGCTGGTCTTTTTCTCCTATGGCGTGCAGTTTCACCAGCTGTTCAGCTCCGACTGCCTGGCAGTGGAGCTGGCCCAGGGGCTGTGCAGCACAGCGGCGGTGATCCTCACCGTCCCCGCCGCTGCGGCCATCGGCGGGGCCTACTACGGCAAACACCCTTTGAACCAAAAAAGCGGTACCTGACAGGGGTTCAGGTACCGCTTCTTTTCTGTCACGGACTGACTTTTCTTCCTGCCGGCGCATATAGATGAAGGTAGGAAAGGAGCGTGAAAGACCGTGAATCCCTCGCAAATCATCGCCGTTGTGATCTTTGCCGTCACCATGGCTGCCATTATGACAGAAAAGATCCACCGCACCGCGGCGGCCATTGCCGGCGCCATCCTGCTGATTCTCACCGGGGTGCTCTCGGTGGAGTCAGGCTTTTCCTATGTGGATGGGAACACCCTGGGGGTGCTCATCGGCATGATGCTCTTTGTCACGGTGGTAAAAAACTCCGGCATTTTTGAGTACATCGCCATCCGGGCGGCCAAGGCGGTGAAGGGCCGGCCCTGGGCTCTCATGGCCCTGTTCATGGTGATTACCGCCCTGCTGTCCGCCTTTCTGGACAACGTGACCACCGTGCTGCTCATCGGTCCCATGACCCTGGCCATCACCAACATGCTGAAGCTGAACCCCGTCCCCTTCTTCATGACCCAGATCCTGGCGGCCAACATCGGGGGTACCGCCACCCTCATTGGCGACCCGCCCAACATCATGATTGGCAGCGCCGCCGGGCTCAGCTTCAACGACTTCATTCTGAGCACCGGTCCGGCGGTCCTGCTGGTGATGCTGGCCACCGTCGCCTGCTTCTACTTTATCTACGGCCGGAAGCTCCAGGTGACCCAGGAGGCCCGGGAGATTATCCTGGGGCTGGACGAGACCAAGGCCATCAAGGACCGGCCCCTGCTCATAAAAAGCGTGGTAATGATTGTCCTGGTGGTACTGGGCTTTGTCTTTCACGCCCAGCTGCATCTGGCCTCCTGCACCATCGCCCTGACCGCCGCCGCCATCATGCTGCTCATCGGCCGGCAGGACCTGGAGGAGACCGTGGCCGGGGTGGAGTGGACCACCATCCTCTTCTTCACCGGCCTGTTTGTGGTGGTGGGAGGCTTGCAGGAAACCGGCGTAATCCAGCTTCTGGCGGACTGGCTCATGTCGGCCACCCACGGCAGCCTGGCCCTGACGCTCGTCATCATTCTGTGGTTTTCCGCCCTCATCTCCGCTTTTCTGGACAACATCCCCTTTGTGGCCACCCTCATCCCCCTGATCCTGGCCATGGGAAACAGCGGGATGGACATTGCGCCCCTGTGGTGGGCAGTGTCCCTGGGGGCCTGCCTGGGGGGCAACGGCACCCTCATCGGGGCCTCGGCCAACGTGGTTCTCTCGGGCATCAGCACCCGCCACGGGTACCCCATCACCTTCGCCAGCTACCTGAAGGTGGGCTTTCCCCTGATGCTGGTCTCCATCCTCATCAGCACCGCCTACCTGCTGCTGCGGTACACCTAACAGAACGGAGGGATCGCTATGAGTTTATCCACCTTCAGCAGCGATTTTATTGACACCGCCCTGCTTCAGCTGGGCGCCAGCAAAATCAAAGTCGTCAGCGGAAAACAGCATGTGGTGGACTTCGACCTGGAGGGGGCGGGGAAGCTCACCTATGTCTTTACCATCACCAACGAGCACCGGTATTACCTCCAGCGGGTTCGCCCCTATCCCATGGTCCAGGGCCGGTTCGCCGGGGTGGAGGAGATCGTCTCCTTCATTGCCAGGGACGCCCGGGCCTTTCAGGCCGCCCGGCAGAGCAAAAACTACCAGAGCTTTGTGGACAGCACCCGGGACGCTCTGGCCCTGGCCGGAGATCTGGAGCAGCTCTTTCTGGCCCACAACGTAAGCCCCAAGGACCTGTCCGCCCTCCGGGAGGAGTTTTCTCGGCTGCGGGCGCTCATCCATTCCATGGGCGACGCCTCCCCGGCGGTAAAGGCTCCCGCAGCCTTTGAGTCAGACCGGTAACCCAGGCTGCCCGGCCAGATGTCCCAGAATCCATTTGTAATTTGTGAGATTCTGTAGTATAATGTCAATCCCCAATTCTAGTTACACTCTCTCCCCTGGGACAGTGGTGATATAGGGAGGACGTTCACCTTGGTCTATCAAAATGTACTGGAAGCACTAGGAAACACCCCGCTCATCCGGCTCTCCCGCATGGTGCCCGCGGGCTCGGCCGATGTGCTGGTAAAATACGAAGGGGTCAACATCGGCGGCTCCATCAAAACCCGCACCGCCTGCAACATGATTCTGGACGCGGAGGCCCGGGGGATTCTGACCCCGGACACCGTCATCGTGGAACCCACCAGCGGCAACCAGGGCATCGGCCTGGCCCTGGTGGGGGCGGTCAAGGGGTACCGGGTCCGCATCATTATGCCCGACTCCGTCAGTGAAGAACGGCGGAAGCTCATCCAGGCCTACGGGGCGGAGCTGGTTCTGATCCATGACGACGGGGACATCGGCGCCTGCATCCAGGCCTGCCTGGACACCGCCAACCGGATGGCCCGGGAGGACAAAAACGTGTGGGTCCCCCAGCAGTTTGAAAACCCCTCCAACCCCGCCGTCCACAAGACCCAGACCGCCATGGAAATTCTGGACCAGGTGGAGGGAGAAATCCACGGCTTCTGCTCCGGCGTGGGCACCGGCGGCACCCTCTCCGGCGTGGGGGCCGTGCTGAAGGACCGGTTCCCTGACCTGAAAATTTGGGTGGCAGAGCCTCAGAACGCCGCCATCCTCTCCCAGGGGCCCATTGGCTCCCACTTACAGATGGGCATCGGCGACGGCCTGATCCCAGACAACCTGGACATGACCATCTTTGACCAGGTGTCCATCGTCACCGACCAGGAGGCCATCCAGACCGCCCAGCGGCTCATGCGGGAGGAGGGTATCCTCTGCGGCATCTCCAGCGGCTCCAACGTGACCGTCGCCCTCCGCATGGCAAAGGAGCTGGGGGAAGGCAAAACCGTGGTCACCATCCTCCCTGACACCGGTGAGCGGTATTTCAGCACCCAGCTTTTTGATGTCTGACAATCCTTTTTACAAAAAATCAACAGGCAGCAGAGCGCAACTTCGCTCTGCTGCCTGCTTGTTTTTCTGAGTCAGTGCAGGGTCAGAATCATGACCATGCTCAAAATAAGTACCAGAAGGGCCGCCGGGGCGGCGTATTTGCAGTACCGCCCCCAGGAGATCCGGTGTCCCTCCCGGCCGGCAGCGGCGATGCCCGCCACGTTGGCCGAGGCCCCGATGGGGGTGGCGATGCCGCCGATGTCCGTGCCCTTGGACATGGTCCAGGCCAGGGTGTGCAGGTCCATCCCCATGGTCTCGGACAGGGACAGGATCACCGGCACCATCACCGTTGCCATGGGGATATTGTCCACAAAGGCCGAGGCGGCGGCGGTGAACCAGATGAGAATCACCACCATCCAGAAGTGGCTTCCGCCGCTGAGGCCCGCCAGGAAATTGGCCAGGCCGTCCAGCACATGGGTCTGCTCCAGGCCGCTGACCGTCACGGACAGGCCGATGATAAAGCCCACGGTTTTCCAGTCCACCTGCCGGAGCAACTGCCGGGGCGACCGGGTGCAGGTAAGGGTCATGGCAGCAGCCGCCACGCCTATGGTGGGCATGGTCAGGCCCGTGGCCGCGTGGGTCATAATCAGCAGGATCACCCCGGCGAAAATACCCACGCTCACCAGGAACTTTCCCTTGCTGGGGATGGCGTCGGCGGGGTTTAAGTCCAAAAGAGCCGGGTCGCTCTCCCCGATTCCCGCCCGCAGCTTGGTGCGAAAGCACAGGGCAAAGTACACCAGCACCACCCCCAGGCCCACCAGGCAGATCACGCCGTTGTTCCGGATAAAGTCCCAGAAGCCCAGGCCCAGAGAGGTGCCCAGGATGATGTTGGGCGGGTCGCCGCTCATGGTGGCCGCGCCCCCCAGGTTGGCGGTAAAGATCTCCGCAATGATCAGGGGCACCGGGTCAAAGTGGAGGAAGTGGGCCAGCCGGACGGTGGCCACCGACAGGAAAAGAATCACGGTGATGCTGTCCACAAACATGGACAGCAGAGCCGACAGCACCATGAAGCACAGCATCAGGGGCATGGGCCGGAAGCGGAGGCGCTTGGCCAGCCACAGGCACAGCCAGTCGAAAAAGCCCGCCTCGCTCATCTCCTCCACCATCACCATCATCCCCACCAGGAAGAGGATGGTGCTCCAGTTGATCCCCGTGTTGAACTCCGTAATCCCGAAGTGGGAGAACCAGAACTCAAAGCGCAGGAAGCTGCTCAGGCTCAGCGCCTCTCCCACGGCGGACAGATCCCCCATGACCAGCAGGAACACCAGCGCGATCATAAGGCCTCCGGCGGACAGGGTGACCAGATGCCGGGGAAAATTCCCCCAGAGCACCAGGAAAAACATGAGGGCAAAGATGATAAGGGACAGGATCTGGCTGAGCATAAAGTTCCTCCGGAATCGGGTCGTTGTTCGCGGGCCTTATACTGATTCTTGACTCAAAAATGGAATCAAGAATCCCGTGCGCTGCGCCGTCTCATGCAGTTCTTGACGCGCTTTGCGCGATAAAAAGCTTTGAACGCTTTTTATCAAGAACTAGTATTAGTAGCGGAGCAGGATCATAACCATGCTCAGGGCAATGACAATGACTGCGGCGGGGGCAGAGTACTTGCAGTATTTCCCCCAGCTGATGGGGTGGCCGTCCCGGGCGGCGATGGCGGTGCCCGCCACGTTGGCCGAGGCCCCGATGGGGGTGGCGGAGCCGCCGATGTCCGTGCCCATGGACAGGGTCCAGGCCAGGGTGTGCAGGTCCACCCCCATGGTGGCGGACAGGGAGGTAATCACCGGCACCATGGTGGCGGCGAAGGGAATGTTATCCACAAAGGCCGAGGCAATGGCCGACAGCCAGATGATAATAATCACCATGATGGTGAGGCTGCCGCCGGTAATGGCCGCGATGCCGCTGGCCATGGCCTCCAGCACCCCGGTCTCCTCCAGGCCGCTGACCGCCACAAACAGGCCGATGAAAAACAGCACCGTCTGCCAGTCCACCCGCTTGAGCAAGTGGAAGGGGGACTTGTTGGTTCCCAGGGTAAGAATTGCCGCAATGACGCCTACGGTGGACACGGTAAGCCCCGTTTTGGCGTGGGTAATCAGCAGGATCACCACCGCCAGGAAAATCCCAACGCTGATGGCAAACTTCTTCTTGCTGTGGATGGCCGCCTTGGGGTCCAGCTCCATGGCCGCCAGGGCGCCAGGCTCTGCATGGGAGACCAGCTCCTTCCGGAAGCAGAAGTAGAAATAGGGGACGACGATCACCAGCGCCACCAGGGCAATCAGGCCGGTGTTCACCAGAAAGTCTCCGAAGGACAGGCCCAGGGCGGTGCCGATGATGATGTTGGGCGGGTCGCCGCTCATGGTGGCCGCGCCCCCCAGGTTGGCGGTGAAAATTTCCGCGATGATCAGGGGCACCGGGTCAAACTTCAGCAGGTTGGCCAGGCTGACGCTGGCCACCGCCAGGAAGAGAATGACGGTGATGCTGTCAATAAACATGGACAGCACGGCCGACAGGATCATAAAGCAGATGAGCAGGGGCACCGGCTTGTAGTTGACCATCTTGGCCAGCTGCAGGCACAGCCAGTCGAAGAAGCCGGCCTCGCTCATCCCCTCCACCATCACCATCATGCCGGTGATGAAGATGATGGTGCTCCAGTTGATTCCGGTGTTCACCTCGTTGACGGCCTCGTGGCCGGTGTACCAGAAGGTTGGCTCCATCATGCTCTGGAAGCTCAGTGCCATGGCCACAGCCTCCGTGCTGTGCATGACCAGCAGAAAGACCACCACCATGGTGGTTGCCCCTGCCACCAGAGCCACCAGGTACCGGGGAAACCGCTCCCGCACGATCTCCACGAACATGATGACAAAAATAACGATGGCTAATATCTGACTTAGCATTTGCAATTCCTCCCCCGGGGGCCGGCCGGTCAGAGCGGACGCTACCCCTGTGTTCCTCCGTCTGGCCCCGGAACACTATATTCCCGGCGGGCCAGGCTCTTTCCAGTTTCTTCCATGTGCCTCTATTTGATTTCCTCTTTTTTCCAAACCTTTCCTGCTTTTCCCAAAGGATCTGAGCAGAAAAAAAAGGAGCAGGGCTCATATTGGGTCCTGCTCCCGGTTCACAGTTTTGCTCTTGGGAGCACTTGCTGGGTTTACTGCTCAGTTCTCCTGGCAGAGCAGAGCGTCGAACTTACACAGCTGCTGGCAGACGCCGCAGCCCACGCACTGGGTGGGGTCCACCACGGCCTTTTTCTCCTTCCAGGAAATGGCCGGGCAGCCGATGCGCATGCACAGCTTGCAGCCCTTGCACGCCTCCGGGTCCACCACATACGGGGGATGCTTGGCCACGGACTTGAGCAGGGTGCAGGGACGGCGGGTGATAATCACCGAGGGCTCCGGCGCGGCCAGTTCCTCCAGCACGGCCTCCTCGGTGGCTTTCAGGTCGTAAGGGTCCACCACCCGCACCCGGCGGATACCCATGGCCCGGCAGAGGGTCTCCAGGTCGATCTTCCCCGCAGGATCCCCCCGCAGGTTCTTGCCGGTGGTGGGGTTCTGCTGGTGGCCGGTCATGCCGGTGGTGGAGTTATCCAGGATGATGACGGTGGAGTTGCTCTGGTTATAGGCGATGTTGGCAAGGCCGGTCATGCCCGAGTGCATGAAGGTGGAGTCTCCCAGCACCGCCACCGTCTTGCCCTCGCTCTCCTTCCCCAGGGCCTTGTTGAAGCCGTGGATGGAGCTGACGGAAGCGCCCATGCACTCGCAGGTCTCGATGGCGTACAGGGGCTCATAGGCAGCCAGGGTATAGCAGCCGATGTCCCCCAGGACGGTGATCTTGTTTTTCGCCAGGGTGTAGAACAGGCCCCGGTGGGGACAGCCGGCGCAGAGCACCGGGGGACGGCCGGGAACCGGCTCGTCCAGGGCCACCCAGGGCTTTTCGGTCTCCCGCAGCTTCTGGGCCACCAGCCCCTGGGCAAACTCGCCGATCATGGGCAGCTTGTCCTTGCCGGTAACGGAGAGGCCCAGGTTCCGGCAGTGCTCCTCGATCACCGGGTCCAGCTCCTCCAGCACGATGAGCTTGTCCACCTTTTGGGCAAAGTCCAGAATTCTCTGCCGGGGCAGGGGGTTCACCAGGCCCAGCTTCAGGATGCAGGCCTTCTCCCCAAACACCTCCCGGGCGTACTGGTAGCAGGTGGAGGAGGTGATGATGCCGAAAGAGGTGTCCTCCCCCATTTCCTCCCGGTTCAGATCCGTGGTCTCGGCCAGGGCCAGCAGGCGCTCCATCCGGGCCTCCACAATGGGGTGGCGGGGGCGGGCATTGCCGGGGACCATCACGTATTTGGGAATGTCCTTCTCATAGGGACGGACCGGAACCTCCTGCCGCTGGCCCAGCTCCACAATGCTCTGGGAGTGGGAGATCCGGGTACATAGTTTGAGAAAAACCGGGGTATCATATTCTTCTGAGAGCTCAAAAGCCCGCTTGGCAAAGAGGCAGGCCTCCTGAGAGTCCGCCGGCTCCAGCATGGGGAGCTTGGCGGAGACAGCGTAGTGCCGGGAATCCTGCTCATTCTGGGAGGAGTGCATCCCGGGGTCGTCCGCCACGCAGATGACCATACCGGCGTTGATGCCGGTGTAGGCAATGGTAAACAGGGGATCGGCCGCCACGTTCACCCCAACGTGCTTCATGGCGCAGGCGCTGCGCTTGCCTGCCAGGGCCGCGCCGAAGGCCACCTCCATGGCCACCTTCTCATTGGGTGCCCACTCGCAGTAAATTTCGTCATATTGGGCGGCCCGCTCGGTGATTTCCGTGCTGGGTGTGCCCGGATAGCTGGAGATCAGGCAGCAGCCGGCCTCGTACAGGCCCCGGGCTGCCGCTTCATTGCCCAGCATCAGTTTCTTCATGGGAATGTCCCCTTTCTGGGTGGATACTTATACATATTTACTATACCATTTCTCGTTCCATTCGTAAACGGATTTTCTCGACAAATTTAGCCGGGGAACGAAGATTTTATTCTGTTCTTTCCTGTTTTCTAACCTGGAAACGCAGAATTAAGCCCCGTGTTGTCTCCATATTTTCCCTTATTTGTCGAACAAGAACGAACTTTGGGGAAATATTTTTCGACGTAATTACCAGTTTTTACTAATTTCCCCTTGAGTTCGCTGTCCCATTGTGGTAAATTATGGTTGACCGGTCAAGCTACGAATGAAACAAGGAGACCATATGGGGAAGACAAGGATTTTCATCTTCCCAGAGGGGAGACACACGCATGGAAAGTAAGAAAACAGTTCTCATTGCCGATACCAGCGAGGAATTCCGCGCAATCCTTGCGGATGCCCTGAAGGGAGAAGAAGGCCTGGAGGTCATCGGCCAGACGGGAGACGGCCAGGAGGCGATCCGCCTCGCCCAGGAGCTCACCCCGGACATCCTGGTGATGGATCTGGTTCTGGGCCGTGTAGACGGATTCGACGTGCTGGACGCCATCCGGCCGCTGCCGGTGAGCGTACTGGTGCTGTCCGGCTTTGCCCGGGGCGCCATGGCCGATCAGGTGGCCGCCAAGGGCGGCGACTACTACATGATGAAGCCCTGCCGGGTTTCTTCCGTGGTAGAGCGCATCCGGCTGCTGGCCTCCCAGCACTGGTCCGAGGAGGACGCAGCTCCCGGCCTGCCGGCCTCCACCCGCCAGACCCTGGAAGCCAATGTGACAGCCATCATCCACGAAATCGGCGTGCCCGCCCATATCAAGGGGTACCAGTATCTTCGGGAGGCCATCATCATGACCGTGGAGGACATGGACGTGATCAACGCCGTCACCAAGGTTCTCTACCCTGAAGTCGCCAGGAAGTTTGGCACCACCGCCTCCCGGGTGGAGCGTGCCATCCGCCACGCCATTGAGGTGGCCTGGGACCGGGGGGATCTGGACACGCTGCAGAAGTACTTCGGCTTTACCGTGAGCAACTCCAAGGGCAAACCCACCAATTCCGAATTCATCGCCATGATTGCCGATCGGCTGCAATTACAGCGGCGGCAGGGCTGAGGGACAACCGAGAGAACGATATATGGTTAGAGAAACGCAACACTCCTGATTTATCGGTCTGCATGAAGCTGATAAATCGGGGGTGCTTTTTTTATCCAAAAATCATAGAAATCCTCTAGGATTTTTCCGGGATGGTCTTTACAAACCTCCGAATCTATGTAAAGATAGCACCCAATCACCATTCTCGGAAGAGCCAGAACAGGGGGCATGGTATGAAGTATTTTGCAGTTCCCGACGGAACGCCCGCCTTCCACCAGGCATTGGAACAGGTTGTCTTTGAGCAAATTCAGGAGGACAGCATCCTGATGCTCTGGAGCAACTCCCCCGCCATCGTCTGCGGGGCCTATCAGAACATTTACCAGGAGACCAGCGTTTACCGCGCCTGGAAACGGGGGATTCCCGTCATCCGGCGGGACTCCGGGGGCGGCACCGTGTACCATGACCCCGGAAACCTGAATTACACCGTCATCTGCGACAGCGACGGGAGCGTGAACTACGACGGGGTGATGGCCGGGATTCTCACGGCCCTTCACCGCATCGGCGTGCCGGCGGAAAAGAGCAAGGTCTGCGACATTACCCTTCACGGCAGGAAGATTTCCGGCAGCGCCCAGAAGATTTCCGGCGGGCGGCTGCTCCACCACGGCACCCTTTTGTTTGACACCGACCTGACCGTGCTCCACGAGGTTTCCGGCCGCTCGGGGCGCACCTACCATTCCCGGGCCATCCCCTCCAACCCCGCCCAGGTGGTCAACATCAGCCAATACTGGCAGGGCACCATGGCGGACTTTCGGAAGGCCCTGCGGGCCGCCTATCCGGCGGATCTGACGGAGGCATCCTTAACAGAAGAACAGCTTCGCCTGGCAGAACAGCTGGCGGAGGAAAAGTACGGCAGCTGGGCCTGGACCTGCGGCCGATCCCCTGCCTTTCTCTGTGAGGTCACAGGAGAGCTGTCCGGGAAACCCATCCAGCTTCGTTATGAGGCGAAAAAGGGCGTCATCACGGCCTGTGAGCTGCGCTCCCCCCTCTTAGACCCCCACGCAGGGGACCGGTTCCTGGGCGCTCAGCTGAGGCCCGAGGCAATCGAAGCCCTCTGCCAAGAGATAACTGACGAGCCGGACAAGCTGGCAGAACTGATTTTATAACGGAGGAGATCAAATATGCAGAAACAGATTACCATGCCCCAGCTGCGAGATGAAATGAAAAGCGGCGTATTCTGCGCCTGGCTGAAGGAAGAGGGACAGCCCTACAAGAAGGGGGAGCCCATTTTTGAGATTGAAACCGACAAGGTGGTAAACCAGATCACCGCCAGCGAGGACGGCGTGCTCCTGCGCAAGCTGGTGGAGGAAGGGGACGAGGTCACCGTAAACGCCCCCGTGGCAGACGTGGAGGCCCGGTGATGGAGCGGAAACCCGATTGGCTGAAGGTTCCCTACAACAAGGAGGCCGTGGCGGAAGTGGCCGCTCTCATGAAGGACCTGAAGCTGAACACCGTGTGCAAGGAGGCAAACTGCCCGAATCTTGGGGAATGTTATCAGACCCACACAGCCACCTTCATGATTCTCGGCAGCCACTGCACCCGGAACTGCCGGTTCTGCAACGTGACCCACGCCCGGCCGGACCCGGTGGACCCGGAGGAACCCAGAAACCTGGCCCTGGCCGCCCAGAAGCTGGGGCTGCGCCATGTGGTAATCACCCAGGTGACCCGGGACGATCTGCCCGACGGCGGCGCAGGTCAGTTTGCCGCCTGCATCCGGGCGCTGCGGGCCTTGTGCCCGGACACCACCGCAGAGGTGCTGATTTCCGACATGAAGGGGGATCATGCCTGCCTGGACACGGTGATGCAGGCCAGGCCCGACGTGCTGAACCACAACGTGGAGACGGTGCAGGAGCTCTACGCCGCCGTGCGTCCCCAGGCAGTCTACCAGCGGTCCCTGGATGTGCTGCGGTACTGCAAGGAACAGTATCCCGGCAGCCTGACCAAGACGGGCTTTATGGTGGGCCTGGGAGAGACGGAGGACCAGATCCGCCGGCTCATGGACGACCTGCTGGACGTGGGCTGCGACATTCTCACCATCGGCCAGTATTTGCAGCCCAGCCCGGATCACTGTCCCCTCCAGCGCTATGTGACGCCGGAAGAATTTGCCCGCTACAAGGAGATCGCCTTGGA
Organism: Clostridiales bacterium; assembly: GCA_004551945.1. Classification (GTDB taxonomy): domain Bacteria; phylum Bacillota; class Clostridia; order Oscillospirales; family Oscillospiraceae; genus Evtepia. The sequence goes on along the minus strand of SFPN01000008.1, from coordinate 17,951 downwards.
AAAAGGGTTCCGTTATGTGGCCAGCACGCCCCTGGTGCGCAGCTCCTATCGCGCCGCCGAAGCCCTGCAGGCAGGAGGAAAGAACTAACATGATTTATATTGAAACCGGCAGCACCGACGTCTACTACAACTTCGGGCTGGAATACTATTTCACCGCGGAAAAGAAGCTCCCCGAGCCTGTGTTCCTCTTCTGGCGCACCACGCCCACCCTGATGATCGGGAAATACCAGAACACCCTGGAGGAGATCAACAAAAAATATGTGGACGCCCACAACATCCACATTGTCCGCAGACTGTCCGGCGGCGGAACCATCTACACCGACCCGGGGGGCTGGCAGTTCTCCTTCATCACCCAGGGGGACAGCGACAGCATCCAGTTTCAGCAGTATCTGACCCCGGTGCTGGACGCCCTGCAGGGCATGGGAATTCCCGCGGAGTTCAACGGCCGCAACGATTTAACTGTAGAGGGGAAAAAGTTCTCTGGAAATGCACAATATAAGCTGGCGGGTGCTACGGTGCACCACGGCTCCCTTCTCTTTGACACCAACATCGAACAGATGGTGGCCAGCACCACGGTGGATGAGTATAAGATTCTCTCCAAGAGCATCAAGTCCGTCCACGACCGGGTGACCAATCTGACTGAGCATCTGGAGGCCCCCATGACAGCGGAGGAATTTAAGCAGCGCATGGTGACGGCCATTCTGAACGGCGGCTCGGTCTATCAGGTGACAGAAGCGGATGACCGCCGGATTCGTCAGCTGGCCGCGGAGCACTTTGACAACTGGGACAAGAAGTTCGGCGCCTCCCCCAAGTTTTCCATGGAGCGGCAGGGCCGGTTTGCCGGCGGCCGCTTCCGGGTGAACCTGAACGTGCAGCAGGGAAAAATCGCGGACATCGCCTTCTCCGGGGATTTCTTCAGCGCCATCGACATGGATCTGGTGCGGGACAGACTCATCGGCTGCCCCTACCGGAAGGACGCGGTGGCGGAGGTCCTGCGCCGGTACGCCGGTGCGGACGGCGTCTATGGGATTACCCTGGATGAGATGGTGGATACCATTGTTGAATAACGTCTGTTGGCCTCCGGCGGGGTCCCCTTTCTCTGGAGAATGGAGGCCCCGCTAAAAATTTTGCTTGACAGACGGTTAACGCTCTGGTATACTAACTGGCGTAAAATAAAGTAGGAAGGTTCCGCCTGCCTCACCTCCCGCAAGTAAGCGAAGAGGTTAATACGGTAAGACAGCAGCCCTCGCGGATGCTTCTTTCCTGTGTGCGGATACCTTTCGGAAGGTATCCATTTTTTGTATCTATGGACTGGAGGTGCGTTTACCATCGCTAACACGGCTCATCAAATCAACGAGGAAATTCACGACAAGGAAGTGCGCCTGATTTCCGCCCAAGGGGAGCAGCTTGGCATTATGTCCGTGGCCGAGGCTCTGGACAAGGCCAACGAGGCCGAGCTGGACCTGGTGAAGATCTCGCCCAATGCCGTTCCGCCCGTGTGCAAGCTCATGGACTACGGAAAGTACAAGTTTGAGCAGACCAAGCGGGACAAGGAAGCAAAGAAAAACCAGCGGATCGTGGAGATCAAAGAAGTGCGTATGTCCCCGGGAATCGACGTCAATGATTTCAATGTCAAGGTCCGCAACGCCCAGCGGTTCCTGGCCGAAGGGAACCGGGTCAAGGTCGCTGTCCGCTTCCGCGGCCGCGAAATGGCCCACACCGACATCGGCAAGCGTCTGCTGGAAAAGTTTGCAGCTGACTGCGCTGAGGTGGCGACCATGGACAAAGAGCCCAAGCTGGACGGACGCCACATGACCATGTTCCTGTCCTGCAAGCAGAACAAGGACAGCAAGAACAAAGACAACAAAAAGTAAAATCTTACAAAGGAGTTTTCCGCCATGCCTAAAATCAAAACTCACAGCGGCGCTAAGAAGCGTTTTAACCTGACCAAGAGCGGTAAGGTCAAGCGCGCCCATGCCAATAAGAGCCATATCCTGAACAAGAAGACCACCAAGCGTAAACGCGGCCTCCGCGCCGGCGCCTATGCGGACAAGACCAACGAGGCCGCAATCAAGCGCATGATCCTGTATAAATAATTACAACGATAAAGTAGGAGGCTAACATACCATGGCAAGAGTTAAGGGCGCGATGATGACGCGCAAGAGAAGAAATAAGATCCTGAAGATGGCCAAGGGCTACTGGGGTGCCAAGTCCAAGCACTTCAAGATGGCCAACGAGCAGGTGATGAAGTCCCTGACCTACGCATACGTGGGCCGCAAGCAGAAGAAGCGCAACTTCCGTCAGCTGTGGATCACCCGCATCAGCGCCGCCTGCAAGCTGAACGGCATGAACTACTCCAACTTCATGCACGGTCTGAAGCTGGCTGGCGTGGAGATCAACCGCAAGATGCTGGCTGAGATGGCTGTCAACGACAAGGCCGCTTTCACCGCTCTCACCGAGCTGTCCAAGTCCAAGCTGGCTTAATTCGGTTTTATCGGTTTTATACGATAACGACCCGGCCCGAGGAACTTCCTCGGGCCGGGTTTTTGCTTTTTCTCACAGGTTTTTCACAAACATCACCCGGATGGCGTTGAGGACGGCCAGGATCATCACTCCCACGTCGGCAAAGACCGCCAGCCACATGCCCGCCAGGCCCACGGCTACCAGCAGCAGGCAGAGCACCTTTATCCCAATGGCAAAGACGATGTTCTGCCGGACGATTCCCAGGCACTTTCGGGAAATGCGGATGGCCTTGGCCAGCTTCCGGGGGTCGTCGTCCATGAGGACCACGTCCGCCGCCTCGATGGCCGCGTCGGAGCCCATGGCCCCCATGGCGATGCCGATATCCGCCCGGGCCAGCACCGGGGCGTCGTTGATGCCGTCCCCCACGAAGGCCACCTTCCCGCGGCCAGCGCGGCGGGCCAGCAGGTCCTCCACCTGGGCCACCTTGTCCCCGGGGAGCAGCTGGCTGTACACCTGGCCGATGCCCAGCTCTCCGGCTACCTGCTCCGCCACCGGCTGGAGGTCTCCGGTGAGCATCACCGTCTCCTCCACCCCGGCCCGCTTCAATGCTTCCACCGCCTGCCGGGCGGTGGGCTTTACCACGTCGGAGATCACAATCTGCCCGGCGTACTGTCCGTCCACCGCCACGTGGACGATGGTCCCCACCTGCTCGCCGGACTCCCAGGGGATGCCCAGGGTCTCCATGAGACGGTGGTTGCCCGCGGCCACCCGATGGCCGTCCACCAGGGCGGTTACCCCCTGGCCGCTCTCCTCCCGGATCTCCGCCACCCGGCGGCTGTCCAGAGGCTTGCCATAGGCGCTCTGAAGGCTCTTGCTGATGGGGTGGGAGGAGGCGCTTTCCGCCAGGGCCGCGTAAGCCAGCAGGTCTTCCTCCGGCAGGGTGTTGTGATAGACCCCCGTCACCTGAAAGACCCCCTGGGTCAGGGTGCCGGTCTTGTCAAAGACCACGCACCTGGTCTGGGCCAGGGCCTCCAGATAGTTGGAGCCTTTCACCAAAATACCCGCCTGACTGGCCCCGCCGATCCCCGCGAAAAAGCTCAGAGGGATGCTGATGACCAGGGCGCAGGGGCAGCTGACCACCAGGAAGGTGAGGGCCCGGTAGATCCACTCTCCCCACATGGGGGCCATACCCAGGCCCACCAGCCGCACCAGAGGCGGCAGCACCGCCAGAACCAGGGCGGCGGCGCACACCGCCGGGGTGTACACCCGGGCGAAGCGAGAGATAAAATTCTCCGACCGGGACTTCCGGGAGGAGGCATTCTCCACCAGGTCCAGAATCTTGGACACGGTGGACTCCTCAAAGACCTGGGTGGTGCGCACCCGCAGCCGGCCGTTCAGATTAATGCAGCCGCTGATGATCTCATCCCCCGGCCCCACGGCACGGGGTAGGCTCTCGCCGGTGAGGGCGCTGGTGTTCAGGGTGGATTCCCCGTCCAGCACCACGCCGTCAATGGGGACCCGCTCTCCCGGCTGAACCACAATAACAGTGCCCACCTCTACCTCATCCGGGTCCACCTGCTCCAGGCCGCCGTCTTCGGTTTCCAGGTTGGCGTAGTCCGGGCGGATGTCCATGAGCTGGCCGATGTCCCGGCGGCTCTTGTTCACCGCGTAGCTCTGGAACCACTCCCCCACCTGGTAGAAGAGCATGACCCCGATGGCCTCGGTGTAGTCCCCGCCCCGCCAGATTCCCAGGGCCATGGCGCCCACAGTGGCCACCGCCATGAGGAAGTTCTCGTCAAACACCTGGCGGTTCCGGATTCCCTTGCCCGCCTTCCGCAGGATGTCATAGCCGATGAGCAGGTAGGGGATCAGGTAGAGACCAAACCGCAGCCAGCCCTCCGCCGGCACGAAGTGCAGAATCACCAGCAGCGCCGCGGTGACCAGAATCCGCGCCAGCATCTTCTTTTGTTTCCTGTTCATGTCCGTTTCTCCTTCCCCCCGGCGCGGGATTTCTTACAGGAAGATCTCGCAGTCGTTCTCTACCTTCTTGCAGTTCTTCCGGACCTGCTCCATAACGGCCTTGGGGTCCTGGCCCTCCTGGAACTCCACCTGCATTTTCAGGGTCATGAAGTTTACCGTGGCGTTCTTGACGCCCTCCGTGCGCTGGGCGGCCAGTTCCATCTTGTTGGCGCAGTTGGCGCAGTCTACGTCGATTTTATAAGTCTTTTTCATGGTGTTCTCCTTTCTCTGCCCGATTACTCGAACAATTGAACAATCGTTTCATCGTTTGCATCCTATTCCTACTCTGCCCGAAAGTCAACCTGTTTTCCCTCACAGCTTCCGTTTGGGGGAAAGGAATTTCCGTTTGGAGCCATCCCTTGCTCCCTCCCCCGGTCTGTGGTACAATGAGCAAAACATCCCGCAGGAGGTGCCGCCATGGGTCCCCACGACGCAGACAGCCAGGCTCTGTTCCCCTTTCCCGGAGTGGAGGTCTGCCATCATGTTTTCTCCGCCCACCAGTTTGCCCACCGGCACGCTCCCCTGGAGGGGCGGATGGAGGTCAACCACTGCCGCCGGGGACGCATCGGCTGGGAGATGCGGGAAGGGGTCACCCTCTACCTGGGACCGGGGGATCTGTCCCTGCACCGGATGGACCAGTGCGCGGACTCCGTGCTCCGTTTCCCCCTGGGATATTATGAGGGCCTGTCCATCATTCTGGACCTGGACACCCTGGCGGACAGCCTGCCGGAGATTTTGGCCGGGGCGGGGGTGGACCCCCGGCATCTGGCCCAGCGGTTTGACGGCCTCACCGCCATGCCCGCCAGCGGCGCCATCGACCGAATTTTCGCCGACCTGTACGACCTGCCGGAGCCTCTCCGCCTGGCCTACTGCCAGCTGAAGGTCCAGGAGCTGCTGCTGTTTCTCTCCCGAACGGACCCCGCCCGGGAAAAGCAGCTGGACCGGTGCCGGGCCCAGCAGGTGGAGGTGGTGAAGGCCGTTCACCAGCAGCTCACCAGCCAGCTGGACCAGCGGTTTACCATCGAGGAGCTGGCCCGACAGCATTTGGTAAACACCTCCACCCTAAAGTCCACCTTCAAGGCGGTGTATGGCCAGCCCATCGCCGCCTACATGAAGGGCTACCGGATGAAGCAGGCCGCCCGCCTGCTCCGGGAGACGGAGGAGAGCGTGGCGGCCATTGCCGGGCAGGTGGGGTATGAGAGCCAGAGTAAGTTTGCCAAGGCCTTTCAGGAGATCTTTCAGGTTCCCCCCACCCAGTACCGGCGGGAGATGCGGCAGAATGGGACGTAAAAGGGAGCCGCCCTCTGCACAGCACGCCCAGTGTGCGCACTGGGTGTCAGTCACGGCTTCGCCGTGCCAGCTCTTGGAAAACGGATTTGATCGAACTGTCCCCCGGACAGTTTGACCCCCGGAGGGGGGAGCCAAGTGCATAAAAAGACGCCTTGTGAGTGGGTCACAAGGCGTCACTTTTTTCTTATGTAGGGGCGAACGGTTCCGTTCGCCCGCTTAGGTTCAGTGGAGATAGTTGAGGGGGTCGATGGGCACGTCGTACTCGATCATCTCAAAGTGCAGGTGGCTGGGGCTGGCGCTCTCAGCAATGGCGGTGGTGCCCACGGAGCCCAGGACAGACCCGGCCTCCACCGCATCCCCCACCTGGACGTTCACCGACTCGGCCAGGTTGGAATAGATGCTCTCCATGCCCCGGCCGTGGTCAATGGTAACGGTGGTGCCCATCATGGGATCGGTGCTCACGTCGGTGACGGTGCCCTTGCCGCAGGCGCTCACCGGCGCCCCCAGCTCAGCGGCAATGTCCAGGCCGCTGTGGGTCCGCCAGTCGCCCATGGTGGCGTCATAGGCAAAGACCTCCAGGCTGAAGTCCCGGTCCACGCTGCCCTGCACCGGCCAGACATAGGCCGTGGAGGAGGCCGCCGGTTCCTGGGCCGTGGGGTCGTCCTCCGGCTGCTGGGCAGGGGTCTGGCCCTCCTGCTTGGCCGTCTCCTGGGCAGAGCTGTCCGGGGGTTCCTCCTGCTGGGTGTCCTCCCCGGCAGGGGTCTGGGTGGCGGCATCGTCCTTTTCCAGCTCCGCCTGTCCGCTGACGACGGTGCTGGCCTCCGGTCCGAAGCCCTCGGTGGAAGCGGTGAGACCGCTGAAAAGATAATAGCCCGAAATTCCAATTGCGGCGACGCAGAGGAACAGGACTATGTAGAAGCCCTTCCCCTCCATAAAGCCGCCCGAGCGATGCTGGGTGCGTTTTTCTTTCATAGGAACCTCCCTGTGCGAATTTTCGGTGCCTCCCGGGGGAGGCTGTCTCCGAAGCCTATTCTTGACAGAGGTTGGGTTCCTTATACCTGCTTTGGATTATTTTTTTGAAACATTCCCTTTCTCCACCCCAGTCAGGTCGAAGGCGGGGATGTACCGGGCCTGGGCAGCTTCGGCCTCCTGGCGGAAGCCCTCCAGGCCCAGGTTGTCCATGTAGGCTGCCGCTGCCCGGATTTCGCTCTTGCGCAGGCGGCGGTCCAACTCCGGGCACCGGGCCATATCTCCCCAGGGGGTGTACTGGCTCATGAGGGAAAAGAGGACGGTCCCCGGGGGGAAGGTCTCGGCCACCCAGTCCATCACCGCCTTGGCCTGGGCCAGACGGCCGGGGAGGAGCAGGTGGCGGATGATGACGCCCTTTTTCAGGATACCCGCTTCGTCCAGCGCATAGGGGCCAGTCTGGCGGACCATCTCCCGGATGGCGGCCTGGGCCACCTCCGGGTAATTCGCCGCCCCGGCGTATTTCTCCGCCCCTTCCCGGTCGGGATACTTAAAGTCCGGCAGATAGATGTCGATTTTCCCCGCCAGGGCAGTCAGGGTCTCCACCCGGTCATACCCCCCGCTGTTCCAGACCACCGGCACCGGCAGAGGCTCCTCCAGCGCCTGGGCCACTGCGTGGGCGTAGTGGGTGGGGTTTACCAGGTCAATGTTGTGGGCCCTGGCGTCGATCAGCTCGAAGAAAATTTCCCGCAGACGGGAGAGGGAGACTTCTTTTCCGAAGTCCTTCTGGCTGATGCTGTCGTTCTGGCAGAAAACGCAGCCCAGGGAGCAGCCGGAAAAGAACACCGTGCCCGCCCCCCGGGTGCCGGAGAGGGGCGGCTCCTCCCACTGGTGGAGAGCCGCCCGGGCCAACACCGGCGCCTCCGGCATCCGGCAGCGGCCGCGGCCCTTGGTGCGGTCACCGCCGCACTGGCGGGGACAGAGGGTACAACGGACGGGATCAAAGTCCAGGTTCATGACAGTTCCTCCTCCACCAGGTTCTGAAAGGGGGCAAATGCACTGGGGACGGCGTATTGGGTGCGCAGAGCTCCCTTGTCCGCCCAGACCCAGCCGAGGGGCAGTGTGTCCGACTTTAGGACCGCCCGCTGGGCGGTCATGTGCCACTCCACATGGGTGAAAATATGGACGCCGGTCCCGGCAAAGGAAGTTTCCGTTCCGTCAAGGCCCCAGTCTGCCAAGGGGTTCCCCTCTTCCTCCAGGGCGTTGGGATACTCCCACAGCCCCGCCAGCAGGCCCTTGGCCGGCCGGCGGCGGAGGGCCACCTTCCCCTCATAAAAGAAGAAATAGACCGTGCGCCGCTCCACCCGCCGGGGCTTTTTCGCCGGGCGGACAGGCAGCTCCCCGGTTCGCCCCTGAAGATGGGCCTGGCAGAAGTCCGCCGCCGGGCAGCGCTCGCACAGGGGCGCGCCGTTGGGCAGGCAGACCGTGGCCCCCAGGTCCATCATGGCCTGGTTAAACTGGCCGGGAAAGTCCAGGGGGATCACATTCTGGAGGGCGGCGGTAAAGTGCTTCTTTCCCTTGGCGGTGGTGATGTCCGTGTCGTCCCCCAGCACCCGGGCGGAGACCCGCAGCAGGTTCCCGTCCACCGCCGGCACCGGCTGGCCGAAGGCGATGGAGGCAATGGCGGCGGCGGTGTAATCCCCTACCCCCGCCAGGGAACGGAGCTCCTCATAGCGGGTGGGAAACTGGCCGCCGAAGTCCTCCACAATCTGCTGGGCGGCCTTTTGCAGGTTCCGGGCCCGGCTGTAGTAGCCCAGCCCCTGCCACAGCTTCATGAGCTGATCCTCCGGGGCGGCGGCCAGGTCCTGGACAGTGGGAAAGGCCTCCATAAACCGGGCAAAGTACCCCAGCACCGCCGCCACCCGGGTCTGCTGGAGCATGATTTCCGACACCCACACCCGGTAGGGGGTGGGCTCCCGCCGCCAGGGCAGGTCCCGGGCGTTCTCCCGGTACCAGGCCAGCAGGGGGATGGGAAGAAAAGATAAGGGATTTTCCATGGTGTTCTCCTATGTATGGACCACTTGACCAACGTAGTCTCGTTTCGTTACAAATTTGCCCTCTCAGTCAGCTTCGCTGACAGCTCTCCCAGAGGGAGAGCCAAGAAGGGCTGCCAGTTCCGGGGGGAAGGGGGCTTCCAGGGCGATCTCCTCCCCTGTGACAGGCTGAAGCAGGCGGATGGAGGCCGAGTGGAGGGCAAACCGGCCGGGCAGCTCCGCCGTCTCCTCCCCGTAGAGAAAGTCCCCGGTGAGGGGGCAGCCCAGGTGGGCCAGGTGGACCCGGATCTGGTGGGTGCGGCCGGTGTCCAGCCGGAGCTTCACCAGGCTCCGCCCCCGGCCGGTGTTCAGCACCTGATAGTGGGTCCGGGCAAAAGCCCCCTGGGGGGTGACCATTCGCTTTAAAATCGACCCCTCCGCCCGGCCAATGGGGGCCTCGATAATCCCGGCAGGCGGGTTGGGAACCCCCTGGCACACAGCCAGGTAGGTCCGGGAAAGCTCCCCCCGTTGAAGCTGACCCTGGAGGACCTCATGGGCGTGGGCGTGCTTGGCCACCGCCATGAGACCGGAGGTTCCCCGGTCCAGCCGGTTCACCGGGTGAAAGGCTGCGGTAAAGCCGTTTTTTTCATAATAATCCATGAGGAAATTGGCCAGGGTGTCCCCGTGGTGGCCCTGGCTGGGGTGGACGGGAATCCCCCCGGCCTTGTTCACCACCAGCAGATCCTGGTCCTCATAGAGAATGTCCAGAGGGCCGGGGACGGGCTGGATCTGCTCGCTCCCTGCCGGGTCCCCCACGGCCACGGACAGAATCTGCCCCACCCGGACCCGGGCGGTGGTGAACACCGGCTCTCCGTCCAGCAAAATGCCGTCGGGCAGGCCCTTGGCCCGGCGGACCGCTCCGGCGGAGAGGCCCAGCTGCCGCCGGAGGAGGGTATTTACGTCCTTTCCCTCCTGGTGGGGGGCAACGGTCAGGGTCAGTCTGCGCATGGGGACCTCCTTTGATTTTTGTGGTAAGACGGCGGGATCTATGGTACACTATCCACAGGTGTGGAAACATGGATCAAAACCATAACGCGCTTTCCCTCCGTTCTGGGGTCCTGTTGACAGAGGGGAATGCGAGACAGGAGGAACTTGTATGAACGCCATCATTCTCTATGGCAGCCGCTACGGCACCGCCCAGCGGTACGCCCAGGCCCTGGCCGACCAGACGGGGCTGCCTGTCCGCCCCTTCCAGCAGGCAGGGGATCTGACGGTTTATGACACCTTCGTCTACTTCGGCAGTCTCTACGCCGGGAAAATCCTGGGCCTGTCCAAGACTCTGTCCGCTTTAAACCCGGAGCAGGTGGACCGGCTGCTGGTGGCCACCGTGGGCCTGGCCGACCCGAAGGTGCCCGAGAGCGTGGCCACCGCCCGGTCCTCTCTGGACAAGCAGGTCCCCCCGGCGCTGCTGGAAAAGACCCACCACGTCCATCTGCGGGGCTGTATCGACTACGAGGTTCTCACCCTGAAACACCGGCTCATGATGAAGGGGCTGGTGAGCTACCTGAAAAAGCAGCCCCCGGAAAAGCAGACCCGGGAGAACCGGGAAATCATCGACACCTACGGCCAGAAGGCAGACTTCGTGGACCTGAGCCGGCTGGACCAGATTCTTGCCTGGCTGAGCTGACCCCGCGATCAGGCGATCAGGTTATTATACCATCTTTTTTTACCCGATAGCAACCGCCCGGACCGGGAATAATATCTTGCCATCCGGGAGAAAGAATCGTATAATAAGGAATTAAGTATAAGCTGACGCGCTTTCTGCGCCGGATCGGAGGGATTTGCTTGGCTGGTGTTCTCGGTGTCTATATCCACATCCCCTTCTGCAAAAGCAAGTGCGACTACTGCGACTTCTACTCCCTGGCCGGCCAGGAGGAGCTGATGGACCGCTACCAGCGGGCTCTGCTGGCCCACATCAAGTCCCTTCTCCCTCTGCTGAAGGGCCGGCCGGTGGACTCCATCTACTTCGGCGGCGGCACCCCCTCTTACTACGGGGAAAAACGCCTGCGGGAGATTCTGGGCTTTCTCCAGCACCATCTGTCCGTGAGCCGTCAGGCGGAGATCACCGTGGAGTGCAACCCGGACAGCGTGGACTGGCGGGGCATCTCCCGGCTTCGCCGGGCGGGAGTCAACCGGATCTCTTTGGGGATGCAGTCGGCCAACCCTCAGCAGCTGCGCTGCATCCACCGGATTCACACCCCCCGGCAGGTGGACCAGGCGGTGGCCGACATCCGCAAGGCCAAGATGGAAAACCTGAGCCTGGACCTGATCTACGGCCTGCCCGACCAGACCATGGCCGACTGGGAGGACACCCTGGAAAAGGCCATCGCCCTGAACCCGGAGCACATCTCCTGCTATGGTCTCAAGGTGGAGGAGGACACTCCCCTGGCCGCCCGGGTGGCCGGTGGTCAGCCCCTGCCCGACGGGGACTGTCAGGCGGACCTTTATCTCCGGGCGGTGGAGCTTCTGCGCCAGGCCGGGTACCGGCAGTATGAGATCTCCAACTTCGCCAAGCCCGGCCGGGAATCCCGCCACAACCTGAAATACTGGCTGGGCCGGGAGTATGTGGGCTTCGGCCCCGGGGCCCACTCCTACCTGGACGGCCGGCGCTACGCCTACCGCCGGGACCTGGAGGCCTATCTCGCCGCCAGCCCCACCCGGGAAGAGCTGCTGGAGGACCCCCAAACCATCAACGCCCCGGAGCGGGCCCGGGAGTATCTGCTCCTGCGGATGCGCACCCAGCGGGGCATTGAGGAGTGGGAGTACCGCCGGAAGTTCGGCCTGAACTTTGAGCCCATCAACCGCCGGCTGGAGTTCTTCGAGCGCCACCACTGGGTGGAACAGTCCGACCGCCGCTGGCACTTTACCCCCGAGGGCTTCCTGCTCTCCAACACCCTGATCCTGGACCTGCTGGACGCCCAGGCCGGGACCCTGAACGAACGCAAAAACTGGGCGGATCTCATTCATCCCAACAGCTCCGACCCGGAAAATAGATAGTATCACGCGCACCCAGCGTACCCCTGAAAGGAGATGCCCTGCAATGAAATATGTTTTGATTATTGGCGACGGTATGGCAGACAATCCTGTCCCCAGCCTGGACGGGAAGACCCCCCTCCAGGCCGCCAACATCCCCGCCATAGACGCCCTGGCCGCCAAAGGCGAGGTAGGCAATGTCATCAACTGCCCCGGCGATCTTCCCGCTGGCAGCGACACCGCCATCCTCTCCATCTTCGGCGCGGACCCCAAGGTCTGCTACACCGGCCGCTCTCCCCTGGAGGCCGCCGCCACCGGCATTCAGCTGCACCCCGGCGATGTGTCCTACCGCTGCAACATGGTGGCCTATGAGGACAGCGACCTGCCCTTTGAGGAGAAGAAGATCCTCTCCCACTCCGGCGGCTCCATTGAAGGGGACCAGTCCATCCAGCTGGTCACCGACCTGTTCCAGGACCCCCGGTTCCAGGCTGCCGCCCAGAAGGCAGGCATGACCGTTTATCCCGCCGCCTCCTTCCGGCACATCGCCGTCCAGGCGGGTGCCAACATCACCGGCATCTCCCTGATCCCGCCCCATGACCATCTGGGGGAGGTCATCGGCCCCCTGCTCCCCTCCGGCTGTGACAACGCCGCCGTTCTGAAGGACCTGATGAAGCTGGCCCACCAGGTGCTGGACCATCACCCCATCAACGAAAAGCGCCGGGCGGAGGGAAAGCTCCCCGCCAACGGGGTGTGGTTCTGGGCAGAGGGCAGCGCCGTGGCGCTGGACTCCTTCTGGGATAAGTACCACAAGACCGGCACGGTGATCTCCGCCGTTCCCCTGTGCTTCGGCATCGCCCGCCTGTCCGGCCTGGACATCCGGGAGGTGGAGGGCGCCACCGGCGAGCTGGACACCAACTACGAGGGCAAGGTGGCCGCCGCCCTGGATGAGCTGCACAAGGGCAAGGACTTTGTGGCCGTCCACGTGGAGGCCCCCGACGAGTGCACCCACAACGGCGACCTGCCCGGAAAGCTCCAGGCCATCGAGTGGCTGGACAGCCGGGTGGTGGGTCCCCTGACCCAGGCTCTGGCCCAGGAGGACACGGACTACCGCCTGCTGATTCTCTCCGACCACAAGACCCTCACGTCCACCCGGGGCCACGACGGGGACCCGGTGCCCTATTTGCTCTACGACAGCCGCACCGACTCCGGCCTGGGCCTGCCCTACTGCGAGGAATCCGGCCTGAAGGGCCCCGCCTATCCCGAAGGCGCCCCGGTGCTCATGAAAAAACTTTTTGAAATTTGAAAATAATGGAGGAACCAAACTATGAGTAAGATCGCTTTTTCCCCTGCCGACATTCTGTTGCCTGTGGACTGCGGCCTGACCAAGTGGGCCGTGGTGGCCTGCGACCAGTACACCTCTGAGCCGGAGTACTGGGAGCGGGTGGACAAGTTCGTGGGCGACGCCCCCTCCACCCTGCGCCTGATCCTCCCCGAAAGCAAGCTGGAGGATGACAACGTGGAGGAAGAGATCGCCAAGATCAACCAGACCATGGAACAGTACCTCCAGGAAGAGCGCCTGCGCCCCGTGGAGAACTCCTTGCTCCTGCTGGAGCGGAAGCTGAACGGCGGCAAGACCCGCCTGGGCCTCATCGGCAAGCTGGACCTGGAGCAGTATGACTACGCCAAGGGCTCCGGCACCCCCATCCGCGCCACCGAGGGCACCGTCCTCTCCCGGATTCCCCCCCGTATGCGGGTGCGGAAGAACGCTCCCATCGAGCTGCCCCACATCATGGTCCTCATCGACGACCCCGACCGCACCGTGATCGAGCCCCTCACCACCGACCAGGCCAAGAAGCAGATGCAGATGGTCTACTCCGCCACCCTCATGGAAAAGGGCGGCCGGGTCTCCGGCTTCCTGCTCAGCGACAAGCAGAAGCAGGACGTGGAGGACAAGCTCACCGCCCTGGCCGACCCCAAGCGGTTCGAGGAATTCTACCACGCCGAAGGCAAGCCCGTGCTCACCTTCGCCATGGGCGACGGCAACCACTCCCTGGCCACCGCCAAGGCCTGCTGGGAGGAGCTGAAGCCCACCCTGTCCCCCGAGGAGCGGGAGAACCACCCCGCCCGCTACGCTCTGGTGGAGCTGGTGAACCTCCACGACGACTCCCTGGAGTTTGAGGCCATTCACCGGGTCCTCTTCGGCGTGGACCCCAAGAAGCTGCTGGCGGACTTCCTGGCTGCCTATCCCGGCGCTCACTACGGTGAGGGCGAGGGCCACCAGATCCGCTATGTGATGGCCGGCGAGAAGGGCGTGGTCACCGTGCCTAACCCCACCGCACAGCTGGAAGTGGGCACCCTCCAGTCCTTCCTGGACAAGTACCTGGAGGAGAACGGCGGCAAGATCGACTATATCCACGGCGAGGACGTCACCGAGCGCCTGGCCAGCCAGCCGGAGAGCATCGGCTTCATCCTCCCCGCCATGGGCAAGGATCAGCTCTTCCCCACCGTGATCTTTGACGGCGCTCTGCCTCGGAAGACCTTCTCCATGGGCGAGGCCAACGACAAGCGCTTCTATCTGGAAGCCCGGAAGATTAAGTGACTTCCCTCACCCTCCAGGCCCCCGCCAAGGTCAACCTGACCCTGGATATCCTGGGTGCCCGGCCTGACGGCTACCACGAAATGGAGATGGTGATGCAGTCGGTCTCCCTCTGTGACGCTGTCACCCTGGACCTGGGCGATCCCGGAGGCATCCGGGCCGAGTCCGGCCTGCACTTTCTCCCCAAGGACAAGGACAACCTGGCCGTAGCCGCCGCCCTGGCCTTCCGGGAGGCAGCCGGTCAGGACTGGCAGGATCTGCGCATCACCATACAGAAGGAAATTCCCGTCTGCGCCGGCACCGCCGGGGGCAGCAGCGACGCCGCCGCTGTCCTCCGGGGGCTGAACACCCTCACCGGCGCGGGGTTCTCCCCCCAGGAGCTGGCCCGGGTGGGAGAGGCGGTCGGCTCCGACGTGCCCTACTGCGTTCTGGGGGGAACCGCGCTGGCCCAAGGCCGGGGCGAGATTCTCACCCCCTTAAAGCCGCTGCCCCCCTGTCACATCGTCCTGTGCAAGCCCGCTTTTTCCATCTCCACCCCCGCCCTGTTCCGGGAGTGGGACAAGCAGAAGCGCCGCCTCCGGCCGGACACCCAAGGGGCCATGGCCGCCCTGGACCAGGGAGACCTGGTAGCTCTGGGCCGCCGGATGTTCAACGTCTTTGAGGGAGTGCTGCCCTCTCAGCAGCGCCGGGAAATTGAGGGGATCAAAACCGCTCTCATCCAGGCCGGCGCTTTGGGTGCTGCCATGAGCGGCAGCGGTCCCACCGTTCTGGGGCTCTTTGACCGGGAAGACCTGGCCCAGGCCGCTGCAGACCGACTCAAGGAGACCTATGCAGAGGTTTTTTTGACCCAACCGGTATAAAGCGCAAAAACACCGTCCATACTTTCGGCAACTACGAAAGGGGACGGTGTTTTTTTATGAAGAACCTACATATTCCATGGAAATTCCTGCGGCAGATCCTGGCCCTCTTCTGCGCCGCGCTGGTGTCCACAGCCCTCTGGGCCGAGGCGGAGCAAACCCAGCTGGCGGACAAGATCATCCGCCTGCATGTGATCGCCAATTCCGACTCCCAGGCCGACCAGGCCTTAAAGCTCCAGGTGCGGGACCAGGTCCTGGCCCAGGCAGATACCCTTCTCTCCGGCCGGGAGAGCGCCCAGCAGGCCGCTGAAATCCTCCGGGATAATCTGACCCCCCTGGCCGAAACCGCCGCGCGGACGGTCTCCCAGGCCGGTTTCTCCTACCAGGTCCAGGTGAGCCTGGAGGACACCTGGTTCCCCACCCGGCAGTATGGGGACCTGTCCCTGCCCGCCGGGCAGTACCAGGCCCTCCGGGTGGTCATCGGACAGGGAGAGGGGAAAAACTGGTGGTGCGTGGTCTTTCCCTCCCTGTGCCTGCCGGCGGTGAGCGAACAGGCACTCCAGACAGCGGGTCTCACCGGGCAGGACTACGCCCTGCTCACCGAGTCCTCCCAGCCCTATGTCATCAAGTTTAAAGCCCTGGAGTGGTGGGGCAGCTGCCGCAGCTGGCTGGCCAGCCGGAGGTAAGCCCTTGCATCCCGGCCCGGTCTGTGGTATTTTGGATATAGAATCTATCCCGGACCGCGAAAGGAGTTTTCTCTATGACATTCGTCTGGACCACTATTCAGGTCAGCGACCTGGACCGCAGCCTGGCCTTCTACCACGATCTGCTGGGCATGCCCCTCTGCGAGCGCTTCCAGGGCACCAGCAACGAGATTGCCATGCTGGGCGACCCCCAGGGCACCAAGCTGGAGCTGCTGTGCAGCCCCGCCCCCAAGGCAGAAAACCCCGGCCAAGGTCTCTCCCTGGGCCTGGCCCCTGAGGACCTGGACCAGCTGCTGGCCAAGCTCCAGGCAGCAGGGCTGGAGGTCTCTCCCCCCATTTCTCCCAACCCCAACCTGATCTTCCACTTTGTGAAGGACCCGGACGGCTACACCGTTCAGCTGGTAAAGCAGCTGGGCTGATGGCCAAAGGCAGCACAGGATACAACCTGTGCTGTCTCTTTTTCTTGACTTTTGCTATATTGTATAGTAATATATTCTATAGCAAAAGGAGGTGGGAAAATGTCCGCCATTGACCTGGCTATTCTGGGCATGGTGCTGGAAAAGCCCCAGAGCGCTTATGACCTGCAAAAGGACGTAACCTATCACAACTTTTCCCGCTGGACCCGGATCAGCGCCCCATCGGTCTACAAAAGGGTCCTGCGCCTGCGGGACCAGGGGTACCTGGAAAGCCGTCAGGAACCCGGCGACCGGGCGGGGAGCAAGGCCGTCTACTCCATCACGGAATCGGGTCGGGCTTATTTCCTCCAGGAAATGGCCGCCTGTGCCAGTCGGCCGGTGCCTCTGCTCTTTGATTTTAACGTGGTGATTACCAACCTGAACAAGCTCCCCCAGGACCAGGCCCTGGCCCTGGCGGAGCAGCTGCGGCAGAGCCTTCAAGCCAGCCGGGAGGAGACTGCCGGATACGCCCGGACCTATGCGGACATTCCCCTGGTGGGCCGGACGATCTTTGACCAGCAGCTGGGGTTGTACGACGCCCTCCTGGACTGGCTGGACGGTTTTGTCCGTCAGTTTCAGGCCGAGGCTTAATATGGACGGCTTCTGCACCCTGACCGTGTTCTTTGAGGCCCCCTTCTGGGTGGGCCTGTATGAGCGCACCGAGGGGAACCGGTACGAGGTCTGCAAAATCACCTTTGGGGCGGAGCCCAAGGATTACGAAGTGTACGACTTTCTCCTGAAAAATTGGCGGCAGTTCCCCTTCAGCCCCGTCTTAGCTTCCGAGGGATCGGACCAGCGCCGGAAAAATCCCAAGCGGGTCCAGCGGGAGATCCGCCGGGCTATGGAAACCCCGGTTCTCTCCACCAAGGCCCAGCAGGCCCTTCAGCTCCAGCGGGAGCAGAACAAACAAGCACGCAAGGCCCACACCCGGGCAGAGAAAGAGGCGGAGGAGGCCCGGCAGTATGCCCTGCGGCAGGAGAAGAAAAAGGCCAAACACAAAGGCAGATAGCAAACCGCCGGGCATCCGCCCGGCGGTTTCGTTTGGTTCAGCCGTGAGCCCGGCCGCTGATCTCTGTCACGGTCAGGCAGAACACACAGGTCTTGTTCAGCACGCTTTCTGAAAAAGACCAGTCCCCCCGGCCGGTGAGCTGCTTCATAATGATCTCCAGACCGGCGGTTTTCTCCTCCGGGGTGGTCAGCTCTGCGATCTCACCCTCGCCCACCACGCACTGATAGGCCATGGCAAAATCACAGGCCTTCTCGTTGGGCTTCACCCGACGGTTGGTGTCCAGCTCAAAGCCCGCGTAACCCAGACTGCGGCACAAGTCTACCTTCCGTCCGGCGGCGGCACTGTGGAAGTAGAACTTCCGCACCCCGTCCTGGTGGACGAATCCAAAGCTCAGGGGTACGATGTAGGGGTGCGTTCCGTCGGCAAAGGCCAGGCGGATACAGTCACAGCTGCTGATGATGGCGTCAATCTTCTCCGGCTCAGTAACGGCCAGATCTTTTCTTCTCATTTCCATGCCGGTTCCTCC
>SFPN01000027.1 GCA_004551945.1 Clostridiales bacterium | reverse complement strand
GCTGCCTTGGGCTACAAAAGCCCAGTTCAGTACAAGACCGAACTGGGCTTCTTGTAATTTTGTCTTTTTTAGTGTCTACTTTTTCTTGACAAGTGCAGACAGTCTCGTCCTTCCGGTTTTTTGCATATTCCAGGGTTCAGCTTCACAAAGTATCCGTATCCACCAAAATGTTGTCGGTGCCGTTTTCCTCAAACTCTGTGATATACGCCTCAATCCGCTGGTTCAGCTCGGCGTAGTTGCTCTCGTCGATGGGGGCGTCGTTCATGTCCCGGCGGGCCAGGTCCTCGGCCAGGATGTCGAAAAAGACGTTGTTTTCATACTCCATGATGGCCTCATGGATGCCGCCCTCTACAAAGGCGCGGGAGGGGACCGTCTCCCCCTGATAGGTCTCCGCCAGGATCTCCATACCCTCCTGCCGGGCCTTTTCAAAAAGCAGGCTTTCTACCTGGTCATAATCGCGGAACCGGTCCTCTCCCCGGGTGGAGTTCAGAATCCAGTTTCCGATGTATGCCATATCCAGCAGACGCCGAAATTCTTTCTTGCTCAGTTCCAGCTGCATACCATGACCTCCTCGCTGTGGGATAGATGATGTGATCTCATAGTATTCTAAGCAGACCGGCGGGAAAAGTTGCACCCCGCCAGATTGTCCATACATTATAATGTTCTTTCTATGGAAAGTCAAAGGACTACTTGTAAAAAGACTGTGAAGATTTTCGCCTGGTACCGGGTTGGGGAGCAATCTCACCAAAACCAAGGCCGGCTCTTTACATTTTCTATAATATCGGGTATAATTATTTGCCAATAAACGCAAGAAGAAAGAAATGGGATTTGATTCATGGAAAAACCAGTCATTATATCGGTCAGAGGCACGCAGCAGTCCAACCCGGAGGAAAAGGAAGACGTGATGGAGCTGGTCACCCAGGGTGTGCTCAGCGGCAGCCAGGAGGAGGGCTACGTCCTCTCCTACCAGGAGAGCGAGCTCACCGGCCTGGAGGGCACCACCACCACCTTCCTGGTGGAAAAGGACAAGATCACCCTCCGGCGGGAGGGGTCCATCAACTCCGAGATGATCTTCCAGGTGGGGCAGCGGCACCTGTGCCTGTACGAGACCCCCTACGGCGGCTTTATGCTGGGGGTGAACACCCAGCGGGCCTGGTCCGACCTGGACCAGAGCGGCGGCAGCCTGTCCATCCGTTATATTATGGAAGTGGAAAACGAGCGGGTCGGGGAGAATTCCTTTGAGATCCATGTCAGCGAGCCTACCCCCAGCAGCCCGGTGGTCAGCCAGTGACCCGGGCCTTAAACTTCAGATAAAAGGTGAAATAGTATGGCGAATTTGATCCAGTATGCAAAAGATCAGGTGACCGAGCTCACCCGGAAGGCCTATGAGGCCGCAGCGGCTGAGGGCGTCCTCCCCGCCGGGGCGGAGCTGAAGGGCTCGGTGGAGATCCCCAAGGACCCCCAGAACGGGGACTATGCCTCCTCCTATGCCATGGCGGGCGCCAAGGCCCTGAAAATGAACCCCCGGGCCATCGCCCAGGCTTTGGCCGGCCACATGGACCTGACGGGGACCATCTTCTCCTCTGTGGAAATCGCCGGTCCCGGCTTTATGAACTTCCGCCTGGGCCCCAAGTGGTACGGGGATGTGCTGGCAGAGATTGAGGCCGAGGGTCCTCTCTACGGTCAGGGGGACCAGGGCAAGGGTCAGAAGGTGATGGTGGAGTTTGTCTCCGCCAATCCCACCGGCCCCATGCACATGGGCAACGCCCGTGGCGGCGTGCTGGGAGACACCCTGGCCAACGTCCTGGCCCGGGAGGGCTATGACACCTGGAAGGAGTTCTATGTGAACGACGCCGGCAACCAGATCCACAAGTTTGCCGTCTCCCTCCAGGCCCGGTACCTCCAGATCCTCCTGGGAGAGGAGAACGTGCCCTTCCCCGAGGACGGCTACCACGGCCAGGACATCAAGGAACTGGCCCAGGGCTTCTATGAACTTCACGGGGACAGTTACAAGGACGCAGAGGAGCAGACCCGCCTGGACGCCCTGGCTGCCTATGGCCTGGAGCGGAACATCCCCAAGATGAAGGAGGACCTGCGCCGCTACGGCATCGAGTACGACCAGTGGTTCTTCGAGTCCTCCCTCCACGAGTCCGGCTATGTGGCTGAGACTGTGGACCTGCTGGCTCAGAAGGGCTGGACCTACGAAAAGGACGGTGCCCTGTGGCTGAACACCACAGAGCTGCTGAAAAAGAAATACCTGGCCGAGGGCAAGAGCCAGAAGCAGGTGGACAAGCTGGACCTGAAGGACGACGTGCTCCGCCGGGCCAACGGGTTTTATACTTACTTTGCTGCGGACATTGCCTACCATCGGAACAAGCTGGAGGTCCGGGGCTTTGACAAGACCATCGACGTGTGGGGGGCCGATCACCACGGCCATGTGGCCCGTCTCCAGGCGGCCCTGGACGGTCTGGGTCTGGACGGCTCCCACCGGCTGGTGGTGGTGCTGATGCAGCTGGTGAACCTGCTCCAGGACGGCCAGCCTGTGCGTATGTCCAAGCGGTCCGGCAAGGCCATCGCCCTCCACGATCTGCTGGACGAGGTCAGCGTAGACGCCGCCCGGTACTTCTTCAACGCCCGGGCTGCCACCACCCCCGTGGACTTCGACCTGGACCTGGCCGTCCGGGAGGACAGCGAGAACCCGGTGTATTACGTCCAGTACGCCCACGCCCGCATCTGCACCCTCATCACCCGCCTGGCGGAGGAGGGCTATCAGGTGCCCAAGGCGGCGGAAATCCAGGCGGAGGTGATGAACACGCCGGAGGAGTATGCCCTCATCCGCACCCTGGCCCGCCTGCCGGAGGAGCTGCGCGCCGCCGCCCGGGACTATGACCCCTCCCGCATCAATCGCTACCTGACGGAGCTGGCCGGGGACTTCCACCGGTTCTATGGGGCCTGCCGCATCAAGGGGGAGGAGGAGAGCGTCCTTCTGGCCCGCCTGAAGCTGGCCGACAGCGTCCGCTCGGTCCTGGCCAACGGCCTGGGCCTGCTGGGCGTCACTGCACCCGAAAAGATGTAACATTTGCCTTACCTTTTAAAACAAAAGACCTTTCCGCAAAACGCGGAAAGGTCTTTTTTTGTTATCTCCCCATGGAGATCAGTTCTTTTGTGGCGCTGTGCAGGGCTTCCGCCAGGGCGTCGATTTCCTCCCGGGTGTTCTCTGGCCCGAAGGAGATCCGGAGCATCCCGTCCCGGACGGCTTTGGAAAGATTCATGGAGGCGTAGACGTGGCTGGCCTTCCCCTTGTGGCAGGCGGAGCCGGAGGACAGGCAGATACCCTTGTCGCTTAAGTACCGCACCACCACCTGGCTGGGGTAGCCGGGCAGGGAGATGGCCAGAATGTGGGGGGCATCCCCTTGGGAGACCACCACCAGACCGGGTACCTCGGCCTGTAACTTCTCCAGGGTGTAGGCTTTCAGCCCGGAGAGATATTCCCTGTGCTGGTCCAGCGCCTGATGCCCCGCGGTGCAGGCGGCGGCAAAGGCGGCAATCTGAGGGGTGGCTTCGGTGCCTGAGCGCAGGCCTTTTTCCTGGCCGCCGCCCCGGAGCAGGGGCACCGCCCGCAGGCCGGAGCGGATGTAGAGGGCACCCACGCCCTTCATCCCGCCAATCTTGTGGCCGCTGACGGTGAGCAGGTCTGCCCCCAGGCCCTTAGGGGTGAAGGGAAGCTTCAAAAATCCCTGGACGGCGTCGCAGTGGAGCAGAGCGGCGGACTTGTGCCGCTTTAACACCTGGGCGGCCTCTGCCACCGGCTGAATGGCCCCGGTCTCGTTGTTCACCAGCATCATGGACACCAGCACCGTGTCCGGCCGGAGGGCGGCCTCCAGGTCCTCGGTTCGGATATGGCCGGTTGCGTCCGGGTGAAGGTAGGTGACCTCGTACCCCTGAAGCTCCAGGGCCTTGCAGGGCTCCAGCACGGCGGCGTGCTCCACGGCGGTGGTGATGATGTGCTTGCCCTTGTGCCGGCCCAGGTGGACCGCCAGGGAGATGGCCCAGTTGTCCCCCTCGGTGCCGCAGGAGGTGAAATAGATTTCCTCCGGCTTGCACCCCAGGGCGGCGGCCACCTCGGCCCGGTGCCCGGCCACCTCCTTGGCGGCCTGCACCCCCAGGTGGTGGAGGGAGGAGGGGTTGCCGTAGTCCTGGGTCATCACCCGCAGGGCGGCCTGGGCGGCCTCCGGCAGCACCCGGGTGGTGGCGGCGTGGTCCAGGTAAATGGTGTTCATAAGAAAAACCCTCTTTCGGGAACAGTTCAAAAATCCTATTTATTCTAATGAGTGCAGGGAGAATTGTCAAGTGGGGGCCATTTCTTCGTTTTTCCTAACGGTTTCTCCCTTCGCCTTGACATAGGTAGATATTCGATATATTATGTAGATAACCTATATAAGAAAGGAGAGAATCACCCATGGACAAAAGCCTGCTTGCAGGCAGCACCACCCTTTTGGTGCTGAAGCTCCTGGAGGACGGGGACAAATACGGCTACCAGATGGTGGAGGAGCTCCGCCGCCGGTCGGACAAGACCTTTGAGCTCAAGTCCGGCACTCTGTATCCCCTGCTCCACACTCTGGAACAGAAGGGGTACATCGAAGCCTGGGTGGAGGACCCCGCCGCCCCCCGGCCCCGGCGGTACTACCACCTCACTGACAACGGCCGCCGCCAGCTGGCGGAGAAGGAGACCGAGTGGCGGACCTACGCCGGGGCCATGCTCCGGGTGCTGGAAGGAGGGGAGGGGTATGCCTGACCGGTTTGACGAGTACCTGAACACTGCCGGAGAGCAGATTCGCTGGAAACGGGCCCGTCCGGCCCTTCTGGCTGAGCTACGCACCCATCTTCTGGACCAGCAGGACGCCTGCCTGGCGGCGGGGATGAGCCGGGAGGAGGCCCAGGCTGAGGCCATCCGCCAGATGGGAGACCCGGTGACCACAGGCCAGGGGCTGGACCGGGTCCACCGGCCCAAAGCCCAGTGGGGCCTGCTGGCTCTGACCGGAGCGGTGGCGGTGACGGGGGTGATCCTCCGCCTGACTCTCACCGCCGGGTGGGAGTACCCGGCGGGCACAGAGGCCGGGACCACCATTCTCTGCCTGCTCTTGGGGGTTGCCGCCCTCTTCGGGGGATATTTTCTGGACTATACGGTGTTGGCCCGCCATGGGAAGGCCCTCTTTCTGGCGTCAGCGGCGGTGGGATTTGTGGTCCTGCCCGAAATCTTTCCGGCGGCTCAGGTTTCCTACGTTTTTTCCTGTCTGTACCTCGCTTGGCTGCCCCTCTATGCTGCCTGGGCCTATGCCTGGCGGGGCGGCGGCTGGCTGGGGCTTATCTGCTCCGCTGCGGGCCTGCCGCTGATGGCGGCCATCTGCCTGCGGGCCCGATACCTGCTGGCCTCGTCGGTTTGGATCACGGCGGCGGTTGGGTGGCTCCTGCTGGTGATGCTGGCCCACCGGGACTGGTATGGCCTGGGAAAGAGACGGACTCTGGGCTTGGTGCTGGGAAGCGGCCTTTTGGTGACGGGTCTGGCCGTGGGGAGAGCGTTGACCTCTGATACCCTTCGCACCCGTCTGGAGATCGCCCTTCACCCGGAACTGGACCCTCTGGGCGGGGGTTATAGCGGTTCTGTTATCCAACGGGTGTTGGAGGGGAGCCAGTGGCTGGGAGAGGGAGCCTGGCCGGGGACACGCCCCTATGAACAGACCATGCCCGCCTGCGGCGGCGACTTTTTCCTCACCACGGTGCTCCACAAGCTGGGCTGGCTGCCTTTCCTGCTGTTGGTGTTGACGGTGTTTGTTTTGGCGGGGTGGATGCTGGCCCGGTGCCTGAAGCAGAAAAACACCCTGGCCCGGCTTACCGTCCTGGCGGTGGTGCTCCCTCTGGCCCTTCAGGCCATTTGTGGGGTTATTATGAATCTGGGCTTTGTGCTGGTTTCCGTCACCTTCCCCCTGGTGCTGAACAACGCTGGGGTGGTTGTGAACATGGGCTTGGTGGGCCTGGCCCTGTCGGCGTTCCGCCAGGAGCAGCTATCGGGCCAGGACAGAGCCCCCGGAACGTCCGGCGCGCTTCGCTTCACCCGTCAGCCGGGCGGCGTACTCATCCGCTGGAAATGAAGAAACTATCAGGAAAAAGGCTTCCCGAGTGAGAAGCCTTTTCCGACAAGAGGGGATAGCAGTCCGCTGCGCGCAGGGTTTGTGCGCCTTTGGCACACAGACCCTGCACTTGCGGCCTGAGAAGTATGTTCTCCGACGTACATGGCCCAGACCACCGTCTCTTGGCCTTTGGCCAATTCACCTTGCGCCGCCGGAGCACATGATTGAATTGCCATTGCTGCCTGTGGGCAGCAAACTCTGCGAGGCTTTTTTGACAGACTGTGTTACACCAAGCAGAACAGAATCCTCAGCAGCCCCTGATACACCTCCGGCAGGGACAGACGGGGGACCTCCTCCTGAGCCACCAGGGGCAGCTTGGCTTTCTCCTGGCCGTCCACCAGAACGGTGAGGGCCCCCAGCTCCTGTCCCTGGGTCACCGGGGCCTGAACGGAGTCCGGCAGATCCACCGTGGTGGTGACCTTGGCCGCGTCCCCCTTGGCCAGCAGCAGCTGGGATTCCTTTTCCAGCACCGGCTGCACCGAAGCCGCCTTGCCCAGGTTGACCGGGATCTCCGGCAGAGGCTCCGAGGGAGCCGCCGTCACCAGGGAGTAGGCGGCAAAGCCGTAGTTCAGCAGGGCCTTGGCGGTTTCAAACCGGTCGGCGGAGGTGGGGGAGCCCAGCACCACGGCAATGAGCTCCATGCCCTCCCGCTCCGCCGTGGCGGACAGGCAGTAAAGGGCGGCGTCAGTGGAGCCGGTTTTCAGCCCCGTGGCCCCCTCGTAGAACCGGATCAGCTTGTTGGTGTTGGCCAGCTGGAAGGCCCCGTCCCGGAGGGAGTCCATCCAGATGGTGGTGTAGGTGCGGATATCCGGGTGGTTCAGAACCAGCTCCCGGGACATGAGGGCGATGTCATAGGCGGAGGTATGGTGCCCTTCCGCGGGCAGGCCCGTGCAGTTCTGAAACACCGTGTCCGCCATGCCCAGCTGAGCGGCCTTTTCGTTCATCTTCTCCACGAAGGAGCTTTCGCTGCCGGCCAGATACTCGGCCATGGCAACGGAGGCGTCGTTGCCCGAGGCCACGGCGATGGCCTTGAGCATGTCATTGACGGAAAACTGTTCCCCCTCCTTCATGTACACCTGGGAGCCGCCCATGCCGGCGGCGGTGGCGGAGACGGGGACCATGGTGTCCTTGGTGATGGTGCCGTTGTCCAGAGCCTCCATAATAAGCAGCATGGTCATGACCTTGGTGACGCTGGCGGGCTCCAGCTGGTCGTGGGAGTTCTCCTCATAGAGAACCTCCCCGGTGGTTTTCTCCATCAGGAGAACCGCCTTGGCGTTGGTTTCCGGCCCCGCGGCGGAGACGGACAGCAGGCAGAACGGGAGGGTGAGGAGCAGCAGGATGGCGCAGAGTTTCTTCATGGGAAGGACCTCCTGACGGACGTTGATCTTGATATCAGAACTTATGTGTTCCTCTGGGGAAATATGCGCCGGGTGCGCTGCGTCTTGCTTGTCGAAAAATATCGAAAAATAGTAGACGATCCCGATAGGATTTGATAAACTGATGAAAAAACCCCGAAAATGTTAAAATGAGGGAGCGAATCATGATGATCCTGATGAAGCGATGTCTGACCCTTTGCCTTGCACTTTCCCTTCTGTTGTCCCTTTTGGTTCCCGTCCGGGCGGAGGGGACGCAGACCAAAAGAACCCTCACCGCCGAGGACCTGACCCTGACCTGCGTTAAGGTCTATGACGACAATGATGTGGCGCAGCCCGAGATTCGGATTGCAAACTTGGGCGAGGATCAAGTGTTCGTTCAGTACGAACAAGCCCGCTATGATAATCCGTATGTGGGAACCCAAAAGACGGTCGCCGTCACTGGACTGACCCTGACCGGAGAGGATGCGGGTAACTATACCCTGGGTGATCTGACTCAGCTGACCAGAGAGGTGGGGCAGATCACGCCCCAGACGCTGTCTGTGTCAGACGGCACGATGCTCCTGGGCGGCACACTAGATTTGTATTCCCTGGTGAAGGGCACCAAGAGAGACTTAGTGAATTTTGAACTCCCTGAAAAGGCGCTGGGATGCAGCATCAGCGGCAGTATCCTTGCTTCTGGAGACCAGGTGGGAACCATTGAGATTCCGGTTTGTGCAGACAAAAAGAATGTCGGTGGGGACGAGCAGATGGAATATGCAGAGGGGACGGGGACGATTACCGTCACCATTGTGCCCCAACAGGACCAGCCCACGCTGGAGATTGTCCCGCCCGAGTCAGCTCAGAGAGATCCTCTCACCGGTGGGACCCAGGTCACCTACGGCCAGACCCTTCAGCTGGGAATCACCGGCGGCGCAGGCCAGGGGGCAGTGACTTATACAGTATTGGATAATGACAAATCCGGCGACGCTACCATTGACGCCAACGGCCTGCTGACACCAGTTAAGGCCGGTACAGTCTGGGTTGCTGCTAAAAAGGCGGGGGACAGCCAGTACAAGTCCGCCAAGGCCGAACCTTTGATGGTAACCATCCTCCCGGCCAAGCTCACCGTTACGGTTCTGGACCAGACCGCTGTGGTAGGGGACCCGCTGCCCATCCTGGGAGAGGAGAGCTACACGGTCTCCGGCCTGGTGGGTCAGGACCAGATGCAGGCCCTGCCCACCCTGTCCTATGCCTATCCCCCCGACATGAGCAAGTCCGGCACGGTGGAGATTCAGGCCTCCGGCGGGCAAGTCCCCGACGAAGTCAACTACGACCCTAAAATCACCTATGTGCCCGGCACCTTCACCATCCAGGAGGCGCCGCTGTATGCCATCGCCTTGAGCTGCTCGGAAGGGGGAATCCTCACCGCTGATCAGGAGACCGCCGCGCCGGAGAGCAAGGTGACCCTGACCGCCCAGGCCCAGGAGGGCTATGTGCTCAGCAGCCTGACCGTGTCCTGGGAGCAGGCGTCGTCCATCCTTCTGATCGAAACCGGCCCGGACCGCTGGGAGTTTTCCATGCCGGAGGGAGACGTGACGGTGACCGCTGTGTTCACCCCGGAAGAACTGCCCCAGATGAACTTTTCCGACGTGACGGAGGCGGACTGGTTCTATGACTCCGTGGCCTATGTCTTCCAGAATGGACTGATGACCGGCACTTCGGAAACCACGTTCAGCCCCAACCTGACCACCAACCGGGCCATGCTGGTGACCATCCTCTACCGGCTGGAGGGCAGCCCGGAAGCGCCCAGCTGGTCCCCCTTCGGGGACGTGCCGGCAGGGGAGTATTACGCAGCCCCCGTGGCCTGGGCCGCCTGGCATGGCATCGTCACCGGCAAGACCACCACCTCCTTTGCGCCCCAGGACCCCATCACCCGGGAGCAGATGGCGGCGATCCTCTACCGCTACGCCGGGTACAAGGGATACGACCGGTCCCGTCAGGGAAACCTGAGCCAGTTTGCAGACCAGGACCAGATCCAGGACTACGCCCGCGCTGCCCTTTCCTGGGCCAACGGGGAGGGGCTGATCACCGGCAAGGGGGCGGGCATCCTGGACCCCCAGGGTCCTGCCACTCGTGCGCAGGTGGCCGCCATCCTCCAGCGGTTCTGCGAAAAATTTGCCCTGTAATGCCCAGCCGCCCAGGCGGAAATCCATCCCGCCTGGGCGGCCCAATCTGCCCCGTAAAATTTTTTTCAAAAAGATGAAAATAATGCTTGACTTTTGCAGAAAGGATGATATAATCATTTTTGTCGGTTGCGAGAGAACAGCCGAGAGGACAACGAAATAGCGGGATTGTGTAAGGGTAGCACGACAGACTCTGACTCTGTTTGTGAGGGTTCGAATCCTTCTCCCGCTGCCAAGCAAACGCCTGAAACCGTTCGGTTTCAGGCGTTTTTTGTTTTCTAGCGCATCACTCTGCCGCCAAATTGTAACCGTTTGGAGGTTGACATCTGTTTACCTCTTTGGTAGGATGAATACATAAGGTAAGTGTTTGTCTACCAAGAGGAGGGATATCCATGAAAACAAAGCTTTCCGATGGAGAATGGGCGCTGATGAAAGTGCTGTGGAAGGCATCGCCCATGACCATCACCCAGCTGACCGCCGCGCTGAAAGAGGAGACCGGCTGGAGCAAGCACACCATCATCTCCATGCTCTCCCGCCTGGAGGGGAAAGGCGCGGTGGCTTACCGGGAGGAGGGACGGGCCAAGGCCTACTACCCCTGTCTGCTCCAGGAGGACGCCTCCCGGCTGGAGACCGAGCGGTTTCTGGACAAGGTATACAACGGCAGCCTGGGCGTTATGGTCCACGCCATGGTGGACAGCCACGCCCTGAGCCAGAAGGACATTGCGGAGCTGTCCGCAATTCTGGAGCAGGCGAAGGAGGCGGGGTCCTCATGAGAGAAATTCTGATCACATCAACGGTCCTGATTGCAGCGCTGCTTGTGCTGCGGTGGGTGTTCCGAAGGACCCTCTCCCGCCGGGTTCAGTATGCCCTCTGGGCGCTGGTGCTGGTGCGGCTGCTGGTGCCGGTGAGCCTTCCGGGGGCGGATTTTTCCGTGCTGACTGCCGTCGGTTCCCAGGAAGAGACGGCGGTTGTCTCCCTGGCCGGGCAGGCGGAGCCCATGCAGTCAGACGGCGGTGGTTCTACTCCCCAGCCCAGCCAGCAGAGCCCGGCGGGGCAGGGGCAGGCGGTACCTTCCGGCCAGGGTGGGACGGTGGCAGCGAACCCTGTGGAAAAGCCCGTCCTGCCCCAGATTCTGAAGGGAATCTGGGCGGTGGGAATGCTTCTGGTGGGAGGCTTCTTCCTTTTGTCCAACCTGGGGTTCTGGCGGCGCTTGTGCCGGGAGCGGGAGCTCTATCCGGTGGCGGGATTCTCCCGGCGGGTGTATCTGATCCGGGAGGGAGGGGGCCGCTCCCCCTTCCTGTTTGGACTGGTCCGGCCCGCCGTCTATCTGATGCCCACCGTCGCTGTGTCCTCCTCGGAGACGCTGCGCCATGTGCTGGTCCATGAGGACACCCACGCCCGGCACCTGGACCCTCTGTGGGCCCTGCTTCGGTGCGTGTGCCTGACCATCTACTGGTTTGATCCTCTGGTATGGGTGGCCGCGGCCTGCGCCAAAACCGACTGTGAGCTGGCCTGCGACGAGGGCGCTCTGGCGCGGCTGGGAGAGGACCAGCGCATCCCCTACGGCCAGACCATTCTCGCCCTCATCCCCGGGGGGAGGGGATCGGGAAATCCCTTCCTCACCGCCTCCACCATGGCCGCCAGAAAGCGGCAGATGGAGGACCGCATCACCCGCATTGCCCAGGGACCCCGGCAGGTTCTGGCGGCAGCGGTGGCTGTGGTGCTGCTGATGGCAGGGGTGTCCGCCTGCACCTTTACCGGCGGCGCTGACATCGGTGGTCTCACTGCCCTGACCGGGGAGGAGCTGCAATTCTTCAACGAGGTATATTTCAATGGAGACGAGTACAACATCCGCAACCAGTTCCTCTCCTCAACCTATGAAACCCCTCAGGACATCGACCTTTATGAGCTTTTCTACTGCGAGGGGAGCGACCCCAGCGACGAAGAGATCCGGACCGTTTTGGGGACTGCCCCCGACAACCTGGTCTGCCCCGCCTTTAAGATCACCACCGGGGAGATGGACCAGATCCTGACCGAGTACATGGGGCTGACCCTGGAGGAGACCAACAAGACCAGTCTGCGCTTTGACTACGACGCCGCTTCCGACGCCTACTACCACATGCACGGGGACACCAACTACCGTTCCTATGTGTTCTTCCCTGTGGGGACCCGTGGCGGGAAAGAGGTTAAGCTCTACTATCAGGACGATTTCATGGGAGATGGCTGGAAATGCCTGACTCTGCAGGACCAGGGGGGCGGGAACTATCACTTTGTTTCCAACCTGCCCTGCGCCAAGCCGTCGATCTCAACCGATTACCCCGACGAAACCCCGGATATGACCCTGCCGTTAACGGAATTGCAGCCCTATGAAGCACCCGTCGTGTCGACAGAACCCCACGTGGGGGACTATGTGACCTTCCTGGAGAACTGGGACTTTGACGGCCATTATGTGCAGACCTACCGGGCCACAGACGGGGCCATCTACGCTGCTGTGGTGGCGGGGGACGAGACCCGGTATGTATTTCAGTCCGGGCTCAGCGAGGATCACAGCATGTTCTTTTTCCAGGACCTCTTTGGATACGATGGTTTTTTCCTCCGCTATGGGGGAGAACTCCCGGCAGAGTATGGGGGTAACAGAGGGATCGTTACGGACTTCTACTATTTTTCAGAGGACGATATGCCGGCCCTGCTGGCCCGGTGCTATGGCAGCCAGGAGCCCCGGATTGCGGATCTGGACGGGGACGGAAACAACGAGCTGCTCACCGACTGCCAGATCTTCTTCCAGCGGGCGGGCAGCGTCCGGGAAGCCAGACTGCCGGAGCTGCTCCAGGGAGCCTGGCCGGAGGGAATGAACTGGGGCAGCTCCGAGTGGAATCCCTATGACAAGTGCCTCCGCATCCGCGCTGCCGAAGGGCAGGCCGGGAAAGCCTGGACCTGCGACCTCTATTTTGATGGGGACAATCTGCTGCTGTATGCGGACCCGGTGTGACAACGGAAAACAGAAAATGGACCGCCCCGGTGGGGCGGTCCATTTACGTTTGATTCTGCTATCAATGGTTCACCATGTTTTTCAGCTCGTCGGTCCAGGCGGCGTATTTTGCGGTCTTTTCCCGGCAGGCGGCGGCGTCGGGGCCGGTGGCCAGAACGTAGACCTTGATCTTGGGCTCAGTGCCCGAGGGGCGGATCACCAGGTCGGTACCGTCGGCCAGCAGATAGCGCAGCACGTTGGAGCCGGACAGCTCCATCTGGGTGGTTTCCCCCGTGGCGGCGTCCACCTGGGTGCCGTCCTGGTAGTCCCGGCGGACGGTGACCTTGGTTCCGGCAATCTCCTGGAGGGGATTGGCCCGGAGCCCGGCCATGAGGGCCTTCATGTTGGCCATGCCCTCCAGCCCGGGCATCACCAGGTTTACCGTCTGTTCCCCGTGGTAGCCGTGCTTCTGGTAGAGAACCTCCAGGGCGTCCAGCAGGGTCATGCCCTGGGCGGCGTACCAGACGGTCATCTCCACGAGCAGCAGGGAGGCGGTGACCGCGTCCTTGTCCCGGACGTAGTCGCCAATCATGTAGCCGATGGATTCTTCGTAGGAGAAAATCACATGGCCCTGGCCGGCGGCCTCCAGCTGGTTCTTCTTCTCGGCCATGAACTTAAAGCCGGTAAAGGTGTCGTAGCTGCGGACCCCGTAGGATTCGGCCACCTTCTTAGCCAGGTTGGTGGTGACAATGGACTTGAGGGCCACCGGGTCCTCCGGCAGGGTTCCGGCCCGCTTTTTGGCTGCGATCAGGTAGTCCAGCAGCAGGACGCCGGTCTGGTTGCCGGAAATCTGGATGTATTGGCCGTCCTTGTCCTTCACCTGGATGGCCACCCGGTCCGCGTCGGGGTCGGAGCCTAAGATCAGGTCCGCGTCCACATCCTTGGCCAGCTT
The DNA here is from genome assembly GCA_004551945.1 of Clostridiales bacterium. Classification (GTDB taxonomy): domain Bacteria; phylum Bacillota; class Clostridia; order Oscillospirales; family Oscillospiraceae; genus Evtepia. Next base: position 9,720 of record SFPN01000027.1, on the reverse strand, counting down.
CAGGGCCAGAGCGAAGCTTTCGGGATTTTCCGGGTTGGGGGACTTCACCGTGGGGAAGGAGCCGTCAATGACCATCTGCTCGGGCACACAGTACAGGTGCTTGATTCCCAGCTCGCCCAGCACATAGGGGATCTGCTGGTACCCGGTGCCGTGGAAGGGGGTGTACACCATGCGGAAGGTGTCTGCTACTTTCGCAACGGAGGCCTTGTCGTTGATCTGGTCCAGCACGTGGGCCAGGAATTTATCGTCGGTTTCCTTGCCGATGAGGGTAATGAGCCCCTGGTCCAGAGCGGCCTGGTAGTCCATGGTCTTGATGTCGTCGAACACGTCCAGCTCCCCCATGACCTTGGCAATGGCGGCGGCGTGGTGAGGGGGCAGTTGGGCTCCGTCCGACCAGTAGACCTTGTAGCCGTTGTACTCCGGGGGATTGTGGCTGGCGGTAACGTTCAGACCGGCAATGCAGCCGTATTCCCGGACGGCGAAGGACAGCTCAGGGGTGGGGTGCATGGCGTCAAAGAGGCGGACGGGGATGCCGTTGGCCGCCATGACGCAGGCTGCCTCCCGGGCAAACTCGGCGGAGTGGATGCGGCAGTCGTAGCAGATGGCCACCCCCTTGGCGGCCTGCTGGGGCCCCTCTGCCAGGATCACCTGGGCAAAAGCCTGGGTGGCGTGGCGGATTACATAGACGTTCATCCGGCGCAGGCCCAGCCCCATAACGCCCCGGAGCCCGGCGGTGCCGAACTCCAGCATGCCAAAGAAGCGGTCCTCAATCTCCTTGGGGTCCAGGGCCTCCAGTTCGGCCTTTTCCTGGGGGGAGAGGGCGTCGCTGCGGAGCCAGCGGTGATAGCGTTCCTGATAAGACATAGAAGCTCTCCTTTCTTTGGGTCATTTGTGGTACCGGGTGCCGAGATTGATCTGAAAGGCCCGGTAGACCTGCTCCAGCACCATGACCCGGGCCAGGTGGTGGGGGAAGGTCATGGGGGACATGGACAGGCGCAGCTGGGCCCGTTCCTTCACCGAGGGGTGCAGGCCGAAGGAGCCGCCGATGACCAGCGCCAGGCTGGAAGCGCCCTCCACGGTCCACTTTTCCAGCTGGGCGGCCAGGTCCTGGCTGGACAGGAGCTTTCCCTCCACGCACAGGGCGATGACCTTGGCCCCCTTGGGCAGCTTCTGGAAGAGAAGGGCGGCCTCCTTTTCCAGGGCGGCGTCGATCTGGGCCTGGGAGGGGTCCTCCGGCAGCCGGGTCTCCGGCAGCTCGGTGATGGTGAGCTTGCAGAAAGCCCCCAGGCGCTTTTCATACTCTGCGCAGGCGGCGGCAAAGTGCTTTTCCTTCAGCTTGCCCACGCAGAAGAGATGGATGCTGACCATACAATCAACCTCAGCCTTTTCAAAATATGAAAAAACGGACGGCGGAGGTTCCACCGTCCGTTTGTCTTGCTGTTTGTAGGGTGCCGGGCGGCGCGTCAGCCTGCGCTGGTGCGCCAGTCCTCATCGGGAATGGCCTTGATGTGGATATCCGCGCCCAGCTTGGCCAGCTTCTCCACAATGTTCTCATAGCCCCGCTCGATATAGTAGACCTGGTCCACCTCGGTAATCCCGTGGGCGGCCAGACCAGCCACGATCATGGCGGCTCCTGCCCGCAGGTCGCAGGCGCACACCGGCGCGCCGGTGAGCTGGCGGACCCCTTCGATGACGGCAATCTTGCCGTCCACCTGGATGTTGGCCCCCATGCGGCGGAATTCGTCGGCATAGCGGTACCGGTTGTCCCAGATGCCCTCGGTGAGGATGCTGGTGCCCTCGGCCAGGCACAGGACGGCGGCAATCTGGGGCTGCATGTCCGTGGGGAAGCCGGGGTAGGGCATGGTCTTTACGTTGGTGCGGGTAAGCTTGCCGGTGCGGCGGACGATGAGAGAATCCCCATCTTCCTCAATCTCTACCCCCATCTCCACCAGCTTGGCGGTGATGCAGTCCAGGTGCTTGGGGATGATGTTGTTGATGCGCACCTCGCCCCCGGCGGCGGCCACGGCGGTCATGTAGGTGCCCGCCTCGATCTGGTCGGGGATGATGGAATAGGTGCCGCCCCGGAGACTCTTCACCCCACGGATCTTAATGACGTCCGTTCCGGCGCCCATAATGTCGGCGCCCATGGAGTTGAGGAAGTTGGCCAGGTCCACAATGTGGGGCTCCTTGGCGGCGTTTTCAATGATGGTGAGGCCCTCTGCCAGGGCAGCGGCCAGCATGATGTTCATGGTGGCTCCCACGGAGACCACGTCCAGGTAGACCTGGGCGCCCCGCAGGCGGCCGTGGGGAGCCACGGCGTAGATAAAGCCGTTTTCCACCTGAATCTCCGCGCCCATGGCGGAGAAGCCCTTCAGGTGCTGGTCAATGGGGCGCACCCCCAGATCGCAGCCCCCGGGCGGGGGAACCTCTGCCCGGCCGAAGCGGCCCAGGAGAGCACCGATGAGGTAATAGGAAGCACGAATCTGGCGGGCCAGCTCGTAGGGAACATTCTGCTTGTAGACGGTGGAGCAGTCCAGCTCCACCGTGGTTCGGTTAATCATGCGGACGTTGGCGCCCAGATCCTTCATAATGCCGAGGATCAGGGTCACGTCGCTGATGTTGGGAACATTCTCGATCCGGCAGACGCCGTCTACCAAAAGGGCTGCGGGAAGAATGGCCACAGCGGCATTCTTTGCGCCGCTGATTTCAACCTCGCCGTGGAGAGGTTTGCCGCCGCAGATCACGTATTTTGTCAAAACGGGCACCTTCTTTTATCGTTCTCAAACACATATACTATATTGTTAGGTAAGAAAACAGACCAGCAGGGGCAGGATACCCCGGTCTGTATATATCATTTCCGGTTTTCGCGCACACATGTATGCGGATGGATACGGAGATTACAGGAGCGCAGGCCATAAAGCGCCATGCTCTGGGGCCATTATAGCATCCCCTGCAAGAAAATAAAAGAAGAAAATTAACAAAATGTGAGATTGCGGTGAAAATCTTTCATTTTTTATGCAAATCCAACAGAAAATTTGCAGCCTTCCTCTGCCTGGGGCAGCTGGGGCAGGACGAAAAAGAGGGCGCCTTGTCGAGAAGGAAAGAAAATAAGCTCCATAGCGGGGGGGATGGGCTGCCGGGCCCGGGCCAGTGCGTCCCGGACAAGCCGGAGTGCCTGGGCCTGGGTGAGCCCATGGGGGGAGAGCTGAAGGGCGGCCAGCTCCTCCCGGGAGAAGAAGAGGGCTGTCCCGCCGCCGGATTGGGAAAGGTTCATAAAAGCCTCCTGGGAAACTGAGATGGCACCATTATACCGGATGGGGCCCTTCCCGGGCAAATGCAATGATTCCCACCTGCCCTTCCTCCGGCTGCCCCCGGGGAAAAGAAGTTGGCAGCGCCGCGAAACTATGGTATAATACTATTCTAATTGACAAAAAAGGAATCCGGGACACGCTCCCGCGAAACAAAGGATAACAAAGCAGAGGTGTAGAAACGTGGAACTGAAAGAAGAAATGGTCTCTCAGCAGACCGTGTATGAAGGCATCATCGTAAACGTCCGCCGGGACAAGGCCCGGCTGCTGGACGGCCGGATTACCAACCGGGAGGTGGTGGAGCACCCCGGCGGGGTGGCGGTGTTTGCCCTGGACGAGGAGAACCGGGTCACCCTGGTGCGCCAGTTCCGCTATCCCATGGGAGAGACGGTGCTGGAGCTGCCTGCCGGCAAGCTGGAGCCCGGAGAGGACCCCAGAGAGGGGGCCCTGCGGGAGCTGGCGGAGGAGACCGGCCTGGAGCCCAAAACCTTCCTGTCCATGGGAGAGAGCTTCTCCTCCCCTGGAATCTTTGCTGAGAAGATCCACCTGTTCTTTGCCAGGGACCTGGTCCGGGGGAATGGTCACCCGGACGACGGGGAGTTCCTGGAGGTGCTCCAGGTGCCCTATGACCAGGTGCTGGACATGGTCCGCCGGGGTGAAATCAAGGACGGCAAGACCCTGGCGGGCATTCTGAAGGCCTCCCTGCTGATGCAGGAGCAAAAGGCGTAAGGAGGACATATGGAGAGGAAAACGGTTCTGATCGTGGAGGATGAAAAGAGCATTGTGGACATCCTCCGCTTTAACCTGCAGAAGGAGGGCTACCGCACCCTGGAGGCCTACGACGGGGCCGCGGGCCTGAAGCTGGCCCTGGAGGAGAACCCGGACCTGATCCTGCTGGACCTGATGCTCCCGGCCATGAACGGCTTCGAGGTCTGCAAGACCATCCGGGACAAGGGCTACAGCACCCCGGTGCTGATCATCACCGCCCGGGAGGCGGAGAAGGACAAGATCCTGGGTCTGGACCTGGGGGCAGACGACTACATCACCAAGCCCTTCTCCATCCGGGAGCTGATGGCCCGGGTGAAGGCCAACATCCGCCGGGCGGACATGGTGAGCCAGAGCGCTGGCCCCAGCCGGGACAACCGGCTGGACCTGGGCCGCCTGGTCCTGGACAAGGGGGCCAGCCAGGCCTTCAAGGATGGGGCGGACCTGGAGCTGACCCAGCGGGAGTTTGAACTGCTCACCTACCTGGCCTCCAACGCAGGGCAGGTGTTCTCCCGCCAGGAGCTCATGGAGCGGGTGTGGAACTACGAGGGCTATGTGGGTGACGTGCGGGGGGTCGACGTGGCCGTCCGCCGCCTGCGGGAAAAGGTGGAGGACAACCCCGCCCAGCCCAAATACATCATCACCCGCCGGGGCGCGGGCTATTATTTCCAGAAAGATATCTGACCGCTTTGAACAAGCGGCCCTTTTCGCCAAGCTGATTGGAGTGTGATGGCGTGCTGCGAAGTCTGCATATGAAGCTGGTGCTGATCATGGTCCTGCTGGTGGTGAGCCTGATGACCATCGCCGGGGCCTTTCTGGTCAACTCCGTCAACCGCTTCTTTCTGAACGATTTTTACGCCCAGATGTCGGAGGTTTTCGGCGAGCCGGCCTTTGTCCGGGATCTGACCACCCCCAAGGAAGGGGAGACGGACGGGGTTCAGGCCCTGGACCAGGTTCTTCAGGCCTACGTGGGCGAGCTGGGCGTGGACGGCCGCAACCGGGATTACTATATTCTGGACGGCAAGACCGGCAGCTACCTGGCCGGGTCTGACGACAAGAACGGCCCTTATCTGGAAATGACCCCCAACCTCCTCTGCGCCATGAACCAGGGGGAGGAGGGCAACCGGAGCGACATGACCGCCGCCTACCTGGACCTGGCCATTCCCATTCAGCGGGGCGGCCAGGACTACATTATTTACATTCTGGACCAGCGGGCCACCGTCCAGGAGCTGAACAGCCAGATTTTCCAACTGATTATCGAGGCCCTGTTCTTCGGCCTGGTGATCTCGGTGCTGCTGTCCTTCCTGCTCTCCCGGGCCATGGTCACCCCCATCGGGGCGCTGACCCGGGGGGCCAAGCGGGTGGCAGAGGGAGACTTTGATCACAGGATTCAGGTCTCCTCCCACGACGAGATCGGTGTGCTCACCGGGGCCTTCAACGACATGGCCGGACAGCTCCAGACCACCATCCAGGAGGTGGAGAACGAGCGCACCAAGCTCAGCACCCTCTTCCTCCACATGACCGACGGCGTGGTGGCCTTCAACCGGTCGGGCGAGGTGATCCACTCCAACCCCGCCGCCGAGGAGATGCTGAACATGCCCATCCCCGTAGGCGGGGCTGTGGGCTACGACGACCTGTTTGGGGAGATCGCCTCCCTGGATACTGTTCTGAACCTGGAGGGAGACTGCCTGGACAGCGAGACCGTCCGGGGCGACCGGATTCTCCTTCTGCTGCTGGTCCCCTTCGACCGGGAGAAGCAGGCGGGGGTCCTGGCGGTGATCCACGACGTAACCCAGCAGGTGAAAAACGAGACCATGCGCAAGGAGTTTGTGGCCAACGTGTCCCACGAGTTGCGCACTCCCATCACCAACATCCGCAGCTATGCGGAGACTCTGGCGGAGAACCCGGACCTGCCCCCGGACATGATGGCCTCCTTCCTGGGGGTGATCCTCAACGAGAGCGACCGGATGACCCACATTGTCCGGGACCTGCTGGCGCTGTCCCGGTTCGACTCCGGCCACAGCGAGATGAACCTGACGGAGTTCCCCTTCGGAGAAGTCCTGCGGGACAGCTATCAGGCGGTCCTGCTGGAGGCCCAGCGCCACGGCCATGTGCTGAAGCTGATGGGCGACGGGGACCTGCCCGCCGTCCGGGCAGACCGGGAGCGGGTTTTGCAGGTCATTATGAATATTCTCTCCAACGCCATCAAATACACCCCCGACGGCGGGCGGATTCTCATGATGGCCGGCCGGACCCAGGACCGGGTGTGGCTGGAGGTGGAGGACAACGGCATCGGCATCCCCAAGGAGGACCGGGAGCGGATCTTCGAGCGGTTCTACCGGGTGGACAAGGCCCGGTCCCGGGAGTCCGGCGGCACTGGCCTGGGGCTGTCCATCGCCCAGGAGATCATCCAGCGCCATGAGGGTGTGCTGACCCTGGTGGACCGGGAGGGTCCCGGCACCACCGTCCGCATGGAGCTGAAGATTGGAGGGCCCCAGCTATGAGGAGGAAGCTCAGCCGCCAGCGGCTGGACCAGTTGGAAAACCTGCTCATTGTTCTGCTGGCCTGCTCCGCCATCTTCCTGATGGGGAAGACCGGGATGTTCCAAACCCTCACCGGCAATACGGCCGGGCAGACGGGGACGTCTGTGTACGCCGGGGACCAGGGGGTCACCCTGTCCCGGGGGAACCCTGTGGGGCTGATGGTCCAGACCCAGACGGGGCGGTTCGGGGTGCAGTATGACCAAGAGCAGGTGGACAGTCTCTACAGCGGCGGTCTGGAGCAGCTGCTCCTTCGGTCCCTCACTGCCATGGAGGGGACCAAGTCCATCACCCAGGAGGAGTGGCAGCAGACCATCACCCAGTCCGACAGCTGGGTCTGCTACGATTTTCTCGTTAACGTGTCCTTCCGGGGCCAAAACGACCAGGCGGTGAGCGCGGGGCGCTTGTTCCTGGTTACCGCCCAGGGCGGCCGGGTGGACAGCCTTTCCTACTATGAGGAGGAGAGTGGGGAATATTACACCGGCCGGATCAAGGACGGGAGCATCAGCCTGCCCGCCTCGCTGGAGAGTCTGCCTGTTAACGACAGCCATTTTGCCTTTGAACTGCCGGAGCTGGCGGACCTGTGCCCCGGCAGCTCCATGGTGCTGAACCAGGCTCCCACCTGCCCGGTGTATACCTCGACCAGCCCTTTGACGGACCTGGATGAGACAGGACGGCAATCCCTGCTGGAGAAGCTGGACTTTAACGCCAGGGCGGCCTCGGTCTATGAGTCTGCCGACGGCACTGTCATCCGGGAGGGGGCGGACACGTTGCGCCTGCAGACGGACGGTACGGTCCTCTTCCACGGGGCCGAGAGCGGGGAGGCACGGTATCAAGCCCTGTCCCAGCAGGCCTGGGATCTGCAGAGCAAGGCGGAGGAAATCCTGGATCAGCTCATGGCGGACCTGCCCGGGGCGGGCAGCCTGCGGTGCCAGTCCATCGAAACTCTGGAGGACGGCCAGGTGGAGCTGACCTTCTGCTATCTGCTGAACGGCGCTTGGGTTCAGCTGGGAGAAGAGGGCTGGGCCGCCCGGTTCTCCTTCCGGGACAGCCGCCTGAGCAGCTTTGAGCTCCGGCTCCGCCAGTACGAAAAGACTGACCAGCTCTGTGCCGTCCTGCCTCTGCGGCAGGCCGCCGCCGCCGCCGGAGCCATGGGCCAGAGCGGCAAAGAGCTGCAGCTGTGCTGCCGGGACGACGGCAGCGGCCAGACATCAACGGCCTGGATCGTCCGGGAGCCGGGATAAGGAGGCGAGGGCATGGAGCGAACGAAGCTGAAGCTGGCGGTGATTATCCTGCTGGCCGCGCTGAACCTCTGCCTGCTGGGGGTGGTGGTCAGCCAGAACCGCCAGACCCAGCGATATGAGGAGCTGGGCCGGGAGCAGGCCCTGCTCTACCTGGAAAACCGGGGCATCGCCGTCCAGGAGGAGACCGTCCCCTGGGAGAGCAGCCTGCGGGAGACCAGCAAGCCCTCCCAGGACCAGCTGCTGGACCAGGAGTCCAGCCCTCCGGCGGGGGTGACCTGGGAGGTCCAGTCCATGCGCCAGCCGGAGACCCTGCTGGTGGATTTCGCCGTGGGCCTGGAGGAGATAGGAACCAGCTGCTCGGAGATCCGGAGCATTACGGAGGGGTACACCTGCGCCAGCGATGAGACCCGGGCGGTGTTCACCCCGGTGTGGCAGATCGAAACCGACAGCGGCACCTACCGCCTGGACTGCGCCGCCGGCACCCTGACGTTGGCAGGCACGGCCTGATAGAAAACCTTGACATGCCCTTGTTTTCCTCTGGGGAAAACAAGGGCATGTTTTTTTCCTGCAAGGGACGAATTGTGAGAATGACAAGAAAAGTTGTCAAACCATATTGACAAGGATTCTTGTCATATGGTAGAATCATGATGACAAGGAAAGTTGTCATTTAAAACCAAAAACAGAAAAGGTGAGGTGTCATGCCGCTATACAATCATTTGAAAGAATACCGCGCGAAGCTGGGCGTGAACCAGCAGCAGATGGGGGCGCTTGTGGGCACATCCCGGCAGACCATTTCTCAGATCGAGCGGGGAGACTATTCCCCCTCGGTCACCCTTGCTCTGAAAATCGCGAAGGTCTGCGGCGTGCACGTTGAGGATATTTTTGAGTATGTGGAGGATGGAGAGCTATGAAACAGACAGAGAAACGGGAACGCCGCCTGATCGTCCGGTTTATCCTGATCGTGCTGGCCTGCGGCGTTCTGGGCTATTTTGTTGGCATGTTTATGGCAGAGTATGGCGGGAATATCCGCCCGCTGCCGCAGAGCGCGATGGAAAGCATCACCCGGATGTTTCCCTTCTTGTTTGCCGGGTATAATCTGGTGCTGTTTGCCGCCTGCCTGATCATCAACCGAAAGGCAAAGGGCCTGCTCGCCGCGTGGGACGGGGAAGAGGAAACCGTGCTGGACACCATAGAGCATCTGCTGAACCATCCCATTCTGCTGGGCAACATTGCTCTGATTCTGAACCTGTTTGCCTTTTCGCTGGCCATCCAGCTGGCTGACTGGACGGACCTGGGGAAGAAAACCGAAGGCTTTGGCATCCTTGCGGTCCTGGTGATCTTCCTTCTCGGCTATGTCTGGATTCTCGCGGTGCAGAATACCGCGCTGAAGATGGAAAAGGCCATGAACCCGGAAAAGCGGGGCAGCCTCTTTGAGCTGAACTTCCAGAAAACCTGGGAAAGCAGCTGCGACGAGGGGCAGAAAACCATGATCTACAAGGCAAGCCACCGGGCCTGCAAAATCACCAGCATCACCTGCCTGATTCTTTGGACGGCTGCTCTCATGGCCCAGTTGACCCTGGGAACCGGCATCCTGCCTGTTCTCTGTGTGTGCGTGATCTTTTTGGTTCTGAATGTAAGCTATATTGTTACCTCCATGAGGCTGGAAGCCGGTGAAAAAGGCGGGCAGCAGGTTCTCTGACAGGAAAAAGCAGCAGGAAAGCCTTGGCTTTCCTGCTGCTTTTTCCTCCTCTTGTCGAAAAAGGAAAAGCCTTTTCCGACAAGAGGGGATCGCAGTCCGCTGCGCGCAGGGTCTGTGCGCCCTTGGCGCACGGACCCCACACTTGCGGCCTGAGAAGTATGTTC